>DATGJX010000160.1:0-3599 GCA_035294905.1 Vulcanimicrobiaceae bacterium | reverse complement strand
ACCTGATCGACGTTACGAGCGGTTCGAACGGACACTGCAGTGCAGCGTATTTGTGCACCGCGGGTGAAGGGTACGACGGCCCGACCGGCTTCGGCGTGCCCAAGGGCGTCGCCGCATTCTAAGGAAGAGCGTTACGAACGGCCGTTAGCAAGAACTGCGCTTCGGTTTCCAGATCGGCAAGCGCGACGCGCTGCGCGTCGATGGTCGGTTGATCCTTCATGAACTTGTGATTGATGCGCACGTTGTACGCGCATCCGAGCATCGCGGCGTAGGCAAATTCGGCGGCGCACCCGATGTCGCTCACGAGGTTGGCGTTGCCGAGTTCCAACGCGTCCGCGGACAAGCGCAGGAGTTCGAGTGCCGCGTGCGCACCCTCGAACGGGACTGCGGCCGCGGCGTGAAGCGCTGCCTGCATCGCGTTCTTGTCGCCGCGCGCCGCAACGACCGCGTCGAACGCACGCTCGTCCTGCTCTTTGCGATGCAGGAACGCTCGCTGCAATTCGTCGGCGCGTGTGCCTAGGCCGTCCGCGAGCGCGTGCTTCGATGCGTATTTCGCGTTCGCGGAGCAGATCCGGGCAACCATCGAAACCAGGGCACAGCCGGCAGCCGCGACCACCATAGCGGCGCTGCCGCCTCCCGGCGCGGGGCTTTCCGATCCGAGATTTGTCAGATAGCCGTTCAGCGTCTCCACGGGCGACTCATTAGCTAGCGGGTCGGGTAAGTCTTGTGGCAGAATAGCGGGCAGGTTCCAAACTCCCCCAAGAGAGGTTGACAAGCGTTGCCAGTACTCGAACAAAGTGCCTCGCGCGGCGATGTGAAAGATCGCGCGTTAGCGGAGCAAGGCCGCTCACGTATTGCCTGGGCCGGCGCGTACATGCCGGTGCTAGCGCAGATTCGCGAGCGTTTCGCCCAAGAGAAGCCGCTCGCAGGCGTGCGCATCGGCGCGTGTCTGCACGTTACGACGGAAACGGCGAATTTGATGCTTGCACTGCAAGCAGGCGGCGCCGAAATCGCGCTGTGCGCGAGCAATCCGCTTTCCACGCAGGACGACGTTGCGGCGGCGCTGTGTGAGTACGGGATTCCGACGTACGCGATCAAGGGCGAGGACCACCAAACGTATTACGCCCACATCGAGTCGGTCATCGCGACGAAACCGCACATGTCGATGGACGACGGCTGCGATTTGGTCAATACGATTTACGGCAAGCACAAGGATTTGCTCGCCGATATGATCGGCGGCTGTGAAGAAACGACGACGGGCGTGATTCGCCTCAAGGCGATGCAAAAGGACGGCGTCCTGCCGTATCCCGTCATCGCCGTGAACAACGCGCTGACCAAGCACATGTTCGACAATCGCTACGGCACCGGCCAGTCGACGCTGGACGGCATCATTCGCGCGACGAACGTGCTGCTGGCCGGGCGCACGTTGGTCGTCGTCGGATACGGCTGGTGCGGACGCGGCGCTGCGTCACGCGCAGCCGGTATGGGCGCGCACGTCGTCGTGGCGGAAGTCGATCCGCGCAAGGCGCTGGAGGCGGTGATGGACGGGTACCGCGTGATGCCGATGGAAGAAGCCGCGAAAGAGGGCGACATCTTCATTACGGTCACGGGCAACTATCACGTCATCGACGAGCACCACTTCAAATTGATGAAGGACGGCGCCATCGTCTGCAACTCGGGCCACTTCAACGACGAGCTCAATCTGGAATGCTTGCCGAAGATCAGCAAAGGCAAGACGGAGCCGCGTCAGTTCGTCGAGCAATACGAACTGCACGACGGGCGCAAGATTTGCATCCTCGCGGACGGCCGCCTGATCAATCTGGCAGCAGCTGAAGGCCACCCCGCGGCGGTTATGGATATGTCGTTTGCCAATCAGGCGATGTCGGCGGCATATCTTGCGCAGAACTACAAAGACCTCGAGCAGAAAGTGTACGACGTTCCGGAGCACATCGACGAGGAAGTCGCGGAGCTCAAACTGGCGTCGATGAACATCGAAATCGATACGCTCACACCGGAACAACTCAAATACATGGCGTCGTGGAGCGAAGGCACGTAGTGCCTTCGCTTCGGGGACCCGCCCGCGATAGTTTGGGCGGGGGTGCGCAGCAGAATTTTTGCTGCGTAGTTGCAAAAATTCTGTGGAGCACCGAGCGCAGCGCGCAGTGCTGCGCTATAAGGAATGAAGGCACGTAGTTATGGCATATCGCAGACTCTTTACCAGTGAATCGGTCACCGAGGGGCATCCGGACAAGGTTGCGGATCAAATCTCGGACGCGGTGCTCGATGCGATTCTCAAGGACGATCCAAATGGACGGGTCGCTTGCGAAACGTTCGCGATCACCGGGCAGATTCACATCGCCGGCGAGATATCGACGTCGACCTACATCGACATCCCGCGCATCGTGCGCCAAGTGATCACCGACATCGGCTACACCAAATCGGCAGTCGGTTTCGATGCGGACACGTGCGGCGTCAGCGTTTCGATCGACGAACAATCACCCGACATTGCGATGGGCGTCGACAAGTCGCTCGAAGCCAAGACCGGAGAGCACCCCGACGATCTGTGGGATCGCATCGGCGCCGGCGATCAAGGGATGATGTTCGGCTACGCCTGCCGCGAAACCGACGAACTCATGCCGCTGCCGATCGTACTGGCCCACAACCTCACGCGTCATCTCGCTGCGGTTCGCAAAAACGGCGACATTCCGTATCTGCGGCCCGACGGCAAATCGCAGGTGACGGTGGAGTACGTAGACGGCAAACCCGTGCGCGTCGATGCCGTCGTCATCTCGACGCAGCACGATCCGGACATTCCGCTCGAAACGATCCGCACGGAGATCACCGAGAAGGTGATCAACCACGTCATTCCGGCGTCGCTTCGCGATGCAAAGACGCGCGTGTACGTGAATCCGACGGGCCGCTTCGTCATCGGCGGCCCGAAGGGCGATGCGGGTTTGACAGGCCGGAAGATCATCGCGGACACGTACGGCGGTATGGCCCGTCATGGGGGTGGCGCGTTCTCCGGCAAGGATCCGACGAAGGTCGATCGATCGGCCGCGTATGCCGCTCGCCACGTTGCAAAGAACGTTGTCGCGGCGGGACTTGCCGATCGCTGCGAAGTGCAGGTTGCGTACGCAATCGGCGTCGCGCATCCGATGAGCGTACTCGTCGAAACGTTCGGTACCGGGAAGCTTCCTGAGGAACAAATCGCCGAGCTCGTCAAGCGCACGTTCGATCTTCGCCCGGCGGCGATCATCCACAATCTCGATCTGCGCCGGCCGATCTATCGGCAAACGGCCGCTTACGGACATTTCGGCCGTCCGGATCTCGATCTGCCGTGGGAACGCCTGGATAAGGTCGAAGCGCTGCGCAAAGCGGCGGATCTCGATCTGAAGGTTCCCAACTTTAAGGTGTCACCCTGACGCTTCGGATACCTCGGCGCAGCGCGTCGTCGAAGGGCGGCCGAGGTAACGAGGCCACAGTTGAGCAAAATATGGGTCGTATGCGAACGCATGCGGCCCATTTCTCGTTTACCCGGTAGAGAATTCACGACTTCACACCCAAGGAGAACGCATGACCCTTAGAAGCAGAATTCCGGC
>DATGJX010000159.1:0-63371 GCA_035294905.1 Vulcanimicrobiaceae bacterium | reverse complement strand
AATCCCACCATGAAGCGTACGGTTTCCATTGCTTTTGCGTTTGCATTATTCGCTGCGTTGCCGGCTAGTGCAGCACCCTACTCGTCGATGGAGTGGCGCTCCATCGGTCCCGCGACCGCCGGCGGACGCATCCCCGCGGTTGCAGGCACGCCGCAAGATCCGTTCTTGTATTACATCGGGACTGCCGGCGCGGGCGTTTGGAAATCCGAGAACAGCGGGCAAACCTGGACGCCGGTGTTCGACAAGGAACCGGTTGCGTCCATCGGCGCGATTGCCATCGATCCGCAAAACGAGAACAACGTGTGGGTCGGCACGGGCGAGTCGAATCCGCGCAACGACGTCATCGCCGGCGACGGCATCTATCAGAGCCTGGACGGCGGCAAAACGTGGCGGATGATGGGATTGCAGCAAACGCGGCATATTGCAGGAATAGCGATCGATCCCACCGATTCCAAGCACATCGTCGTTGCCGCGCTCGGCAGCGTGTTCCGCGATAGCAACGAGCGCGGGATCTACGTGACCTTCGACGGCGGCGCGACGTGGAAGAAGACGCTTTATCTCGCTTCGGACAGCGGCGCCTGCGATCTCGCGATGGATCCGAAAGATCCGAACGTTCTCTACACGGGCATGTGGGAATTCCGCCGCGTGCCGTGGTCCTTTTCGAGCGGGGGGCCGAACGGAGGCCTCTATAAATCGGTGGACGGCGGACGCACGTGGACGCGTTTGCAAGGCAATGGATTGCCCAGCGGAATCACCGGACGGATCGGCCTTGCGATTGCGCCGAGTAATCCGAACCGCGTGTATGCGCTTATCCAATCGCGGCAAGGCGTGTTGTGGCGTTCGGACGACGCAGGCGCGCATTGGTCCCGCATGTTCACGGGCACGCTCATCAACCAGCGGCCCTTCTACTTCTCGCATCTCGCCGTCGATCCGGAAGATCAGAATCGCGTCTATACCCTGTCCATGGATCTCGCGCTCAGCACCGACGGCGGCAAGACGTTCAAACGCTTCGGCAACGAAGTGCACGCCGACACGCATGCTATCTGGATAGATCCCAACGACGGCAAACGGCTGATCGTCGGACACGACGGCGGCTTCGCGCTCTCGCTCGATCGAGGCGCGAGTTTTTGGTTCTCGCGGAATCTGCCGATAGAGCAGGTCTATCACGTCGGTATTTCAACGGAGAATCCGTATACGGTGTGCGCGGCGTTGCAGGACAACCAGGCATACTGCGGACCTTCGAATTCACGGTCGAGCGATGGTATCACGGGACGCGACTGGTACGTGACGGTCGGAGGCGACGGAATGTGGTCCGTTCCGGATCCGTCGAACCCGCGCTACATTTTTGCGGATTCCGAAGACGGCTGGCTGACGCGCTACGATCGCCGGAACGAAGAGATGCGTCCAATCTTTCCGTACGAAGCGACGTCCGCACAGCGTTTCGACACGCGCCTGGCGCTGTATCGCTTCAATTGGGATTCGCCGATTGCGTTCGCGCCGTGGAATCCGAATGTCGTGTGGTACGGCGGCGACGTCGTTTTTCAAAGTACGGATCGCGGCGAGCATTGGGCGCCGATCAGTCCTGACTTGACGCTGAACGTGAAGGCGCATCAAGCGCCGTCCGGCGGCCCTATCACAAAAGACGTCTTCGGCACCGAATACTCGGATACGATTTTGGACATCGAAGGTTCGCCGATCGCGAAGGGTGAGATGTGGGTCGGCACCGACGATGGGTTGGTACAACTCTCGCGCGATTACGGAAAACATTGGAGCAACGTGACGCCGCCCGGCGTACTTTCCTTCGGACGCGTGGAAACGGTGGCGCCTTCGCCGCTCGCTGCCGGAACTGCCTACGCAGCAATCGATCGGCATCGCTCGGGAGACGACGCTCCGTATCTCTTCGTTACCGCGGATTACGGCAAGACGTGGCACAAGATCGTGAACGGTTTGCCTTCCGATGACTCCGTGCGGACCGTGCGTCCCGACATCGTGAATCCCCACCTCGTGTTTGCCGGTACGGATCGCGGATTGTACGTGACGTTCGACGGCGGCAAACAGTGGAAACCGTTTCGCAATAACATCTCGGTGGTCAGTTTCCGCGATCTGCGCATTGCGCCCGCCGATCGCGATCTCGTTGCCGCAACGCATGGCCGCGGCGTGTGGATTCTCGACGACATTACACCACTCGAACAACTCACGCAAGCGCAACAGCGCGGCTTCATGCTGTTTGCGCCGCGCCCCGCCTACCGGTGGTTCTCGCATTCGGATCAGCAGGGCTTGTACGGCCGGTTCTCCGGTCAAAATCCACCCACCGGAGCGCTCATTTCGTTCTATCAATCATCCGCATCAAATTCCGCACCTCTCGCGCGCATCTACGACGGGTCCGGACGCCTGCTGCGAACGATTTCCGGTAAGGAAATTCCGAACAAAGCGGGACTCAACCGCTTCGTCTGGGACATGAATGCGACGCCGGCCGAGCAATGGAACGGTGCAGCAACGCCGTTCCGCGTGCGTTCGGGGCCGCCCGTTCCGCCCGGGACGTATACACTTGCACTCACAACCGGCGGCCATACCGCGAGGCAACACCTCGTCGTGAAAACGGATCCGCTCGCGCCGTGGACTCAAACCGAATACGAGCAAGCATATCGCTTCAATGAGAAATACGTCGGTATTACGTCGAGTATCGATACAGTTCTCAACAATCTCGACGCGCTGCAACGTACACTCGCGAAAGCGCTGGCGTCGTCAGTGAGCAACGCCGCACTTCAAACGCGGATTGCGGCGGCAGAACGCGAGCGGGCAAACGTCTTTGCCGCATTCACTGCAAACTACCGCAACGGAGAAGATTTCGCGCTCGAAGCGGGGTCGCTCCGTGAAGACCTGCCCGCGGGTTTGCGTTTCTCGCCGACTCCGCCGACTGCGGAGACGCTGCGATTCGCGCAAGCGTTCGATGCGCGTTACGCTGCCGCGATGCGCGAGTACCGGCAGTTTATGACGAACACGATTGCGCCCTTGAAACCACTCATTCGCTAGCTTCAGGGCGGCGGCTTGAACGGAACTGACCCGTTCCGGCGGAGCCGGTGTTCCGGCTCCCCGAACAGGCCTCGCGGGTCTAGGGTTTTTCCGCGCTCAAATTCGCTTGGTACTGCGCCTGCTGCGCCGGCGTGAGTACGCCGAGGATCTGCTGATGAAGCGCAGCGCGAGCTTGCGCGCTGGGATGACTGCCGCAGGGATGTGCAGCCCGGAATTGTTCGCGGATCGTCCGAATCTCCGAGCGCTGCTGCGGAGTGAGTTTGATGCCACGCATCGGATTGACCCCGGTCCCGTGGCCTCCACCGCACGACATCGCCGAATTCGGCATCGGAGCGCTTTGCGCAAGGGCCTGCCCCGGCACCGCGAGCATTGCCGACAAAACCGCCGGCGCTATTACAAAAGCGATGAATTTCATGAAAACGACTCCTCGAAAGCGAGATAGGTTGACAATACCGCTCCAAGATGGGCCGGCGATTAAGAAATGATGAAAAGGCCGGCGACGAGGAACAGATGAGGTTCGAGGACAAGGCGTCACCGATGAGCGCACGGATAGCTGCAGCACTTTATGTGGTGGTGATGATGGCGGTGATCGTCGGTGTGGATGTCGCATTCTTTAGAAACCGCTTCTTGGAACGGCTGATCGCAAACGTCGGCGTCGTCTTGGTGTTCCTAGCCTTTTACTTGAGGTTCCTCGGGCGCCCTTGAGCAGAAAGCCCGGGCAATGCGCCGGGCTTTCTTCTGCTGGACGGAAACGTTTGGTTTATCAGAATTCGACTTGGTACAGGTACGAACCGCCGACGTGCTTGCAATTCGCGACTTCCGACGTAAAGCGCGTCATGCGCGCGGACTCGAGCGCCGCCTGGTCGAGAACGGGATTGCCGCTGCTGGAGAAAATCGTTGCGCCGGCCAAATCTCCGGCGGCCGTGAGATCGATCTTCACCTGCGCGATGCCGCTTGCACCTTCATCTTCGGCGATGGTGGGCATCCGCCAATACGGAGTTCCGTCGACGCTTGCGGGAGCGGTACATCCGTGGCTCGCTCCGGCAATGGCGACATGAGTAACTGCTCCGGCCGAAATCGTCTGACTGACAAAACTTAGGACTGCAACGGCCACGTATACTAGGGTCTTCATAATAATAAGCTCCTCACTTCATCGGCGGTAGATTCAGCCGATGGCCCTATGCTAGCGAGGCAGCGTCGTGCGTCCGTCCGAAAATCGTCCGGCTGCAGGGTGTTCTGCTACAACGGAGGGCCTGGAGTACCGTCCGACCACTTGCTCAGCGGCACGAAGAAAACGGTCTGCGGTTCGGGCCACAGTTTGTGCGCGCTATCCATTACCACGGGTGATGCGGGCAAGTTTGCTCCCCACATTGCGCCCGCGTTCGCGCCGACCGCTTGCGGTTCGTGAAACATGAGGTGCGGATACCAATTGCCGACGCTGTCGTTCAGATATTGATGCTTCGACATCATGTACGACATGGAGCCCGGTTCCGGCGTAGGCAGTCCGTTCTTCGCGGCAATTGCCTCGAGACGCGCGTACATTTGGGATTTAGAAAGCCCGGATAGAACCATTTTCGTGCGCACGTATTCGTAACGGAGCACCGTTCTGGACGCGGGCGGATTGTAGCAGACGGCGCCTCGGCCTTTGGGATTCCAGAATTGGGAATCGTCGAACGCGGACATCCAGCTACGGTCGACCAGGCACGTGAAGCCGTTGCTGCCGTTCGCCGCCGTTACGTAACCGGACGGGGTCAAGACCAATACGCGTGCAGCCCTCGAAATCGACGCCGGTGCAGCGCTTCGAGCCAGCGCGATCTCGGCGTTCCTGTCCATCAAGTACTGCGCGAGCGGCGCCATCTTCGGGTAGGTCCCAACGTGGCGCTGTCCGCGCGCCGGCAAGACGAAGACGGCAATAGATGCCAAGGCGATTGCCGGAAGGGCAAAGCGCAAAAGTACGAGTCGATTCATACGGTCGCTCCAGCTCTGGTTTTAGCCAATCACACTTGCTTATAACAAGGCACATAGCGGCGGTGTGACTGCGACGCCGTTGTGCGCGCCTCCGCCGGCAGGCTGCCGTCACGCGCCGCTCAAAGGAGCGTTTATAAACCATGGGCCGTTATCTCTTCGGTGCCGCGGCGCTGGCATTAGGTATCGCAAGCCTCGCACTCCACGTGCAGCTCGTTTCGGCCTGGACGTTACCCGGTCGCGCCGTCTTTCTCGACGTCACGGCGGCCGTCCAAATTGCGGGCGGCATTGCGATCCTCTTTGGGCGTTCGGCTCGCCTAGGCGCAATACTCTTGACGGCAGTGTACGTGCTTTTTGCATGCACGTTCGTGCCGGAGATCTTCGCACAACCACGCGTGTATGCGAGCTGGGGCGATGTCTTTTACGCGCTGGGTCTGGTTGTCGGCGCGGTCGCTGCATACGGCCAAGCCTCGCCGTCAGCGCCTGAGGCGGCCAGAGCTGCGAATGCCGCGGTCATCGTGTTCGGTTTGTGCAATATCTCGTATGCAATCGAACAATTGGAATTCTTTGCCCGTACGGTGAGCTTGGTTCCAAAATGGATTCCATTCGGCGGTTCGTTTTGGACCATTGTGACGACGATCGCGTTTGCTCTCGCCGGTGTGTCGCTCATCGTTCGCTACAAAGCGTTTCTCGCTTCGCAGCTTCTCGCGCTTATGCTGCTGATTTTCGGCGTAACGATTTGGATACCGCTGATGATTGC
Organism: Vulcanimicrobiaceae bacterium; assembly: GCA_035294905.1. Taxonomy (GTDB): domain Bacteria; phylum Vulcanimicrobiota; class Vulcanimicrobiia; order Vulcanimicrobiales; family Vulcanimicrobiaceae; genus DATGJX01. The sequence continues at coordinate 57,613 of DATGJX010000159.1, read as the reverse complement.
GCAGCCCGGCCAACTCGGGAACTGGAGCGAAGGCCTGGAGACTTTCGCGCTTGCTGCAGCCGCATGGATCGTCGCAGATTTTCTTGTACACGCCGGAGCGCGCGATGTGACCGTCCCGAGACCCGCTGCAAGACCGCTCTAAACGGATGACAGGCAAGCGCTCGCTTTTGAGGGCGAACGCGCTGATGGGACTCTAAGTTCAGGGTAGCGGCGACGGCTATACCGAAATCCGGGGCACCTTGGAGCGTAGTCGCGTGAATCGACGTGCAATTATCGTGGCGCTGCTTTCCCTGCTCAGCATTGCGCTATGGGGTCCCGACGTCAGGCGCGCGTTCGGGCACCCTGACGTGGGGCTCGCACTCATACTCGTCTTTTTCATGAACTCGATGCACGGCCGCGTCGACCGCTTCGTCGACGTTGCGCTCGCCGCCGACGCGCTTCGCCAACTGAAGAGCCGTGACGCCGTCGATCGCATGCTGATCGAGGAGCCGGTGCGAGCCTTCGATCTCGCCTTCGGCGTGCTGGCGCGCTTCGACGGAGATCGCTTGGAAGTCGTTCGTTCGGCCGGCGCAGCTATAGCACGCGGAACGGCGATTGAAAACGCCGACCGCCTCGCATCCTACGTTGCGACGCGTCGCCAGGCGCTTACGCTTCGTCCGCATTATTGGCATTCAGAAGTTCTTTGCGACCACGGCGTCGAGCCGTCGATGGCCGTACCGATCTTCTCGCATGAAGATTTGACGGCGATCGCGTTCTATGCCGCGCACCGCAACGGGACCGACTTCGACGGTGACGAGATCTCGCTCATCGAACGAATGGCCGACGCTGCAGGTGCGGCATACGACCGGCTCGAGGCAAAAGCGCTCCGGCAGCAATTGCTTAGCACGGCGTCACCGCCGCTTGCAGCTGGTTCTTGAGTATGCCTGCCGGAACGCGCGTTTGGCAGCGAATCGTGCTGATGCTTTGCCTTATCGGGCTTCTGGCGGCGGCAGAAAGCGCGTGGGCAACCTATTACCTTGAGGGTGACGCATTCGGCGGTGAGCCGTTTGGTCCGGTGACCTCCGCGCAGTTCGTAGATACGTTTCGGACGATCGTGCCCGGTTCCGTTGCGGCTCGCAGCGGGATTCGCGCCGGTGACGCAATCGATCTACGGCGAATGATGCCCGCAGAACGGTACGGCCTGCGCAATGAATTGCTCACCGGAAAGCCGATGCATCTTGCACTCACGCGCAGCGGTAAAACGCGGATGTTGGCGATTACGCCGGAGGTCTACACCGGAATCCCATTCTTCGCTTCCTCGCAGGTGCTGTTCGATTGGGCATTCTGGCTGGGCTCGGCGCTCAGTCTCGGCGTCGCCGCGCTGCTCATCTTGCGTCGTCCCGCAAACGCCGAAGTGCGTATGCTCTCGCTCACGCTCGCGCTCATCGTTCTCGGCGAGAACCTTTTTCCGATTAACGGCTGGCTCACACCCTGGCCCGCCTTCGACGCCGCCCTGAACGTCTGCGCGCAATTCCTTTTCAGTGCCGGTGTCGCACTCTTCGCCGTCTACGCACTGCTGTTCGGGCATCCCGTGTCCACCACTCGACGCGTGTTTACGGCGTTGACCATTGCCGTAGCGAGTCTATCGGCGCTGATTTGGACCGGTGCGGGTCAAGGTGGCCCCGGCCCGGGCGGCGTGCTCGGCATCGCGGGATTATGGTTCGGTATCTTGGATTTGCACGCGTGGTTTATCTCGCGCCCGCTGCTGCTTTTTGCGGCCGTCGTCGGACCATCGGCAATGGCGTTGCTCTGCGCGTTACTCGCCGTGCGCGCCTCGAGCGGTGCGGAGCGCCCGCGCGTCGCATGGGCAACGGGGTCGCTGGCGATTCTCTACCTCTTCGGCATTGCCACCGTGCAGTCGTATTTCACGACGAATCCGCTCGCATATTACTGGATTCTCAATACGAGCTGGTTCATTGCGCCGCTCGGATTGATGTACGCACTGCTCAGCCGCCGCCTGCTCGATGTTGGATTCGTCCTCAACCGCGCAGCAGTATTCACGACGGTGTCGCTTGTCGTGGTTGGACTGTTTACGCTCGTGGAATGGGCGCTCGGCGGCTGGCTCCATGACGCAGGGCGCATTGCCAACGTATCGGTGAGTGCGGCAATCGCGCTCGCACTGGGAATGTCGCTGCATCAGATACACACTCGTGTCGATCGCCTCATCGATAATGTGTTTTTTCGCAGGCGCCACGAAGACGAACTGGCGCTCAAGCGATTTGCCCGAGAGGTTGCTTTCATCACGAACCCCGACGTTGTCTTGCTGCGCGCAAAACAAACGCTGGAGCAGCACGCCGACGCGTCGACAGTGGAATTTGCGATGTATGACGGCCGCGGGCACTACGGAAGTATTGGCGAAAACGACGCTGCCTTTGTGGCGTTACGAGCGTCACACGACGTTTTCGATCTCCATCTTATGGACACGGAACTTCGAGGGGAGTTCGCCTATCCGATGGTCGCTCGCGGACACCTGATCGGAGCGCTGGCGCTAGGGCCCAAGCGCAGCGGCGAATCGTATGCACCGGACGAGTCGCTTGCCATTGCGCAGCTCGCACACGGAGTCGGCGTTACGCTCGATCTCCTCACCATAAAAACCCAAAGCGCGAATGCGGAGATCGTCGGCGCGATTCGCTCGCTCGAGGCATCGAATCTCGCCGTAACCGATGCACTGCGCGCGCTTCCCGACGCTATTGCCGAGCGGATGCGAGAGCTGACCCTATAAAAGAGCACGCGATGCGCACGTAGGTGGCTAAGCGCGATCACAACTAACCCGGAGGCGTTGCACCAGGCGTAATCAGGTAGTGACCGGGGCCGTCCTGCGGCGGCCTGCTTCCGCGCGCGGTGCAGATCTGAACCGGATGCCCGCTGAGATGGGCCGCACCCGGCACGTCGGCACTACATTAGTGTGGTGGCTGCAGGCTAATCGCCATCGGTGTACAGCCGTCCGGCGGCGTGGACTCGTAGCCGTGAATTTCACCGGCTCCGTCTTGACAGTAATGCGCAGACGTATCCTCGACATTGAAGACGGAACTGGGGTCGTTCGGATTCCAAACGTCAACTTTGCCGCCCAGCGCGTTTATCCAGCCCTGCTGGCTGCTGAAGTTGGATGCCTGCGAGCGAGCAAACTGCTCGTACTGCATCTGCTGCATCGTCGATCCCCAATGTGAAATAATTGAAGAATCGCGCGAGTAACCGTTAGCCATCGTGCCACCAATCCCGAGCAGCTGCTGCTTTTCTTGCGCATAGCGCTGCAGCGCGAATTCGACAGCCGGCTGCATCCAGCGCGACGTCGGCACGAACGAGGCCATGACTGCGGCGCACGTAGGTCGCACTGCGGACAGACGATTCGAATCCGCTTGGCAACCGGTGAGAAACGCGAAGCTTGACACATCGCCTTCGCCAAGCATCGGATTCGGGAAGTCGATCATGCGGAGATCGCCGTACACTGATCGTGCACGCCCTTTTTGCACCAATTCAAACGACGTGATTGCCTCGGCCGGGGAGATTTCGGCGACATTCGCGTTCTGGAGCCCAAGGACGGAAAGCAGATCTTGCGATGCTTCAGCCGCGGTGTGTCGCTGCGATCCATACGCGAGCTGCTCTTCAACAAACGGCTCTACGCACTGCGAGAACACGGTGCCGAACAGCGGCGGATGCGTACTGCATTGAACCAGGCGCGCGTGCGCGGCCAGATATTGGCGATTCAGGAAATCCATTGGAAGCAGCGGCCAAACCGCGAGGACATCTTCGCCGGACGGTCCGATATGGATCACCGGCCCGAGCGTCGTCGATTGCACCCGCATCTGCCAGCCGGCGGGGACAGCGATGCTAAACGTACCGTCCGGCGATCCGATACGATGGAGTACGAGGACCGAGCGCACCGCGCGCGCCGGCACCTGGTCCCGCGAAGCCGTGATGGCGGCCGAGGAATGCAGCAGGCGATCTTCGCGATCGAAGATCTCCGGGCGAGCCCAGAATAGGGCGATAACTGCCCCTCCCTGACGTTCCTTCTTTATCGAAAGGCGTTCGCGCAGCACGCCCTTGGGGCCCGAGTGCTGTATGACGGCCTGGGCAAGTTGCGCTGTGCCCTCGCGGCTGAGTATCCGCAAATCCGAGTATTGCCGGCGATATTGTGCGAGCATGCGATCGAGTAAGGCGGGAGCGGACGCGCCCGAAACGGCTTGGGCCGGTACCGGGCTAATCCAGACACCCTCCTCTCGCCCGGGCGCGCGGAAGATAGTGTCGCTTCCCTGTCGGGTCATCTGCCAGCCCTTCGGGACATTGTAGGTCATGTGCGCAAGAGCGCCGGACGAGGGGCGCGCGACCAGGCAAACCGCAAGGGCAGCGGCGGCGACTCGGGTTGCGATAGAGCGTGCGTAGTGCAACATGGCGGTAACCTCGAATCGATCCTAACGCAGCCGATGGCGCCGCACATCCGTGCCCCCACGGAGTCTTGGCCCGGGGCAGTACGGAGCGCCGGAACGAAGAAGGCTCCTTCGCAGGCCATGATTTCAAGACCGGTCTACTGCCGCCGTTTTATTGGGAGGCGAACGCACCTCGAAGTGCTGCTGGAGCGATCGCTCGAGGCTCGCAGCGGGCATGGTTCCGCCGTCCTGATTGCCGGAGAAGCCGGCATCGGCAAGACCAGGCTCCTCGCCGAGGCACGCATCGCGTTCGAGAGGGACGGGGGACGCGCCGCTACGGGCCAGTGCTATCAGTATGTTCCTTCGCCTTTTGCGCCGTTTGCCGATGCGCTGCGCGAGTTGGACCGCAACGCGCCCGAGGTCTTGCAATCCGCGCACGCCGTGAGTCGCGCGCTCGCGCCGCTTCTTCGTGAGAACGAAGACGGCAGCGCACCGGCAGTCGCGCGCGATGACGGGAAGCGAACGCTCTTCGACGGCGTCGTGGATGGGTTGCGATTGTTTGCGGCACGCTCTCCGGTGCTGGTCGCGATCGAAGATCTGCACTGGGCGGATCCGGGAACCCTCGAGGTGCTGCTGCACCTCGCGCCATTGCTCGCACCAACGCGAATCGTCCTTGTCGGCACCTATCGTTCGGACGAATTGCACCGCCGGCATCCGCTACGCTCGGCGCTTGCGAAGCTCGAGCGCAATGCCAATCTTTGGCGCATCGAGCTGGAGCCGCTCGATGACGCAGACGTATTCGCGCTGATCGCGTACTCGCTGGAAGATCCGGGCGCCTTGCAGCCGGAAATATCGGAAGCGGTTTGCCGCCTGGCCGAAGGCAATCCGTTCTTCGCCGAAGAGTTGTTAAAGAGCGCGCTTGACGCGAGCGACGGCGCAAGAGGGACTCAGCTGCCGCTTTCGCTCGCGCAGGCGGTTCTGGAACGCGCATCGGCACTGGGTGAGGAGGATCGCTACGTACTCAACTGCGCGGCGCTTCTGGATCGCAGTTGCACTCCGGAGCTGCTCGCGCGCATTACCGGCCGCGGTGAAAACGAGATCGTGGAGGTGATTAAGAGGGCGGTTGGATTGCAGCTTTTGACCGAAGACGTCGGCGCCGACGTGCGGTATGGCTTTCGCCACGCGCTGACCAGAGAGATTTTTCGCGACGAACTGCTGGTCACCGAACAAAGAGCGCTTCACGCGCGAATTGCAACAATCGTCGAGGCGCTCCCGACCGCACACGACCATGTCGCCGATCTCGCTCATCATTACTACGAGGCGCACAACTTTGCGAAGGCAGCGCAATACAACTTGCTCGCCGCGAACGCAGCCGCGGCGTTAGGCGCCTACGAAGACGCTTCGCGCTGCTATGAGCGGGCACTCGAGGGTACGCCGGATGCCGCGCAACGCGGCCGCTTGTACGAGTCTCTGGCAAAAATGCTTTACTATCGCGGCCTGGGCGAACGCGCGCGCCGGGCTTATGAAGACGCAATCGGGATTCACGAGCGAACGGGCGAGGCTGCTGCGGCGACTCAAGCCTGCCTGGAATACTCGCGCCTGTGCTTCAACCTCGGCGATTCGGCAACCGCGTACGAATTGGTGAACCGGGCGCTGGCGTTTGTCGAAGCCTATCCTCAGAACCCCTTACGCTTTGCCGCCCATACGAACCTTGCCGGTCTGCATGCGATGCTCGGAAAATACGACGAAGCGTTGGAACAGCTGCGCATAGCGGACAAATTGCCGGTGAAGCGCAATCGCGTCGACGAGCAGTTCTACTACGAATACCGCTGTGTTGCGACCGCTATGCGCGGCGAGGTACAGGCAAGTGCCCAAGATTGCGCGACGGCGGTGGCTGTTGCGCGCGAGCTGGGTGACGTGTTGACCGTCAATCGCGTGTTGGGCAACTTCGGCGAAATGATGGGAGACCTGAGCGAACGCGATCTCGCGCTCGAGTCGCTTGAGAAGGCACTGCACGGATTTCGTTCGCACGACATTCGCGGAACCGTTTATGCGACGTTTCTCATCCAATACGCGAACGTACATTACGATCTGAGCGATCTAAGCAAAGCGCGGCGGGCGGTGGGAGACGCTCTCGCAATGCCGGTTCAGCGTAAGCTGCGCGCCGAACTCGCAGCGGTCGCAATTCCTGTCGGAATCGCATTACAAGAGCCAGAGATTATCGAACGCTTTGCTGATGCGGACTTGCTCGAGCACGCCGATTCATACGCAGATATGGGATTGACACGCTTCTGCGCCGCACTGATCCAGCTGTTCGAGAGCCGCAACGACCATAACTCCTCTTGCCGGCTGCTGACGCGACTGCTCGAAGCACCGGCAGCTTCGGAACCGGTTCCGCTCGCAGATCCTTGGATCTTCGTGCAGGCTGCAGCGCTCGGGGATGCTGCGGCTGCCATTCGGGCGCGCGAGACGCTGCAACGCATGTCGACGATCTCACCGCGCAGGGACATGCCGGCACACGTTCGGCTGGTCGATGCCTGGATAGCGAAACGTGATTCGCGTCCGGACGAGGCGGTTGCGCTCGCGCAAGACGCTGCGGATGTATTTCGCATTGCGCACCGTCCCTATCGGCAAGCCCAGGCACTCGAACTCGCTGGAAAGCGGCGGGAAGCGCTGGATATCTACGCATCCGTTGGCGATGTGTACGATGCTCGCCGCGTGGAGAGCGTACTCACGCCGGTCAACCGGCGCGGCCGCCCGAAAACCGCGTTGACGCGTCGTGAGCTTGAAGTCGCCGCTTTGGTAGCGCAGGGCAAGACGAATCGGGTTATCGCGGATACGCTGATTGTTGGCGAGCGCACCGTCGAAACGCACGTCGCATCTATTCTGAGCAAAATCGGCGCGGCAAGCCGCGCCGAGATTGCTGCCTTCGTGGCTCGCGGGAATACTAAGGCTTGAATGTGCGGATCATGCTGCATCTCGCGCACACTTTGTTAGAATGGTGCCGGCCGGAACCACCGTTGAATCCGCAAGCAGCGACTTGTTTCCGACGTAACACATGGCACCGATCTCAACACGATCGCCTAACCTGACGCCGTGGCCGATGCCGCTGCAGGGTCCTATGTTGCTGTACGCTCCGATCTTTGCACGCAGCCCAACACCCGCGCCGGCGCCGATCTCAGCGCCCTTCCCGACGTACACGCCGGGCGAAACCATCGCGAGATGCCCAAGTTCGGAACCTTCTTCAAACGTTATCCGATCGACCAGAATGCGATCTCCGAAACACTGGTTCGAACCGATTGTCGCGCGATTTCCCAAATATGCGCCCCGTCCGAAGTCGAGCAGCGGAAGGTCGCGTACCCACGTATCAGCGTAAATCGTAAAGTCCAGGTTTCCGCGATACCCGAAGAGCCGGAACGTAAACGCCTTCAGCGCCGGCACCGTGACGCAGAGGTAATAGACCGGCTTGAAATAGTAGACGGACGTCCAGCATAGACCGTACAAGCGCCGGTCGCGATAGACCGGATTCGTAAGCGTTCGCGGGAACTTACCTGGAACAATGCCGCGCTGATGCGGTATACTCAGCAGACCGGCGACGGCGACAAAGACGACGGCGTATGCAAAAGGCGCCAAGGCTCCGAACAGGAGCTCCAGCGGGATCGAGACCGCGACTTTGAACAGCGCGAACGCCGCTATTGCCGGTAGGCCAAAAATGAGGCCGAGGTACGCGTTGCTTTGGATAGTGTAGAGCCGCGAGTTCATGATTCACCGCCTTTTTTAGGGCGCGCAAAGAGCGCGGCCGAACGAAATTCGTCGAGCCGCTTTGAAATGTCGTCAATCGCTTGCGCAAGCTCGATTGCGCACTCGAGATCGCTCGGATTTTCGGGTTTGAGTTGCTTCACGATTGCTCCCCCGGCCGCTGCGCAGCGGGGACATTCCTCACGAACCCCTGCGAGGTGGACGCCGGCTGGAACGAGCGCTCCATGATGGAGAGGAACGTGAGATGTTCGGCAAGGATGCGAGCGCGTCTACACGTAGGGCAGCCGCAGTGCTTATTCATGGCGATTTCTCCGATTCTGACTGTCGCATCCGCCCTTGCGGATCTGCAACGTAATCAGCATAGGTGACGGCCGAATCGGTGGTATCGGTAGATCTACGGAATTATCGGCGAGTCCGGTACCGAGATTTCGGGGCCTCGGCACGCCGGATCGAAGCCCGACGGCCGTGAGGGGAAAATCAAGGGGAATGGTCCGGAGCGTTCAGCGCTCATCGCCGGCTTGGAATATCGAATTCCTTAGGGCAAACCCAGCAGCAAATTGGCGAATTGGGGCGGGATCACAAGAATTAGGCTTAAACGAAGAATTCTCGTTGCGTCAGGCGCTCGGACTAAATCAAGAATGAGGCGGAACAGGCTCAAGGAACGGCCGCGCGCTCCATATCTTCTGCGAGAATGGCGATAATGGGGTTCGTGAAGCTGATCCGGTTTGGTGGACGCTTTCGGCTAGCCGAGAAGGGTCCGTCCAATGCGAAAACACCCCCGGTCCTACCCGCCGGATTTCCGGCAGAAGGTTGTCGACCTGGCTCGAACGGGGCAGCAACCTTGACGAGCTGGCTCACGAATTCGACCTCGCGCGCCAAACGGTGCGCAACTGGGGTTAAGCAAACCGATCTGGATGCCGGCACTCGCAGCGATGGTCTGACGACCGAAGCGCGCGCAGAATCGTCGCGCTTGCGTCGTGCGTGTAAGCGGCTCACGATTGAAAACGCAATTCTGTCAAGAGCCGCGGCGTGGTTCGCTCGGGAGACCAATTCGATCCCCGACAAGCGTTCGAATTCGTGAAGTCGTATCACGCCAAATATCGGGTTTCCACGCTTTGCAGCCTGCTCGGTGTTTCCACGAGCGGCTATTACGCCTGGCGTGATCGCGCGCCGTCGATGCGCTCGCAACCTGATCTACTCCCGGGCGATCGCCTCGAAGCGCACTTAACACAAGAACTCCCTAAAAAAATCGAATTCTTGTGATGCAGCACGAAATTGGTGGAGCTGTCGGGGTACTGCCCCCCGAGTCCGAAAAGGCGGACCAACGCTTTCTCCAGGCTCAGCTTCGAATTTGACTTACTCGAACGCACGCCCCGAAGCCGGGCTTATCGTTCGCAGCAGACGCTTGATCTTGCACGCGCGTCACGTCGGCCGCGCGTGCCAGCCCGAGTTCATGACCGGAAGGCGAAGTGGTTCGGGCCGACTCTTCACCGCCGGTGGCTAGCTTAGATTAAGCAGCCAGTGCGTATTCAGTGTTCGCGTGTATAACGCTTGCGATCGTTTTAGGAGTGCTCGCAACTCCGCCTGCTTACGTTGACCGCGGACCTTCCCGTCGAACCTATTTCAGCCCCGCGATTGACGTCGCTAATAATAACACATAGGCGCAAGGCTTGGTTGCATGGCTTGCCCCCCTCGACCGAGCTCGGGGTCCTTCGATACCTCAGGATGACAAAGCATGGGCTCAGGATGACAAAAGCACAGGGCTTGGATGACAATTTGATTAGCCCTGAGAGGCGGCCGCCAGCATGGGGTATATTCGCATCGCAGGAAAATTCGGGAGGAGCAACCATGCGAACGGTCCTCGCAGTGACCATCGCGCTAGCCCTGTGCGCCCCATTGGCGGCACGTGCTGCGCAAACCGACCCTTCAGCCGATCTCAACCAAATGGTCAGCTCGTATCAGCAAGTTCGCGTCGTGCGCGTTGTCGAGCGATTCGAAGACGGCACCGCCGCAACGGTCGACGTGATGCCGTCGGGGCAAGTGCGCGTCGCCGGTAACCGGAACCTAGACCCGGCACTCGTCGTTCAAATTGCAACGCACCCGGTACCGAACCTCAACGCCGCGGGTTCGACGTACACAACGAAAGCAATCGGCGTCAAAACGTTGGACGGCGTGAAAGTGAGCGGTTACAGCGTCACGAGCGCCGACGGCTCCTACAGTGAGTCGGTTTGGGTGAACGAGCAGCATCTGCCGGTATACGCCGACGTGAAGACGCAAGGGCACACGATTTCTGTGCAGTACGGCGACTACGGCAACTTGATGCTGATCGGAATGAACTAAGGAGACAGCGCGCGGAAGCCGGACACCGCCGCACGGATGCGTTCGGCTTCCGCCCGCAGTGACTTCGTCAGCGTTTCCAACTCTGTCGACGTCGCGGCGATTCGTTCGCCGCGCGCAACGACGGACTTTACGCCTTCTGCCGTCGAGCTGACCGCCTGCGCGCCTAAATGCGCCGAGAGTTCCAATTCCGCGGCCAGCGACGCAAGCGATTTCGCAACGTCCGCGTTGTCGGCCGTCAGCCGCTCGACCGCGTGAGTCGAGTCCACGAGCGAATCCGTCGCGGTCTTCTGCTCGCGCTGCGCGTGTACCACGGCATCGATGCGCATGCGCATGGATGCGATGTTCGTGATGATCTCTTCCAGTGCGCGCGTCACTTGTGAGGTTTTCTGCCGGCCCGATTCTACGGCATCCGTGCCGCGCCGCGTTACGTCCACCGCGCGATCCGTTTCCGATTGCACCGCGCGAATCAGCGTTGCAATCTCGTGCGTCGCTTGCGCAGATGAATCGGCAAGCTTGCGAATCTCGTCGGCAACGACCGCGAAACCGCGCCCGTGTTCTCCCGCGCGAGCTGCTTCAATTGCGGCGTTGAGCGCAAGCAGATTCGTCTGATCGGCGATCTCGTCGATCTTTTCGGTGATGGAACCGATTTGCTGGGAACTGACGCGCAGCGACTCGATCGCGTTCACCAGATCGTGCATGACGCGCCCCGCTTCGTCGGAGGTCCGCTCGGCCGCGGCGATCGCGCGATTGGCTTCGTCCGCGCTATGACCGGTGGATGCCGAGAGTTCGATGACGTCATGCGCCGCCTCTATCGTCGCTTTTGCGGTCTGCGCAAGCTCTTCCAAACCCGCGGCGTTGGTTTGTGCGGCTTGCCCAAGCCGCTCCGCGGTTTCCCGCGAATGCTCGGCCATGCGCGAAAGATCGTTCGCCGTGCGCGTCACGCTTGCGACCTCGCCGTCCAGCGTGCGCATCGAGTCCGCCGCCGTACCCAAATCGCGCGCGTTCGCGCCCGCATCGCTAGAGAATTCTACGGCACGCGCAGAAAGCGCGCCTGACGATTGCTCGAGCAATCGAACCGTGGTCGCGACGTCTTCAACGACCGTGCGAATCGCTTCGACGACTTTCGAAAACGCCACGGCAACGATGTCGCGCTCGGAGTTCGGGCGCACCTGAACGGAAAGATCGCCCGATGCCAGCCGCTCGCCGCTGCTCGCCAAACGCCCAAGGCCGATGTTCGCATCGGCAAATGCCGATACGAGCAGGCCTGCTTCGTGCGCAAGCACCGGTTCGCCGTACAGCTCGTTTGCGTGCAGCAAATCGCCCTCGCGCAGGCGATCCATCAACTCCACGGTGCGCAGAATCGGACGCGCGATGCTCTTGCTCAGCAAACTGCTCGCAAGCGACGCAAAGACGACGGCGACCGCAAGCGCGGACACCGTGTACAGCATCCCCAGGCGCAGCGCATCGCCGGTTTTGATCGCGCCTTCCGAAATGCCGATGAGCAGATGAATCGAGCCGCCGCCCATCGCGACCACCGTGACGCCGATGACGACCATCAACGAGGCGATGAGCCGCCGCGAAATACCGCCGCGCGCGTGTTGCGATACCGGCGGCAGCATGCCGCGCGCTTCACAAATCAGCGCAACGATCTGCGCGGAAAGCACTTCGGCAGAGAAAAAGTTGAGCGTCCCGTCGACGATTCCGCCGACGACTCCCGCGCCGAATATCGCGCCGAGATTCAACCAGAGCGGCTGATGCGCGAGCGCGTTGCCGAACGGCGCGACCAGAAACGATCCGATTGCGTAGATGCTGACGTAGAGCGTGAAGATGCGCAGCGGCAGCCGGCGCGCACGGGAAATCGCCGGCGCGGCGTCATGCGAGCTCGGGTCGCCAATCGCCTTGCGCACGGGCCGCAGAAAGCGGCGGTCGAGCGTATGAGCACCGGGAAGAGCAATGCCGGCGACGATTGCAACGCCGAGCACGATCCAGCCCAATTCGCTGCCGACGAAACGTCCGAAGATGGTGGCAATCAACACCGTCGCGGGAATGGACGCCAAACCGGTGCGGGATTGCGCGCGCTGCGCCCGCCGGACCGCCTCTCGAAAGCGCGAAACGCCGTCCGGTACGGACGGTTGGATTGCCATACGTACTGCTATTCGGCCGCGCGCCTTCCGAGCTTAAGTTTTTGCCGGGGCTCTGTCTGCCTGTTCCTTGAAAACCGCGTTTGTAATCATCCCTACAATCGCCATGATGATGCCGCCGATGAGCGCCGGCACGAACCCGTCGACCTTGAAGCCGGGCGAGATCCAGGTAGCAAGCCAGAACATCAGTGCGTTCACGACGATGATGAACAACCCCAACGTGATAATCGTGAACGGAAGCGTCAAGAGCAGGACGATGGGACGAACGATTGCGTTGACTATGCCGAAGATGAACGCCGCGAGGACCGCGTAGCCAAAACCGTTTGCGTGAATACCCGGTACATAGCGCGCGATCAGGTAAAAGGCGATTCCGTTGATGAGCAGCCGGATGAGAAAGTGCATAGGTTCACTCTCCTAATGCGGCTTTGACCTTGGCGGCCAAAGCCGGTGTCATCCCTTTGACTGCCGCGATTTCGTCGACGCCGGCACGCTTGATGGCGGCCAGCGAACCGAACGCGGTAAGCAGGCGCTTCTTGCGGACGGGGCCGACCCCTGCAAGCGCGTCCAGTGCCGAATGGGTCATCGCCTTGGCGCGCCGCTGCCGGTGGTAGGTAATGGCGAAACGGTGGGCTTCGTCGCGGATCCGCATGACCAGGTGCAACGCCGCGGAGTTGGGCGGCAGTACGATCGGCTCGGACTGCCCGGGCAGATAGAGCCACTCGTGCTCTTTCGCAAGGCCCGCAACGGGGATGCCCGTCATGTCGAGCTCTTCCAGCACCTCTACGACGGCGTTGAGCTGCCCTTTGCCGCCGTCGATGAGCAGCAGATCCGGCTTTTTGTTGAATTTTTCTTTCTTGGCCAATTGCTGCTGTTCGGTGGTCACTTCGTTGTCGGTGCGCGCGCGTAAATACCGAAGTCGACGGCGCAGCGTCTCCTGCATCATCGCGAAGTCGTTCGGGCCCCGCTCGTACTGAATTTTGAACTTGCGATAGTCGCTCTTCTTCGCGCGTCCTTCGACGAATACGACCATCGAGCTGACCGAATTGGTTCCTTGAATATTCGAGATGTCGTAGCACTCGATGCGATGCGGAAGCTCGGGCAATTCGAGCGCGTCGGCCAGTTCCGCGAGCGATCGCGCTTGCGCAGTTTCCTGCACTTCCTGGTGCGCCAAGAACGCTTTGAGATTCTGCTCGGCATTCTTCTGCACCATGCGCATATACTCTGCGCGATCGCCGCGCTGCGGCACGAGCATGCGCACGCGCACACCTTTGATTTCGGTCAGCCAGCTCTCGATGACGCTCGTGTCCTCGGGCATCGCCTGCACCAGCACTTCCTTTGGAATGGCGCTTGCGCTTCCGCGGGAACGGCGTTGCTTCTCGGGAACGGGAACCTGATTGTCCCGCGCGATTCGCAGATGCGCGAGCGGCGACACACCGGGCGTCTCCGGTGCCGCCGCGGTTCGCGCCGTATAAAACTGCTTGACGAATTCGCTGAAGAGTTCCGCGTCGCTCTGCTCGTACACGCCCTCCAGAATGAAGTGCTCCTGCCCGATCAGTTTTCCGCTGCGCACCATGAAGACTTGCATGCACGCTTGTCCTTGCGAGCGCGCGGCGGCAATCAGGTCCATGTCCAAACGCGAACGCCAGACGACCTTTTGATTTTCGGTTACGCGCCGCACGTGCACGATGCGATCGCGAATTCGCGCCGCGGTTTCGAAATTGTACGTCTCGGCGGACTGGACCATCTCACCCTGCAGACGCGCGAGGAGCGAATCTTGCTTGCCTTCGAGGAACAGCACGACTTCCTCAATCATCCGGTCGTAGTCTTCTTGCGTTTGGTATCCCACGCACGGCGCCATGCACCGCTTGATATGGTACTGCAGGCACGGGCGGCGGCGCCGGCCGTCTATCGGCTCCGGACACGTGCGCAGCGGGAAGACCAGCCGCACCAAGTCGATGAGTTCGCGCAGCGCCGATGCGTTGGTGTACGGGCCGAAATAGCGCGCGCCGTCGTCCTTGACCACGCGCGTGAACACGACGCGGGGGAACGGTTCGTTCGTCACTTTGAGATACGGATAACGCTTGTCGTCGCGCAGTCGCACGTTGAACGGCGGCTGATAGCGTTTGATGAGGTTGGCTTCGAGGATGAGCGCCTCGACTTCGTTCGTGACGACGATCGTGCGCACGTCGACCACCCGCTCGACCATCGCCTGCGTGCGGATATGGTGATCCGCGCTCTGCTGGAAATACGAGCGCACGCGGTTTCGCAGGGAAACCGCTTTTCCGATGTAGAGCACGTCGCCGTTTTTGTCCAGCATCATATAGACGCCGGGTGAATCCGGGACTTGGCTGAGCGTCTGAGCGAGCGCCCTTCGATTCCTCAGGGTGACATCGTCCGTGGTCATGTGGTGCTGATTTTCCTTCGAGGCGAAGCCGCCAAGTGCTTCGAACCGCCCTGCGACAGGCTCGGAATGACATAAGGTTTCGATTTGCTAGGAACATGGAGGTTGCCGCTGCGGCGATGGCAGCGGGAAGCGTTTGATGCTTGGTGGGCGCGCCGCGCTCGCGAGGCGGTCACTGCAAGCGCCCGTCTCGCACGGCTCGGTGTGCATCGCAAGATTCACGCGACCCTCGACCAGCGTTTCAGCGGACCGAATGCATCGGCCAGCGTGGACAGCATCATGCAACGGCGTCAGGCGGTGCTGCGCCGGCTCGAACGCGACCGCTACGACGGTCTGCGTTGATAACGGTTTTGGAGGAACACGAACAGAATCGCCGCGACGACGGCGAGCGCAATGATCAGCAAGGCGTATTTCTGCACCACGCCGATCACCTCGTGCGCATGATTGCCGAGGGCATTACCGGCGAGTACGAGTCCGCCGCAGAAAATCAGCGAACCGCAGAACGTCCAGAAGTAAAAGGCGCCCAGCGACATTTGCGCGATCCCGGCCGGAATGCCGACGATGCCGCGGATCACCGGAATGAAGCGGCAAATGAAGATGGCGAACTTGCCGTAGCGCGCGAAAAACCCGTCGACTTTTTCGAGTTCCGCGTGATGAAACCGTACGTATTTCCCGTAGCGATCGACGAACGGCCGTCCGCCGAAACGTCCGATGGCATACGCGATGCTCTGCCCGAACAGCTCGGCAACGACGGCGACCACGATGACGATCCATACGCTCGAGAGCGCGCCTTCCTGCGCTGCCAAGCCGGCAGCGGGCAGTACGACCTCGCTGCCGACCGGAGCGCCGACGTTCGCCAGGGCCATTGCCGCGAACAGCCCGCCGTAGCCCGCATGATGAACCAGGTTCAAAAAGAACTGGGTGAAGCCGTGCACGTGTGGGTGCTACTCCGAAGCCGCGGCGGTGTTGCGCGACTTGGCGCGGCGCAAAATTTCCGCGGCCAAACTGCCGCCCTCGGCGATGATCGCGTCCAGCAAGTCCCGCGGTTCGACGGCCCGGCCGCCCGCTTGCTCTTCCGCCAGCACCACCACTTTGCGCACGCGAGGGGTGACCAAGATGCCTTCCCACATGCGGTCTTCGCCGGTTCCTAGCGCACGGCGCACCTCGGCGTGCACGTCGCTGACGTCAACCTGCTCGGTGCGCAGACGGTCGGAAACGCCGCTGTCTTCCTCCTCGAGCAGAGCGACGAGCAGGTGTTCGACTCCGACGTAATAGTGGTTGTGGTTGCGGCACTCTTGTTCGGCGGCACGCAGCACGCGCCCGGACGCAGGACTGAACTTTGAGAACAATTTGTTTAGTGCAAATGCCCTTTTGTATTTTTGGGAAACCCGTGCGCTCTGCGTACGGGGGGCGCGCAGGCGCTTGCGCCGGAGTGCCGGTTAAACGGAGCGGGGTCCCCAAATTGCCTGGCAATTTGGGGAGGAAATTTCGGGGCGACTGGATTTGAACCAGCGACCTCTTCGTCCCGAACGAAGCGCTCTACCAAGCTGAGCCACGCCCCGACACAAAAACTCCCATTGGTTCGGGCAGTCGCGCACCCCTCCTTCCAACCCGCGAATTCGGCCCCCGACAAGAGTATTATGTTGTTATTCGAATCTCTCAAGGAACTCATGAGATACCTCATCGTCGGCTGCGGGCGCGTCGGTTCAACGCTGGCCAAACTCCTGGACGCCGACAACAACCAGGTCATCGTCGTGGACGAAAACCCCTCAGCGTTCAAACGGCTCGGGCAAAAGTTCAAAGGTCACGTCGTCGTCGGAACCGGTATCGACTACGACGTGCTCAAGCGCGCCGGAGCCCAAACCGCGGACGGATTCATCGCCGTGACCAACGGCGACAACCGCAACGTGATGGCGGCGCTCATCGCGCTGCGGATGTTCCACATCAAAAAAGTCGTCGCGCGCATTTACGACCCGACGCGCGGCATGATGTATCGCGACCTCGGCATCGAAACGGTGTGTCCGACGACCGTCGGTGCGAAGATGATCCGCGACATGCTGCTCGAGGCCCCGTGGGATGCGCTGCAGTCGTTCGATTTCGGCAAAGTCACCTCGCTTCGCGCGGTCGTCAGCGCCGCCGACTCCGGAAAGCGCGTTTCCGAGTTCGAACGCCCGGGACGCATTCGCATCGCCGCGGTTCGCACCGGAAAAACTGTACGCGTGCCCGGCGAAGACACGATTCTGAGCGAAGGCGACGAAATCAACGCGATCGTTGCACCCGACGCCATGACCGAATTCGCGCAGATGTTCCGCTTGGATCGCGAACGTCCGGCGCCGGTCGCCGCCTCCGGAGGACTCTAAGTGTTCGTGCTCATCGTGGGCGGCGGAAAAGTCGGCTCGTACCTTACGCGTGCGCTGCTCAAGCAAGGCCATGAAGTCGTAATGGTCGAGAAGGATGAGCGTAAAACTCGCATGCTCGAGCAACTCATCGAAGAAAAGGTGACGCTCATCGGCGACGGCTGCGATCCGCTCGTGCTCGAACAAGCCGGCCTCAAGCGCGCCGACGTCGTCGTTGCGGATACCGGCGACGACGAAGACAACTTGGTCGTATGCCTGATCGCGAAGAAGAACGCGAAAGCGCGGTGCATCGCACGCGTCAACAATCCGGCGAACAAGCTGATTTTCGAATCGATCGATCCGGAAAACCCCGTATCGGTAATCTCGTCAACCGAGATCGTTCTCGACGTCATCAGCAAGCAGATCACCGCACCGGCATAGCCGTCACGGCGACCAGGCGGTGATCTTTCCGGTGATGTCGCTCGTGTACAAGCGCCCGCTTATCACGATCGGCCCAACGACGCCCTTGCCGCTCAGCGTGTGACTCCAGAGTTCGGCACCGGTCGACGCGTTGAACGCGTAAGCGACGCCCGTGTCGTAATCGCTGACGTACGCGACGCCGTTCGCAATCGAAATCGGCGAACGAAACGTGTCGTCACCGGTGAGTTTGGCTCCGTCGGCTCCGAAAACGGCGTTCCAAACGGGCGTCGGGTTGAGCGTGCAATTCGAGCCGACGCTGAACGCGCCCATGCCCGGCTTGTAGATGCCGAATGTCGCGGGAAGCCCGATGTAGACGAAGTTCGTGAGGGGATCGTACGACGGATTTCCGATGAAGTCGCCGTTGTCGCTGTTGATCGACATATCGATTGTCTGCACCGGACCTGCGCTAATATCGCTCGCTTTGTACAAGACGAACAGGCCGGTCTTATTGACTGCGGCGGCGAGCAGCGGGCACCCGGGCGGCTGAAACAGTAACGGCGTCGCACCGAAATCGGAGTCATGGCCGGGCGGAAGTTTTGCGTAATAATGTCCGAGAACCGTGCCGAGATCCGGCGATAGCGCGACGACCTGCTCGGAATAACCCGCCGTCTGACTGCCGCCGTTGTGCGTGTCGCCGTTCCCCGTGGCGATGTACACGTCGTTCGTCGACGGGTCGACGGACGCGCCGCCGAACCCCCAGATGCCGCCGCCGCTTGCTCCCTGCGCCACGAAGAAGGTATTCGTAATCGCCGGCGTCGCCGGGTCGATTGCCGTGATGCGCCCATACCACGGCGAGATCTCACACGTCGACGACGTTTCTGCGTACAGTGTGTGATTCGCATGATTGTACGTCAGGGCCGAATAGATGAAGTTGTGATTTGCGGGCGTGGCGATATTCACCGGCCAGCCGGCAATTTCGGCGCCGGTCGACATGTTCAGTGCGTGAACGTTCGCCGCACCGTCGGTCGCGTAGATGCGATTCGTGGAACGGTCGATCACCGGTGTGCCGTTTGCTCCGAAACTGTAGGTGCCGGTGCCGCACTTATACGAAACGGTGCTCATCTGGTGCCTCCAGAGTATCGCACCGGTGCCCGCGTTGATTGCAACGGCTTGGCCGCTGCCGCTCGTCGCGTACAGTACGCTGGTTTTCACGTTTTTGACGCTGACCGAAGAGACGTATACCGGTTCGCCGATCTCGCCGCCGATCGACGTCGTCCACAGCGCATGTATTCCGCCGACGTTTGAAACGCCGAGCGTGTGCTCCGTCGGATTATAGCCGGTGCGCTGCTCGTCGTAGCCCATCGTGAGCCAGCTCGGCGCCGACGCGTTGGCCGAGGCCGTTACGTTTGACGTCGTCTCGCGCTGCGCGATCGGAGCAAGGGCACCCGATTGACGTGCGCCGCACCCGGTCGCCAAGGCGATCGCACACACCACAAAAACCACATCGGCTCTACGCATCCGCTTCATTATGGACTCCAGGCTTGGATTTTTCCGGTGATGTCGCTCGTATACAGGTGTCCGTTCGCGACGATCGGTCCGACGACGCCTTTTCCGCTTAGCGTGTGTGTCCAGAGCTGCGAGCCCGTCGCGGCATTGAACGCGTACGCGACCCCCGTGTCGTAGTCGCTCACGTACACGACACCGTTGGCTATGGAGATCGGCGAACGCAGCGTATCGTCGTCCAGCACGGCTCCGTCCGCCCCGAAGGCGGCGTTCCAAACCGGCGTCGGATTGAGCGTGCAGTTCGACTGTACGCCGAACGCGCCCATGCCCGGATTATAAATGCCGAACGTGGAAGGCAGCCCGACATAGACGTAGTTCGTCACGGGATCGTACGCAGGAACGCCGACGAAGTCGCCGTTGTCGCTGCTGATGGACATGTCGATCGTTTGCAGCGGACCGGCGCTGATGTTGCCGGCATTGTACAGGACGAACAGCCCAGACTTGTTGACCGCCGCGGCAAGGAGCGGACACCCGGGCGGTTTGAACAGCAGCGGCGTCGCGCCGAAATCGCTGTCCGGGCCCGGCGGCAGCTGCGCGTAGTAGTTTCCGAGAACGGTGCTCAGATCCGGCGACAGCGAGACGACCTGCTCGGAGTAACCGGCTGACTGACTTCCGCCATTGCTCGTGTCACTGTTTCCGGTTGCGATGTAGACGTCGTTCGTCGATGGGTCGATTGACGCGCCCCCGAATCCCCAAATGCCGCCGCCGCTTACACCTTGCGCCGGATAAAACGTGTTCGTAATCGCGGCCGTCGTCGTATTGATGGCGGCAATGCGCCCGTACCACGGTGAAATATCGCACGTAGACGACGTTTCGGCGTACAGCGTGTGATTTTCGTGATTGTACGTCAGCGCCGAGTAGATGAAGTTGTGATTCGCCGGCGTAGCGATGTTCACGGGCCACCCGGCGACTTCTTTGCCCGTGGACATGTTGAAGGCGTGAACGTTGGCGGCACCGTCGGAGAAATAGACGCGGTTCGTCGTTCGGTCGAACACCGGCGTACCGTTCGCTCCGAACGTGTACGTTCCGGTACCGCACATGTACGAAGACGTGCCCATCTGGTGCGTCCAAAGCACGGCGCCTGTGTCTGCGTTAATCGCCCACGCTGTACCGCCGCCGTCGGACACGTACAGCACGTTCGTTTTGACGCTTTTGATAACGACGTTCGACGCGTATATCGGCTCGCCGATCTGTCCGCCGATCGACGTGCTCCAAATGTTGTGTATGCCGCTCACGTTCGACGTGCCCAACGTGTGTTCGCTCGGATTGTAGCCGCTGCGTTTCACGTCGTAACCCATCGTCGGCCAGTTCACGGCGCTACCGGGCGTGGGCGTCGGCGTCGGTGTGGGCGCCGGCGTAGGCGACGGCGTCGGACTTGGCGACGGTGTCGCGGTGGCACCTGTTCCGGCTATCGCAATCATGTCCGCCGTCACGGGATGCGTATCGGTCGTTGAGTTGTACGTCCACGTCACGGATTGGGTGCCGGCTTGCGCACTATTTTGGTGGGCGGAAAGATCCGAGAAGCCCGTCGATCCGGCCGGTGAGGAACTCGAATCAACCGTAAAGCCGGTGGGCGTTACACCGGTCAGCATCGTGTTCATTGCGCTCGCGCCGACGATGAGGTCGCCGCTATGCGACGGTGAAAACGTGAGCGTTACGGTGCGCGGACCGGCCTCGGCGCCGGTTTCGGCATCGATGAATCCAGTCGTTTGCTCTCCGGCGATCTCCCAAATCTCGCCCGCGATATTCCCCGCGGTGCCGGAGAACGGCGTTTCCGTGGCCGTGTCGCCGCTTGCGATGCGATAGCAACTTTGCGCGTCGTCGTAGTTCGCGGTCACGTGCCTGATGCTGGTCCAGCCGCTTGCGCAGCCGATCGTCGATATGCCGTTGAAAGCGATGGCGATAAGTAGATCACCGTTCGTAGGCGGTGAGTGCAGCGTCGCTCCGGTCGAGCCGGTGATCGTCGCGGTTTGCACGATGGAAAGAACCGAAGAGGAAGTTGCTCTTCGTTGCGCGATCGGCGCGAGAACATTTGAATGCTGTCCGCTGCATGACGCCGCCAATACGACGGCGCACGCCGCCGACACCACACCTACGGCGTTTCGCATCCAAATCAGCGTAAGTCATCGCGGCTCGCGTGTGTGAGGGCTTTTTTTCACAGGCCATGCGGCCTATTCGGCTTCGAGATCGAGCCCTTCCAGACGCCACGTCAGTGTGAGGGTACCGGCGAGTATCGTCACGACGACGACCGCAAACGTGACGTTAATGACCAAAGTTCGCTGCACAAGTGCCGCAGGCGTCGAAAGCGCGAGCGCGAGGGAGAGCGCGCCGCGTATCCCTGCCATCCGAACTACGGTCTGCCAGAACGGCCGCAAATGCGTGCGAACCAACGCGAGCAACCCGTACGAGAGGAGCGCCCGGGCCAGCAATACCGCGCCGATCGTGACGCACGACGCGAACAAAGAATGCGCGAGTTGCGTGAAGTCGAGCGCGGCGCCGATCAAAAGAAACAACACGACATTCGCAACCAGCGCGACGACATCCCAAAACGTTGCGACGCCATCCGCAGAAGCGACGCTGATGCGGCGCCGTTCCAGTTCGCGCAGCACGACGGCGAATGCGATCACCGCGAAGATACCAGACCAGCCGCCGTATTCTGCGAGTCCATATGCAGCATACGCGCCGACCAACGTTGCCGCGCTTTGCACCGGGGCACCGATACGCTCTCGCAGCGCGAGCGCGGCGGTATACGCAAGCGCCGTGCCGATGGCGATACCTGCGGCGACGCCCAAAAGCGCCTCCCACGTCGCGTTCCACACTCCGGCACCGTCGGACGAAAGCACGAGCGCGGCGATTACCGCGCGATACAGCACCACCGCGAGGGCGTCGTTGAGAAGCGCCTCGCTTTCGATGATCGTCGCGAGCCTGCGCGGTACGGGCAGGCGCCGGAAAACGGCAATTACCGCGACGGGATCCGTTGCGCTCAGGATTGCGCCGAGCACGAGCGCGGAGCTCCATTGAAACGCACCGAAATAGTGAACGCATAACGCAATGACGCCGGCCGTCAGCACAACGCCGGGTATCGCGAGCAAGGCGATCGTTCGCGCGGAGCCGCGCATCAAACGAGCATCGAGATGCCAGGCCGCCTCGAATATCAACGCGGGCAGAAAAACGTAAAGCGTTGCTTGCCCGAAGATCGCGGTCAGACTCCCCGGGAATGCCGCGCCCACGGCGATTCCAAGGACGAGGAGCGCGGCGATGTGCCAGAGCTTTATGGCACGCCTCTAGTGGGTGTGCGTGAAGTTGCCGACGGCCACGCCGGCGTCGCGTATCGCGGCGAGCGCGCGCCGCATGCCGACCGCGCGGCTTGGACGACCGACCGTTGCAAAGTACCACTCGGGATCGATGTTGAGCGTGCGCGTCTGAATCATGTCGACACGCACGTCGCGCAGCAGCGCCTCCATCGCCAGGACTTCGTCTTCGTCATCCGTCACTCCCGGATGGGTCAACAGATTCAGCGAAACGCGCAGCCCCGCGCGCGACGCCGTGCGAATCGATTCGAAGACGTCTTCCAGGCCATAACCGGCCGGACGATAGTACGCGGCGTACACCTGTGGGCGAAACGAATTCAAACTTATCCGAACGGCCTGCAGCCCCGCGTCGATGCATCGCTGCAGCGCCGACGGCATGCTGCCGTTCGTATTGAGGTTTATCGTTCCGTTGCTGTGCGCCGAGCGAATCAATTCCGTCGCGCGCGCGATCGTGATCGAACGAAGCAGCGGCTCCCCTTCGCAGCCTTGGCCGAACGACACGATGCCGTCGCTTACGCATTCGAGGTGATGAACGGCGACACGCGCCAGTTCTTCCGCCGACGTTTCGAACGCGATGCGCTGCTGCGGCGATGGCAGTGCCGCTTCCGGCTCCTGCTCGGAGATGCAGCCGACGCAGCGCGCGTTACATTTCGGCGACACCGGAAGTGCCGCTTCGCCGCGTTCCAGAAAAACATTCTGTGCGGTGAAGCAGCCGTATTCGCGCGAACACAGCGCGACCTGACGCAGAACGCGATTGGCCGGGTCGGCGCCGATGCGCCGGTTCAAAAGCGCTTCGAGTTCGCCCGCCGCGAATCGGCGGGGCTCCCAGTCTTCGCTTTCGTCGGTGCGCATTGCGGCGACGTACAGTTCATCGTCGACGACGCAGGCGAACGTATAGCCGTAGAGCGGCAGCGGCGGCGCATCTGCTTCCCGTTCGTACGCGGGCAGCAGCAAGCGCGTATAGCCCGCCGGCAGCATGGCGGCAAGCGCGTAGCGACGCTTCGCAACGCCGTCGAGGAGCAGTGGACGGCGTCCCGGGAGAATCATCGGCACCACACCGGGCGGCGCCGGAATCAATGCATCGCGTTCGATGCGCCGAATGACGCCGCCGTCCGCCAGCGGTTCCAGGTCTTCGTCGTAGTAGATGCGCCCCGCTTTGTCGCAGTAGGCGAGTCCGATCATAGTGTTTTCTTGAATGCGTGCTGCGTCTTGAGTACGGTGTAGCCCAAGCGCTTGTAGAATTCGTGCGCGCGCTCGCGCACCACGTTTGAAACCAGCCGCATCGACGTGCAGTTGCGGCGGCGTGCCCACGTTTCGGCTGCATCGACGAGCAGCCGGCCGATGCCGTTACCCCGGTATTCGTCTTCGACGACCAAGCCATGGATGTCGGCGCGCCCGCTGTCGGTGATGCTTTCATGGAGCCCCACGCCAATCCAGCCGACGACGCCTGCGCGCGGGACGACCGCGACGAAGACCGTGAGCTCGTCGTTCATGCGGCGCAGCTGCCGCTCGACGTGCGCTTGAGGCACTTCGTAACCGAGTTGGCCGGCAAGGGCGGTAATACGCTGCGCATCCGCGGGGATCGCTTCGCGCACGGACGTTCCCAGTTCGCTAGACGGCGACTGCATGCACTTCCTCGAACGTCGCATCGAAGACGCGAGCGGTCGGCCCAGTAAGGAATGCCTCATGCTCGCCGTCCCATTCCACAATCACGTGACCGCCGGGAACGTTCACATCGACATGCGAGTCCACCAGACCGCGCTTCATCGCGGCCGCTGCGCTTGCAACAGCTCCGGTGCCGCAGGAATACGTAATGCCGACGCCGCGTTCGAAGTGCCGAACGCGCATGTGCGAGCGATCGATTACAACCGCGACGTGCACGTTGACGTCGGGATTCGCGATGCCGAGCGCCTCGATGTCAACGTCGTCCAGCGAGCCCGCGAAGATGACGACGTGCGGATTTCCCATCGATACGAACGAGGCATCCGCGAACGGAAGCGGTTGGTTCTCGAAGCGTGGAACGCCCATGGTCAAGCGCACGCTGCCGTCATCGAAAACGTCCGCGGCGATAATGCCGGCGAGCGTTTCGAACCGGACGCGCCTGCCTTCGCCGCGATCGGCCAGGAATCGCGCGGCACATCTCGCGCCGTTGCCGCACATCTCCGCTTCGCTGCCGTCCGCATTGATGATGCGCATACGCACGTCGGCGCGATCGGACTCGAGCAGAACGATGAGGCCGTCCGCGCCGATACCGCCCCGGCGGTCGCATGCGCCTTTCGCAAACGCAAAAATATTCGCGACGGACGGCGGGCGCTGGTCGAGGATGATGAAATCGTTGAACGTGCCGTGCATCTTCGTCACGGCGACGGCGGACATTAGCCTGAGGTGACCTCGGCGCGCTCGTTCGCTGGCGCGGGCGCAGGTTCGGGATTCGCGAACGGGCCCTGCGGCGAGATCGTCGAGACGGCGTGTTTGTAGATGAGGTGCGTCTTACGCTCGTATTCGATCAGAATCGTGAACGGATCGAACCCTTTGACGATGCCGCGCAATTGAAAACCGTTGACCAAGTAGACGGTCACGGGAACGCCCTGCCGCTTGATTTCGGCCAAGTATGTATCTTGCAGGCTGCCCGGCATGAATGCGGGCTTCAAACCCACCCGAGCTTTTCCCTTGCCAAACGCTCAAGCTCATCGGCGTGCGCGCTCTGCGTCTGCGGCTCCGAACGAAACCACGTGGCCTGCCGCCTGGCATAGCGGCGGGTTGCACGAACCAACAGCATGCGAAGTTCGTCGTAGGTACACCAGCCGCGTACATACGCCAATGCTTGCGGATATCCGACGGCGCTCGCCGCGACCGCATCGCCGCCGACGCGTTCCGCTTCATCGAGCAAGCCGCTCTGAAGCATCGCGTCGGTGCGCGCTTCGATGCGCCGATCCAACTCGGCGAGATCGACCTCCAGAAATACTTTTAGAAACGGTATGCCGCTGCTCGCGAGCGAGCGCAGCGGTTCCGCGCGCAACGTCGATTGCGGAGGTGCAAGCGCCACTTCGAGGGCGCGCAGCACGCGGTACGCATCCCCGGCGTGCAGCATCGCCGCGCGCTTCGGATCGCGCACCGTCAGCCAGTCGTACAGAAACTGCGGGTCGTGAAGCTTCGCTTCATGCGCGAGGCGCTCGCGAAGGCTTTCATCGTATTGCGGCGCGAGTTCTACGGCGCCGGTCAGTGCCCGAACGTAGAACCCGGTCCCGCCGGCAACGATAGCGCGCTTTCCGCGCGCGTGAATTTCTTCGATCGCGCGTATCGCATCGGTGGAAAAACGTGCAGCCGAGTACCGCTCGTGCGGATCCAGAAAGCCAATGAGGTGATGCGGAACCGCCGCCATCTGTTCGGGCGTCGGCGCCGCCGTGCCAATCGGCATGCCGCGATAGATTTGCCGAGAATCCGCACCGACGATCTCCGCATCGAAACGTTTTGCGAGCGAAATCGCCAGATCGGTCTTACCCGAGCCCGTCGGCCCCGCTAAAACTAATACGCCGGTTCGCACCGGACCGGAAAGTTCACCGATCGCGCAATGAAGCACAAGTCGTGCGCGCGGTGATGCAGGGCTTCGGTCTTCTCGCGCGGCGGCGTTTCCGCATATTCGACGTGCGGCCGCAGCACGACGTCGGTGAACTTACCGGAGCCGTCGGGGTTGAGCTGCATCGTGCCATCCGCTTCATCCCTATAGGCCGTCACCACGATGCCGGCTTCGGCGCACAGATGCAAGAACCAGAGCATGTGGCACCCGGAAAGCGCACCGATGAGCAATTCTTCCGGATTGTAGCGGTCCTTGTCGCCACGAAAGACGGGCGTCGACGATGCCGGAATCGCGACGGACTTGCCGCTTGCCGAGATCTCGTGATCGCGTCCGTAAGCACGATAATCGCTGGTGCCGTTTCCGCGGTTTCCGGTCCACGTCAGCGAAACCGTGAAGTGGTGCTCGTTGTGAAGCACGGCTATATCCTTTTGAAAAGTTTCTGAATCGCTTCGCTGTCCATGCGTACGATGGTCGGGCGTCCGTGCGGGCAATGCATGGGGTTCTCGCAGCGCTGCAAGCGTTCGACGAGCGTCGCCATCTCCGCCATGTCGAGCCGCTCGCCCGCGCGGGTGACCGAATGGCATGCAAGCGATGCCCAGACGCGCTCGCGCACGTCGCGCTGCTTGGGCTCTTCGGTCAGATCCTCCAAAAACCCGGTGACGTCGAAGGGCCGCGAACGATAGCCTGCAGGTGTCGCAACGATGCGATACGTCCGCTCGCCGAATGGTTCGACGTCCAGGCCGCCTTCGCGCAAAATTTCCAACATGCGATCGAGTGCGGCACTCTCCGACGGACCCAACTCGAACGTCAGCGGCACGAGCAGCGCCTCTCCGGGTGCACGTTGCTGCGCAGCGGCGACGATTCTTTCGTACCCGATGCGCTCATGCGCGGCATGCTGATCGACGAGCACGAGCGCGCGTCCATCGGTTGCGAGAATGAACGTGTTGTCGAGCTGGGCCAGCACGCGCAGACCGCCGGGCGCTGCATTCGACGACGCTTCTTCTTCCGTTGCGGAGTGCGCAAACAGCGATTGCACCTGTGGCAGCGCCGCATCCATTGCTTGCGGCGCGGGCGAAACGGTAACGGCATCTCGAAAGCGGGCCGTCGCGTGATGGCGCAGCGTAGTTGCAATCGCGCGTTTCACCGCATCGAAGACCTGGTGACCGTAGCGCAAGCGCACGTCGCTTTTCGTGGGATGAACGTTCGGGTCGACGTGCTCGGGAGGCAGCGTCAGAAAGAGCACGCCGTACGGCTGACGCCCGATCATCGCAAACGTCGAATACCCCGCAGTCCACGCACCTGCCAGCAGCGTGCTGCGCAGTAGACGTCCATTCACGAAGAGCAGCTGCATGCGCCGATCGGCGCGGTCATTTCCGGGCGCGCTGATGAATCCGCTTAGCGAGCCTTGAAGACCGCGCGCTGCTTCCGGACTCAGCGGCATCAGCGTTTCCGCGGCGGTTTTGCCGAACACCGTCGCCAAACGCGCGGTTTCGTCCGAACTCGCCGGCATCGTCCACACGTCTTTACCGTCATGAAGCAGCGAGAACGTGATTCCGGGATACGCCAGCGCGAACGTCGAGAGCCATCCCGAAATGCGATTGAACTCGGCACTCGGCGAGCGCAAATATTCGCGCCGCACCGGTACGTTCGCAAAGAGATCGCGCGCGCGAACCGTCGTTCCAATGGCCGACGGAGCCGGTTCCACTTCGCCGGCTTCTTCCGCGTGCGCAACGATGCGCGAGCCGATCTGCGCATCGGCTTGACGCGAGAGGATTTCCAACTGCGCAACCGCAGCGATACTGGCCAGACCCTCACCGCGAAAGCCGAGCGAGTCGATCGATTCCAAGTCGGTCGCGACGGCGAGCTTGCTCGTCGCGTGGCGCCGTACCGCGAGCGGCAAATCGGCTGGTTCTATGCCGATGCCGTCATCGACCACCTCGACGAGCGCGATGCCGCCGTCTTGCAATGAAACCGCAATGCGCGTGGCACCCGCATCGACGGCATTTTCGACCAGCTCTTTCACCACCGAGAGCGGCCGCTCGATGACTTCGCCTGCGGCAATCTGTCCGATCGTTTGCGGGTCGAGCAGATGAATGGTACTAGTCAAAGTGATGGCGCTGCACCGCTTCCGTAACGATTGCTGCGAGTCTATCCGGCTCTTCGTCCTGCGTCGCGAAGAGCACGTTTTGCATCTTTTCCGCGTACGCGTCGCCGACGGCGATTTCACCGGAGATCATCCCTTCGACGAATGCATCGAGATTCGGCGCATCGTTAGAGGAGGCGATGACGTCGTTGTATTCGGATTCCGCGCCCTTGGTCCACGCGTACGCGAACGCGTCGCAGAGGTCGCTCGCCTCTTCCGCACGCTCGCCGTAGAACACGAACGAGCGTGCACCCGCATCGGAATTGAACTCCGTCCAGTCGTCGAGCGCGCCATACAGCTGATTGAGCAGCGACCCGATGTCGCCGCTCTTCCAGCCGTCGTTCAGCACCACGGCTGCAATGGAATAGCCCTGCGGCGATGCGCGTTCTGCCGTTTCGGGCTCGGCATTCACGAAAATCTCACGCCCGTACGCACTGCCGACGTGACGAAAGATCATTCCGCCTGCAAAAACGAGAGCTGCGCTGCCGCCCCGACGCGAGGCAGTTTCCGCTTGAGCGGGACCTGCACCTCGACGTCGGCATGGCCCGAAAGCGCGTCGGCGATTTCTTGCGCGCGCTCTATAACAGTGTCGGGAAGTCCGGCCATGCGCGCAACTTCGATGCCGAACGAACGCGACGAGCTTCCGGGAAGCACGCGATGCGAAAAAACCGGCGCGCCGTCGCGCGTGGTGTTTTCGACGGCGGTGATGTGATAGTTCGCCACGAGTTTCCAATGCTCGGCCAACGAAACCAGCTCGTGAAAATGCGTCGCAAAGAGCACCATCGGCGCGTGCTCTTCGAGTCCGAGCAGAAACTCGCAAATCGCCTGCGCGATCGCCAGTCCGTCGATGGTTCCGGTACCGCGGCCGACTTCGTCGATGAGTAATAAGCTTCGCCGCGTGCAGCGCCTTAGAATGTTGGCGGCTTCGGCCATTTCCAAATAAAACGTGGATTGCCCCGAAGCGAGATCGTCGCCCGCGCCGATGCGCGTGAAGATGCGATCGACGATGCCCAGGCGCGCCGATTTCGCCGGAACGAACGAACCGATTTGAGCCATGATCGTCAAGAGCGCCGCTTGACGCAAATACGTGGACTTGCCGCCCATGTTCGGCCCGGTCAGTAAGATGAATCGATGGTCCGGCGTGCGCAAATGCAGATCGTTCGGGACGAAATGGGTGCGCAGAATCGCTTCCATCACGGGATGCCGGCCGTCTACGACGTCGACTTCGCTCTCGTCGATGAACTCCGGACGGACGTATCCCCGTTCCGCCGCGCATTGCGCGAGCGAACACAGCACGTCCAGCTCCGCGAGTACGTGTGCGGTGGCAAGCAAATCGTCGGTGCGAAGCGCGACGCGATCGACCAGCTCGCCGAAGAGCTGCTCTTCCAGGCGCTGTTGCCGGGACTGCGCGCTGGAAATCGCGATCTCGAGTTCCTTCAACTCCGGTGTAATAAACCGCTCGCCGGTCGTCAGCGTCTGCTTTCGCACGTAGTCGGGCGGCACTTGTGAAACGAAACCCTTGCTCACTTCGATTGCGTAGCCGAAGGCACTCGCATACTTGATCTTCAGCGATTTGATGCCCGTGCGCTCGCGTTCGCGCCCCTCGAGTTCCGACAGTTTGCCGCGCGCGTCCGTTCGCAACGCGACGCATTCCGCAAGTTCCGTACTCGCTTCGGGTCGAATTACGCCGCCGTCGGCAATCTGCGCGGGCGGCTCGTCGACCAGCGTGCGCTGCAAATCGACGAGCATATCCTCGAAGTCCACCACGCGCGCGATATGCGCGCTCAACGCCTTCGGTGCCACCTGGCACAGCGGGCGCAGTATCTCCAGCGTGCGGCGCAGCGAAGCGAGATCGCGCGGAAACGCGCGTTTGAAGCGCACCTTCTGCGTGATGCGTTCGAGGTCGAAACACCCGCGCAGCAGCTCCTGCATCGACTCGCGGCGCACGTGCTCGCCGATCAGTGCCGCAACGGCATCGGCGCGCTGCGTGATCGCGGCGCGATCGACGAGCGGCGCGAGAATCCAGCGCGCGAGCATGCGCGAACCCATCGAGGTGGCGCACTTGTCGAGCGTCGCCAGCATCGTCGCCTTAGAATTCGCGCCCAGTGCCTTGGTGAGTTCGAGGTTCTCGCGCGTGCTGGGATCGAGCGCAAGAAACGTTTGATGCCGGTAAAACTGGGGCGCGGAAAGTGGTGCTCGCTCTTGCGCTGCGACGCCGACGCGACGGACGAAACCAACGAGCGCGTCGAGCGCGCGGTGCATTGCGAGCGATTCATCGAGCGAGAATCCCCCGATGGGACCGCGCGAGCGGCCCTCGACCGCCGCCAATCCCGGCGCGGTCACGCGTGCGCCGATGCTCTCGAGCGCGCCGGACAGCGCCGCTCGCACGTCGGCGGGAACGTCGGCGACGACTTCCGCCGGAGCGATGCGCCCAAGTTCCGCGAGCACTTCGTCGAATGCGCCGTCGCCGGTAATCGAGGTAGCAGCACACAGGCCGGTCGAGACGTCGGCATGCGCGAGCGCGAAGGTTTCATCGACTACCGTAAGCGCAGCGAGATAGTTGTTCTGTTTCCCGTCGAGCAGTTGATCTTCGATGAGCGTACCGGGCGTGACGATACGCACGACGTCCCGGCGCACGAGCTTATTCGGCTGTGGAAGTTCCAGCTGCTCCGCAAGTGCGACGATGAAGCGCTGCTGCACGAGACGTGCCAAATATTGTGCGAGCGCGTGATGCGGCACGCCGGCCATCGCAACGCGTTTACCACCGCCTGCTTCTTTGGACGTCAGCGCAATCGAAAGCGCGCGCGCGATCGTTTCGGCGTCTTCACCGTAGGCTTCGTAGAAATCCCCGACGCGTGAGAGCAAAACCGCTTCGGGGTGACGCGCTTTCATCCCAAAGTATTGCTCGAGCATTGGTGAGTAGCCGGCGCTCACGCCTCGACAATTCGTCACTTCCCCTGTGGATAACTTGTAGAGGACTTGTGATTGCCGTTTGCGCGCGCGAAATGATGCGCGTGAGTTCCGGGGAAGCGGTGCGGCTGTTGCGAGGTGCCGGCTATGTTCTCAGCAACATTAGTAAAAGCTCCCACTTGGTGTTCCGAACGAGTGGGTGATCGTGCCGATGCACGGCAAGAAGGAGCTTTCAGGCGGCGTCGAGGCCGTTGTCCGTAAGGCACCGAGGATAAAGCAATGAAATACGCAGTCCTGTACGACCAAGCAACGGACGGTACTTGGGGCGCGGTGGTACCCGATCTGCCGGGCCGCTCTTCTGCCGGAAACACGCTCGACGACGTGCGAGAAAACGTAAAAGAGGCTATATCACTTTGGGTTGAGGTGGCTCGCGAGCAAGGACATCCGGTGCCGCCGCCGAGCACGATCGCCGAAACGGTAGACGTTGCCTAGCACGGCTACTTCGCGTCGAACTCACGATGCACGATCCGCGCGACTCCTAAGACGATTACGCCGAAAAGGAGCCATGCGGGGATGACGAGCCAGATCAAACCCGTGAAGTAGCTGAGAAGCACTAGCGCTGCGCACGCGATAATCGGCGTTATTTTGCCGGCCAAGAACAATCGCCGAGCTTGCGGTGATGATACAAACTCGTCGGGCCCATATCGAGACCAAAGCCGCATCGTCGACACGTATTTCACACTCACTGCGGCGAGCAGCACTGCGACTGCGAATGCGACCGTCAACAATCGTGGCTACCGGCGAGGTTTGTCGGGTTCGCTCAGAACTTCCGGCGCCGTTTCGGAATTTGTCACGAACTGCTGCGAGAACGTTTCGAATGGAATGGACGAAACCGGAGCGATCGTGGTAAACGCAACGGTTGCCGTATCGTAGTGCCGGCGATCCGTACTGAATCCTGCGAAGGACGTTTCCGAAGAAATGAACGGCGCGTTCCCGATCTGATCGTAGTCGATTTGCCAGCGTACACCGCCCATGCCGTCCGACGTAAAGTTTCCGTCGGTTATGAGGCGATCCACGGCGTACGTCGTCGTTTCGACCCACATCTCGCGCAGGCGATACACGCCCGGATCCGTTACGGGCCGCAGCAGCAGGTGATAATCCGGATGCCCCTTCAACGACTGCAATCCGTCGAGCGTGATGATGTACTGACGATGCGCCACCACGACCAACGCAATGGTCTTTAAGTCTTGCGGATTCGACTGTTCGCGGCGCGGCGGAAGCGGATCGTGGAATTCCTTGCGAATCTCACGCACCAAGTCCATGCCGCTCTGTGTCGTATTCGGCGCGGCGTTCGGAATGATACCGAACGAGTAATTCGGAGCGAGGACGGGCACGCCGAGATAGTCGAACGTTCGCTGCGGCGCGCTGAGCGGAAGACTTCCGCCGAACAGGCTCAGATTGAAATTAATGCCGTGCGGCGTATACGGATGCGCAAGTTCCTCGTCGCTCACGCCGACCACGCGCACGCGATTTTGTTCGGCGTCATACCAAGCGTGATAGTGCGCTTGTGACGTCACGGCATCGCGCGATACCGTCACGGTGACTCCGAAAGCGACTTTTTGCGGGTAGACGGCGGATTGCCAATGACGCTGCGCCGCGGCGAAAATCGCGTACGGGTCCGTCATCGCGGCTGCAACCGGAGCAAGGACCAGCATACCACCTAGTATAGCAGGTCGATGACGGGTCGCTCTACTGGGGCGCTCGTGCCGTCGAAGCGTTCCGCACGCCCGGCGATCGTGCCGGTGCAACCCCAGATGAAAGCTTCGTGAACTTCAACGTCGATCCACGGCTCGCGCGCATAAAGTGCTTCATCGAAATCCGGCGGCATCGGCGCAATAACCGTGGCGTTGTCCGTGGTCTTGGCGGCAAGTTTTCCGGCGTCTTTTTTCGATGGTCCCTGAATCAGCGCGCGCACGGTCGTGCCAATCTTACGCTCGTGGTAAGTGCGGGAGGCAACATTTTGAGCATCGGCAAGCCGCTTGAACCGTTCGCTCGCAACCGCCGGATCGACTTGCTCCCAGCGAGCGGCGGGTGTGCCGCGGCGTTTCGAATAGATGAACATGTACGCATTCGCGAACACGCCGGTCTTCACGTAGTCGAGCGTCGCCGTAAAATCTTCTTCCGTTTCGCCGGGGAAACCGACGATGACGTCCGTGGTGATCGCCCAATTCGGCAAATACCGGTGAATCAGCGCGACTTTTTCGCGGAACTGGTCCACGGTGTATTTGCGGTTCATGCGTCGCAGAATCGGATCGCTCGCGGACTGCAGCGGCAGGTGCACCCTCGGATTCAGCTGCGGCACCTGCGAGAGATCGCGAATGATCTTCTCCGTGAAGTCCTTCGGATGCGGGGAAATGAACGTAAGCCGTTCGAGGCCCGAAATCCGCGCCGCACGCTTGCACAGATCGCCGAAATCGGTCCCGTCGGCCGGATCCTTGTACGCGTTTACCGTTTGCCCGACGAGCATCACTTCGCGCGCACCCGCTGCGACGCGCTCGCGCACCTCGTCGAGAATATCGTTCGCGGGACGGTGATCGAAACGGCCGCGCACATGCGGCACGATGCAGAACGTGCAATAGTACGAACAGCCGCGCTGTACCGTAACGAAACCGCGCAAATGCGAAAACGCGTCTGTAATGCAATCCGCTGCTCCACCGAACGGCATGAGCAGCGCGCGTTCTTCGCTGAACTCCGTGTCTTCGAATTGTGGGCGCCATTGCGCAAGCGCATCGCCCATCTGTACCAGTTCCGACGTACCGAACACGGCATCGACGTGCGGCACGATCGATTGCATGCGATCGCGATCCTGCTCCGCGAGGCAGCCCATCACGACGAGCTTCACCGCGGGGTCGGCTTGCTTGAGCACCTTGAAATGGTTCATGCGCCCGTACGCGCGGCGCTCCGCGTTGTCGCGTACGGTGCACGTGTTGAGCACGACGATGTTCGCGTCTTCGGGGCGCTCGGCGACCGCATAGCCGGCCGACGAGGCTCGGTCCGCGATGTACTGCGAATCCGCCTCGTTCATCTGGCAACCGAACGTTTCGATGTAAATGCTCGCCACCGCACGGGAATACCCCGCGCCGCCCGGAATCTCCCCGCGTGCAGCAAGAACCCACTCAGTCGGAGCGACGCAACGGAGCGATGCTGCGGCCGTCCGGCGTCGCGATTGTCGGGCGCCCGAACGTCGGCAAAAGCGCGCTGTTCAACCGCTTGATCGGGCAGCGCCTCGCAATCGTGGAAGACACGCCGGGCGTCACGCGCGATCGGCTGTACGGCTTGTGCGAATGGCAAGGGCGAACGTTCAGTTTGGTCGACACCGCGGGCATCGATCCGGAGCAGGATGCTTCGAGGGGGGTCGACGCGGGCTCCGTCGACATTGCCCGTTCCGCCCGGCAGCAAGCCGAGGCCGCCGCGCACGAATCGGATGCGATCATCTTCGTCGTGGACGCCGCATCGGGACGCAATCCGCTCGACGACGACGTCGCGCGCATTTTGCGCCGCACCCGAAAACCGGTGCTCTTGGTTGCCAACAAAGCCGAGTCGCCGTCCGCCGCCGCATCGGTGTACGGCGAATTCGCGCCGCTTGGGTTCGGCGAGCCGATTGCCGTATCGGCGATTCACGGCGAAGGTACGGGCGATTTGCTCGATCGCGTCGTCGAACATCTGCCCGAGCAGGCACCTCCGCCGGATCTTCACGGTGAGATCTCGCTTGCGCTGGTCGGCCGGCCGAACGTCGGCAAAAGTTCGCTGCTGAACTCGCTGCTCGGTGAGGAACGCGCCGTCGTCTCCGACGTTCCGGGAACGACGCGCGATGCCATCGACACGATTTTTCAATTTCACGAACATCGCATTCGTCTGATCGATACGGCGGGCGTGCGAAAGAAGCCGCAGCAGCACGGCGCGATCGAATACTACTCGGCGCTGCGATCGATTTCGGCGATCAATCGCTGCGACATCGCGCTGCTGCTGTTCGATGCAATGCACGGCATCCAGGCGCAGGAACGGCGTCTGGCCGGGATGATTCTCGAAGAGCGCAAGGGCCTCGTCATCATCGGCAACAAGTGGGATCTCGCGCGCGAGCAGGGCGAGTATAGCCAAGGCGAGCTCATCAACGTGATCTACGAGCAGATACCCTTCGCGCGCTTCGCTCCCGTCACGTTTCTTTCGGCGAAGACGCGACGGCGGTTGGGCAGCTTGATGCCGCTGGTGATGAAAGTCGCGAACAACTTGGACCGCCACGTTCCCACGGCGCAGCTCAACTCGGTGATTCGTGACGCGACCCTCGCGCATCCGGCGCCGGCGCCGGGCGGCAAACCGTTCAAGATCTTCTACTGCTCGCAGCCTGCGGCGCATCCGCCGCTGTTCGTCTTTCATTGCAATGACCCGGAGCTCGTGCAAACGTCGTACAAGCGCTTTTTGGAGAACGTGATCCGTCAGCACTTCGACTTCGAGGGCGTGCCGCTCACGCTCGAATTTCGCGAACGCTCGCGGCGCGCGGAGGCGGAAGAGTGAGCATCTGGGCCTACGCCAGCATCGCTATCGGTGCGTTCCTGCTCGGCTCGATTCCCTTTGGCGTGGTAATAAGCCGGCTCTTTTACAAGACGGACATTCGCAAATCCGGAAGCGGCAACATCGGTGCGATGAACGCGCTTCGCACGCTCGGAAAAGGCGGCGCGGTCGCCGTCCTAATTCTGGATGCCGCCAAAGGCGTCATCCCCGCACTCTGCGTGATGCAGCTCTTGCACGACACGCATCTCGGTGCAATCGTTGCCGGCTGCGCCGTGATCGGGCACTGCTTTTCGCCGTGGCTTGCGTTCAAAGGCGGAAAAGGGGTGGCGACCTCGTTCGGCGCGATCTTCGCGCTGTCGTGGCCTGCCGGGCTCGTTTCGATTGCAGGCTGGGCCGTCGGCGCCGGCGCGACGACGTATTCTTCCGTCGGCTCGATTCTCGCGCACATTGTCGCGCCGTTTGCGCTGTGGTATTTCACGCGCGATTGGTGGCTTACCGGCTATGGGGTGGCCGCGGCAATGCTCGTCATCTACACGCATCGCGAAAACATCTCGCGGCTCCGTGCGGGGCGCGAAAGCGGGATACCGTTTCTTCGGCGGCGGGTATAAAGACCGCGGAGGGAAGTGTCAAATCATGCGCATACTCGTTTCCGTTCTCATTCTTACGGCTACGCTGGGGGCCAGCAGCTTGCCACCCGGCGGCAGGTATCACGACTGTCACGGATACGTGCGCCACGTCTCGCTCCAGAACGTACGGGTTCACTGCATCGACGGAGTGCCGGCGGACATGTCGTTCCTGTCATGGCCGAAGTTCGTGAACCTTCCCAACGGCAAAACCATGCAGTCGAAAGACCTGCGGCCCGGAACGCCGGTGCACGTGATCTTTTCGTTTTCGCTCGGCCTGCGCCACGCGTACAAGGTATACGTCGCCAATCCGAACGGCCACGGCCTGTACGGCTTCAAGAGCTAGCTCCTAAAGTCGCAGCACCCGGCGGATGCATGCCCTCAAACCAGGGCTCCGCAGGCCATTTTGCGTATTGGGGCAGGTCATGATTTCATCGAACGATCTTCGCAACGGCGTCACCATCATCGAGAACGGCCAGCTTTGGACCGTCATCGAGTTTTTGCACGTCAAGCCGGGCAAGGGTTCGGCGTTCGTGCGGACGCGCCTGAAGAACGTGAAAACCGGAGCGACCGTTGAGAAGACGTTTCGGGCCGGCGAAAAACTCGAGCGCGCCACCGTCGACAACCGGCAGATGCAGATGCTGTACAACGACTCCGACGGTTACCATTTCATGGATCAGGAGACGTTCGAGAACGTTACGCTGCAGCGGGACATCATCGGCGACCCGGCCGACTTCCTAAAAGACGGTATGGTGGTCGACGTGCAGTTCCATGACAGCAATCCGATCGGCGCCGACCTTCCGGCGCACGTCGAACTGAAAGTCGATCAAACTGATCCGGGATTCAAAGGCGACACTGCAACCGGTGCAACCAAACCGGCAACGCTTGAAACCGGTGCCGTCGTAAACGTTCCGCTGTTCGTAAATCCGGGCGATTTGATTCGCATCGACACGCGCGATCGCCGCTACATCGGCCGCGTCGGCAGCTAAGCCTCGACGCTACGCACCACACAATTTGGCTCTACGTCTGGCTCTTCGTAGCCGGGCTCGGAGCAAGTATCTTCGGATCGATGGTCGGCCTCGGCGGAGGGTTCATCATCGTTCCGGTTCTGCGTCTCTTCTTCGGCCTCGGACCCGCAGAAGCGGCGGGCACGTCGCTCGCGCTGGTTGTCGCGAACAGCGGCAGCGGCGCATTCACCTACTTGATGCAGCGGCGCGTGCACGTGCGCGTCGGTTTGATGATCGCTGCCGCCGGTTTTCCCGGATCCATCCTGGGTGCGGTTGTCGTCAAGCGCATTCCGCCGCACATCTTCGATTGGGCGTTCGCCGCGTTTTTGTTTTTGGTCGCGTTCGACATCGCGATAAACCGCGAGAAGCGTCTGCAAAACCGTACCGAACACGCGGACGTGGGCGCCACCGTCGGCATGCACTGGTATGCTGCGGTTGCAGCAGGATTCGTCGTCGGCTTCATTTCGAGTTTGTTCGGCGTCGGCGGCGGCGTCGTGCTCGTGCCGACGCTGCTGTACTTTTCCGACCTGCCGGCGCATGCGATTAGCGCGACGTCGCATTTCGGCATCGTGCTCACGTCGCCCGTGGGTTTCATCACGCATTACCTTCAGCACGACATCGATTGGGAGCTGGTCGTGCCGCTCGTTCTGGGCGGCTTGTGCGGCGGCCCCATCGGGGCGCGGCTTTCACTGCGTCTCAAATCGCAGCGTCTCATGGCGTTCGTCGCGGTGGCGCTCACCATCGCCGGATTTGCGCTCGTGCTTCGCCACGTGATTGGGTAGGCGCAATCCTTTGCCAGGGTTTTACGCGGCACCATAGGGGCGCAGCCCGGCCGCAAGAATAGCAACCGCGGTATGTATTCGCTCGGGGCGCTTTCGGCCGGAGCCGGTTCTGTTAGTGAGCTGGAGCGGCTGTTCGAGATAACGCGAGACGTGCTTGGCGCAACGTCGCTGGACGACGCCCTGACCTCGCTTGCGCGCGGCGTGCTCGACCTCTTCGGATGGCGCTACATCAGCATGGTCGCTGCAGAGGAGCCCAACGGCGAATTGCGCCGCCGCGTGATGCTCGGCTGGCCCGAAGAAATCACGCGCCAACGCATTCACGAGCGCATCGATCGCGCAGCGTTCGACGCATTACTCGTTGATGCGGTACGCTTTTTCGAAGACTGCTATTTCTTTCCGGCCGAAAGAGAAGCGCACTGGGATCGCTCCATCTACGCCGGGGCCGCCATTCAATCGTCTCGCAAATTTCCCACGCAGTGGCACGAACGCGACGCGCTGGTGCTGACGCTCCACGACCGCGACGGCGTCATGATCGGCTACATGTCGCCGGACGGACCGCTGAGCGGCGAGATTCCGAGCGCGCAGACGCTTCGCGCGATGCAGGTCTTCGTCAACTTGATGGGCATGGCGCTGGAAAACGCGCGTTCGCAAAGCCGTTTGCAGTACGAAGCAACGCACGATTCACTCACCGGTTTGCCGAACCGCACCGTTTTTTCACTCGAACTGGCGCGCGCGCTCGAAGCGGTCGCGCGCGGCGACGGCGCGCACCGTGCGGTGGTTTACCTCGACCTCGACGAGTTCAAATCGATCAACGACACGCTCGGGCACTTGGCCGGCGACGACGTGCTGAAGGAAGCCTCTTCGCGACTGCGCGCAGTGATGGGCGAACGGTCGGTGGTTGCGCGAATGGCGGGCGACGAGTTCGCAGTGCTGCTCGATGATGCCGCGCCGAATCGCATCGCACAGGTTTTGGAGCAGATGCACAAGACGCTGCGTCATCCGTACCACATCGCCGGCCGTAATATCGTAATGACGGCGAGCATCGGCGTCGCGCCGATCGACGAGCATTATACGTCGATTGCCGACGTTCTGCGCGATGCGGATACCGCGATGTATCATGCGAAGAGTGAGGGGCGCAACCGCAGCGCCGTGTTCGCCCCGAGCATGCACGAAGAGGCGCTGCGCCGGCTTTCATTGCGCATGCATTTGCGAAGCGCGATCGACGAGCAGCAGTTCGTCGTGCTTTTCCAGCCGATCGTTTCACTCACGACCCGGCGCTTGCAGGGAGTGGAAGCGCTGCTGCGCTGGAATCATCCCGAGGAAGGGCACCTCGCCCCGGCGTCGTTTCTACCGCTTGCGGAAGAGATGGGCCTCATGGTTCCGGTGGGACGCTTCGTGCTCGAAAGCTCGTGCCGCGCGCTCGAACAGTGGCGGGCGCTTTCGCCCGACTCGCCAATCTCCTTGAACGTCAATTTGTCCGTACAAGAAGTGCTGCAGTCGGATCTGCCGGAGTTCTTGGCCGCGCTCATCGAAAAGCACCATCTCGAACCGGGGCAACTGACGCTCGAGATCACCGAGACGTCAATCCTTCAAAGCGAGTCGCGAGCAGCCGGCGTGCTTGGGCGCCTGAAAGCGATTGGCGTGGATTTGTGCATCGACGACTTCGGCACCGGATACTCGTCGCTGCGCTACATTCAATCGCTGCCTATCGACGGTTTCAAGATCGATCAAACATTCATCGCGGGCATCGAGCAGCAGAAAAGTGCGCAAATCATCGAGATGCTCGTGCGCCTGGGAGCGGCCTGCGATCTTCGCGTAACAGCAGAAGGCGTCGAAACGGCCGAGCAAGCATCGCGCCTCCTGTCCCTGGGCTGCGAGCACGGACAAGGGCACTATTTCCACCGGCCGCTGGCGGCCGAAGCGATGACTGCTCTTCTTCACGAGCAGCAGGCATAGGCCTCAGCCATCGTGGGTAAGCAATCCTACGATGGTCGCAAATACCGACGCCGTCACCACGCGTTTGGGCAGCCCTTCCAGCACCGTTGAGCGCGGAACCATCGACACCGCGTGCACCTACGTGCGCAAGTGGCGCTGGCCGTGCGGATGCCAGGGCGAGATCATCGCCGGTTCGCTCATCGACGTCACGCTTTGCGAGGCGCATAAATAGATCTGTGGTCGCACTCGTGCCGGCACGCGTGCGCAAGCAATTCAGCGTTGGAGCTGGTCTGCTGCAGCTGCCGCGATTTGCGCCGCGATATTGGAACATCGCGGACCTTCGCGCATGAGAAACGGCAAATCGCGCCATGCGCGCGGCTGCAGGATCGCGCGTGCAGGGTGCAGCCATGCGGGCGAAATCTCGCGCTGCGGCGTGTCCAAAACGACTCGCACGCACGCGATACGCGAGGCGCGTAACAGGCCGGTTTCCATGTCGACGCCGGCGTAACCGCGCGCAGCCCAAATCGCGCGTTCTTCCCCAGACACAAACGTATGACTCGTGACGAGCGGCTCGTGAATCACGCGATGTCCGAGTTGCAGAGCAGCATTCGTGAGCGCGTTTACCGCAGGTTCATCACACTGCATTTCGCCGCCGTCGGGTCGAAGCACGCGCTCGGGTACCAGCACTGCTCCCGTCGGTAAATCCGGGCGAAGTCCCCCCGCAAGGCCGCAGCTGATTGCGAGATCGCCTTCGACGCAGGATTGCGTCCGAAGTGCGACGCCGCTTTCGACGACCTGAACGCCGCCGGAAGCAAAACGCCGCACGGCTCGCGCTTCCACGCTCGTCGCGGCGACGATTGTTACGATGATACGTACCCGCGCTCGCGATACCAGCGTACGGCGCGTTCGAGGGCGTCACGCACGCGGCCTGGATGGAAATCCAATTCGCGCGACGCTTTCGAACTGTCGGCAAACATCCGTTCGCGTGACATGCGTACGCCTTCGACCGGAACGAACGGATGCGCGCCCGGTTGAACGCGGCACCGCGCTTCGTCGGCATACGCAATGGAAAGCGCCAACGCATCGGGAACGCGCCAGCGCGGCATCGGCTTCCCGGTTACATCGGACAGCAGTTGCCACACGTCATCGAGCAACAAGTTCTCGCCGCCGAGAATATAGCGTTCACCCGAAATACCCTGCTGCAGCGCAATAACGTGCGCGCGCGCGACGTCCTCGACCGGCACGAGGTTCAAACCGCCGCGCGGCGGCTTCGCGAACATCTTGCCGCGGGCAAAATCCAGAATCATCTGCCCCGTAGGCGTCGGCTTCCAATCACCGGGACCAACGGGCGCCGTTGGCAGCAATGCAACGACGGGCACGCGTCCAGCAAACGCAGCACGCTCCTGATCCAGTTTTGAATGATGATACCCGCCGCTCCGCCCTTCCGGAGCGTAGTCTTCTTCCGTTCGCGGCCGCCCATCACGCCCCGCACCAAGCGTCGCCGAGCTCGACGTGAGCACAACCCGCTCGACCCCGGCAACGCGCGCCGCTTCGACCAATCCCGACGTACCGATGACGTTCACGCGATGCACCGCGCCACGATCGCGCGGCGCAAACGAGTAGAGCGCCGCACAATGCACGACATAGCGGCATCCATCCAACGCCCTCGCCCACGCGCCGACATTTTCAAGATCGCCTTCGAGAAACTCGACGCGCCCCTCGACAGGCTCGGGGTCCTTCGATACCTCAGGATGACGCGGACGCACTAGCGCTTTTACTTCATATCCCGCTGCTAATAGTTCGCGGAGAACATGTCCGCCGACGAACCCACTGCTTCCAGTAAGGAATACTTTGTCAGCCACGTGTTATGGGCGAAAGGTTTTGGCGCGAGGGAGTGGCATTTGGGCGCGTGTGAATTTGCGCTCTACGCCATGGATGGCGTTTGAGAGCGCAAAGGGGCGAGGGAGCCAAAGCCGCAGGTCTAATGCGCAATCGCAGCGCGAATAGATTCCTTAATGGAAGACGTCGTCTTGACGACGGCGGTCGGTTCGTAACCGCAGTGCGCCATGCAGTTCGCGCATTTCGGATTCTTGCCGCGACCGTACAGCTCCCAATCCGTTTCGTCGATCAGTTCCTTGTACGTCTTCGCGTACGGCGCATCCGACATCAGATAACACGGGCGCTGCCATCCGAAGATGGAGTACGACGGGATTCCCCACGGGGTGCATTCCATGTCGAGTTTGCCCTCGAGGAAATCGAGGAACAGGGGGCTGTGATTCAGGCGCCACTTCTTGCGCTTGCCGCCGGCGAACGCTTCTCGGAAAATCGCGCGCGTACGTTCGACGCCGAGAAAGTGCTCTTGGTCCGGCGCTTTCTCGTAGGCGTAGCCGGGCGAAATCTGCATCGAGTCGACTTGCAGGTCGTCGTTGAGATAGTCGAGCACCGCGCGAATCGTCTTCGCATCATCGGGATCGAAGAACGTCGTGTTCGTCGATACGCGGAACCCCTTGGCCTTTGCGACTTTGATCGCGGCGACCGCTTTGTCGAACGTGCCGTCGCGGCACACGACCTGGTCGTGACGCTCTTTGAGTCCGTCCAAATGGATCATCCACGTGAAAAGCGGATGCGGTTTGAACTTGTCGATCTTCTTTTCGAGCAGCAGAGCGTTCGTGCAGACGATGACGACCTTCTTACGCTGGATCAGCTCGTCGACCAAACGCGGAAGCTCTTCATAGACGAGCGGCTCGCCGCCCGCAATGGAGATGACCGGTGCGCCGCATTCCTCGATCGCGGCGATGCAATCTTCCACCGACAGCCGCTTGCGCAGAATGTCGTTCGGATACTGGATCTTGCCGCATCCCGCGCATGCCAAATTGCATTGAAAGAGCGGCTCGAGTTCCATCACGAGCGGATACTTTTTCTCGCCTTTGAGCTTCTTGCCGAAGATGTACTTGGCAATTTCGAGTTTCTGTGCGAACGGTGTGCTCATCTACGCTGGTACCTGTTGCCTTGTCGAGAGCGTACCCTCATCGGTCTTCTCGTTCGAGTCCCGGTCCATAGCCAGGGCCATCGTCGGAAAGAGATGCCGGTACATATGGTAGTTCAAATAGAAGTCTCGCGGGAAGCCCGTCCCCGTGCAGTAGGGCTCGTCCCAGGTTCCGTCGGCACGCTGCGCGGCGCGCAGGAACTCTAAACCGCGCTCAGCTGCCGGATGGTTGCCCATACCCGCCCATTGCAGCGTCATCACGGCCCACGCGGTTTGCGAGGCCGTGCTCGTGCCGATGCCGGCGAACGACTCGTCGACGTACGAATGGCAGCTTTCGCCCCACCCGCCGTCGGCATTTTGTTTGGCAATCACCCACTCGACTGCTCGCGCGAACATGTCCTGGCCTAACCGCAATTGCGCGAGCGCCGATACGACGCACCACGTGCCGTAAATGTGATTGACGCCCCAGCGCCCGAACCAGGACCCCCAAGGCTTTTGCGTTTCACGCAAATATTTCAAGCCGCGCGCGACGTCGGGATCGCGCTCGTCGCGCCCCAGCAGGGCCAGCATCTCCAGCACGTGCGCAGTGACGTCTTCGGTGGGCGGGTCGATCATCGCGCCGAAGTCCGAAAACGGCATTCGATACAGAATTTCGCTGGTGTTGTCGCGATCGAACGCCGCCCACGCGCCGTTCGACGATCGCATCTCGAGCGTCCACGTCACCGCGC
The DNA here is from genome assembly GCA_035294905.1 of Vulcanimicrobiaceae bacterium. Taxonomy (GTDB): domain Bacteria; phylum Vulcanimicrobiota; class Vulcanimicrobiia; order Vulcanimicrobiales; family Vulcanimicrobiaceae; genus DATGJX01. The sequence goes on along the minus strand of DATGJX010000159.1, from coordinate 13,679 downwards.
GATCGATTGCATCACGCGCGATTTCCGGTTTCGCTCCTTCGATCAGCGAGCACACGATGACCGCAGTGTCGTCGACGTCGGGATAAATGTCGTTGTCGAACTCGAACGCCCAGCCGCCGTTGGGAACGCCTTTGAGGCGCACTTGCCAGTCGCCCCACTGATTTGCGGCGATCTGCTCTTTGAGCATCCAGTCGACGGCCTTGCGCATCGCCGGATGATCGGCGCGAAGTCCCGCTTGATACAACGCGCGAATTGCCCACGCGGTGTCCCAAACCGGCGACATGCATGCTTGAAAACGCCATCCCGTTTCATCGGAAAACGCAAACCGTTCCATGCCGTGCAAGCCCTTTTGCACGACGGGATGGTCGAGCGCGTACCCTTCGAGATTGAGCGCGACGAGCGAATACACCCACGGCGGCTGAATGCCGCCCCAACTCCCGTCGGCTTCTTGCCGCTCCACGATCCATTCAATCATCTTGCGGCATGCCGATTCGCGTCCCGGTTTTATCGGCGAGCGTTCGTACAATTTGAGCGCTTTATCGACCCACCACAGCCAGCCGTGGCCGGGCACTTCGTGCATGCGCGCGTGCGTACCGGGATTGATCACCTCGTCGACGTCGACGCCGAGTTCGCGAATGGGACGGCGCGCGATGACCACGCACAACGGCCCGACAGTTCCGCGCGCCCAACACGCAAAGTCGTAGAGATTGAACGGCATCCACGGCGGAAATTTCACGATCTCGGGGGGCATCGTCGGAATACCATCCCACGGATACTTACCAAAAAGCGCCATCCAGATCTTGGTGAAGACGCGCGCATCGGCAAGGCCGCCGAGCTTTCGGATCACGTTCAACGCACGGCGCATTTCGTCTACCGCGGGATCGACGCCGAGTACTTTGAGCGCCACGTAGGCTTCGATGGTCGTGCTCAAATCCGCTGGGCCGTCGTAATAGAGCGCCCACGACCCGTCTTCACGTTGATGGTGCAGAATGTGCGCTATCGCACCTTCGCGGATCGGCTCGTGCGAAATGCCGAGAAAACGCAGAAGCAGCACGTGCTCCGCCGTCATCGTGACGTTCGTTTCGAGTTCGTCGGTCCACCAGCCGTCGGGATGCTGACGTTCGAGCAGCCATTCGACGGCGCGATCGAGATGCGCGCTAGCTATGGTTTGTCTCCCAGTAAGACGTTCGCGGCGGCAATGCCGCTGCGAACGGCGGATTCCATGGTATCGGGCCAGCCGGTTGCAGTCCATGCGCCCGCAATGGCCAGATTGGGCAGCGTCGTCCGGGCAGCCGGGCGTGGTGCGCCGGGCCGCGCTAGATACGTACCCTCCGGATTACGTGTGGCTGCTCCACGAATAAGCCGGGCGCCTGCCAGTTGCGGCAATGCAGCCCGCACTTCGCGCCAAGCGACCTCGACCATGTCGGCCGTCGCCTTGCTCACGAGCTCGTCCGCCGCGCTGATACTGCAGCACAGATATCCGTCGCCCTTTTTGAAGACCCACTGCACGGGCGAGTCCAAAATGGCCGCGAACTCGAAGCCGACGTCCACCTGTCCCTCGTACCAGAGATGCACGTCCATGATTGCGAACGGCTCGTAGACGTCCAGCGGCGGCACGCCGAATCGCGCTGGTTCACCCAGCAGCTTCGCGAGCGAACGCGGCGGCACTGCGAGCACGGCTGCGTCAAAGCGCAGTTCGTCTTCGGACGTGCGAAACACGACGCTCTGCGCGTCGGCCTCCATCACCAGCACTGCGGAGGAGCGGTGCACGCCGTCCAACTGCTCCGCGGCCTTCTCCATGATTTGCGCCAGCGGAACGGCCGAGTAACCGAAGCGTGCCGCATCGCGATCGCGCAAAAAAGCCGTTGAAATCACGAACGCCGCATCCGCGGCGTTCATGCGTTCTAGCGGCGCGTTCAGCGCCGGAACCATGAACGGCTCCCAGAAGCTGCGAATCGTTTGCCCTCCTTGCCGCTGCAGCCGCAGCCATTGCGCGAAGCTCAAGTCCTCGCGCGCGCTGCGCGGATTCACGCGCAGCGAAAAGAGCGCGCGAGCGATCTCGAGTTTTCCGCGCGCCCGCAAATGCTTGTACCCCGCGAACGATGCAACAACGTGAAACGGTGCGGGCAGATCGGCCGCCCGAAGCTCGCTGCGCTCGCCGTCCTTCGAATAAACGACCACGTCGAAGCGTTCCTGCGTACGCAGCGCGCTGCCCATCCCGACGCGCTCGACGAATCGAATGAATTCCGTGCAGCACGCGAGATATACATGCTGTCCGTTGTCGACGACGTGGCCGTCCAATTCAAACGACGTGGCTCGGCCGCCCAGCAAACGGCTGCGCTCGAAGAGTTCAACGTGCCATCCCGCATCCTTCAATTCGACCGCTGCGGAAAGCCCGGCGAGGCCTCCGCCGACTACTGCTACACAGGGAACAGCCACGAACCGAGTACTACCTGGAGCTTCTCGCCTTTTGAGAGCGCGGCACGTTCGCGCAGCGGCAACTGCGGATCGCGTTCGATTTTTTGCAGCAAGCGTTCGTAAATGCCCGCCATCGTCTGGACGCATGCGGCCGGGCGCCGCGGAATGTACCGCAACACTTCATAGCCGGCCTTGAAAAGCTGCCGCGCCCGCTGCGATTCGAAAGCGACGAGCGCATCCCATCCCGCGCCGGGCTGCACGCTCAGCATCGCCTCTTCCGTAATTCCGAAGCGATCCAAATCCTCTTGCGGCAAGTAGATGCGGCCCATCTCCGCATCCTCGCGCACGTCGCGCAAGATATTCGTCAGTTGCAGCGCGAGGCCGAGGTCGTCCGCGCGTAACAGCGCCTCGTCGCCGTTGAACCCGAAGATTCGCACGCACATTCGTCCCACGACGGAAGCGACGAGCCTGCAATACGCGCGCAGGTCTTCCCAGGTGCGGTAGCGCGTTTGCGTACAGTCGCGTTCGACGCCGTCGATGAGTTCCTGCAACTCGCTTTCCGGAATTGCGTAGCGCTGCACCGCCTTCGAAAGAACCTGCATGACCGGATCGTCGTCCGATACTTCGGGATCGCGCAGAAACGTGCGGCGCACGCGATCGCGCTGCGCGGCCAAACGCTCCGGAATGAGATCGGGCTGCGGAGCGCCGTCAACTTCATCGTCCACTTGGCGCGCGAAGTCGTAGAGGGCGTAAATTGCCATGCGCTGGTCGTGCGGCAGCGAGATGAAACCCCAATAGAAGTTCTTCGCTTCGCGGCGCGCCATCTGCCCGCAGAACCGCTCTGCTTCTTGTTCGACGCTTTGCGGCCGGCGCATGTAGCGAACCGCGTCAAGCGGTTTCAGCATTGGTTACCTCAGCGCGACGGCGGGCCGCTTCCAAAACGGCTCGTGCAAGAATCCCCACTTTCGCCCGTTTCGATACCGAGGGACGGGTCACTTCCGTTGCATACCCCAAACGTACCGTCTCGTCACAAATGGCGAGGCCGCCCAGGCGGTAGAGTGCGAGTTGCAGACGGAGCGGACCCGGCGCCAAGGTTTCAAGCGTCTTGCCGGATGCAAGCAACGAACGCGCGCGCTCGACGAGAGCGCGGACGGCGCCGCGCAGGCCATAAGCGCTGACATCCTCGTCAAGCAAGTAGCGGCGGCCGATCGTTGCGTCACGGCTTACGTCCTGTGCGTGATTGGCAAGCTGAAGACCGATGCACACGTCGTCCGAAAGCTTTTCGGTCAGGCTGTTTGCGATGCCGAAAAAGCGCAGCACGACGCGTCCGACCGGGGCGGCGGAGAGCATGCAATACGCCTCGAGCTGCGGCCAATTCGCATAGGTGTGCACGCGCTGATCTTGCTCGTTTGCCGCAATCAAATCGAGAAAGGGTCGTTCGTCGAGCGCATAATGAGCGACGGTTTCCCGCAGCGCGATCAGCACCGGATGCACCGGCGATGCGCCTGCGAAGAACGCCTGCGTCTCCTCGCGCCAGCGCGCCAGCCGCGAGAGCGCAATCTGCGCCGACCCGCTCTCATCGCCGAGATCGTCGGTGGTGCGGCAAAAACCGTAAAAGCGCATGAGATCCTTGCGGATACGGCCCGGGACGATCTTGGACGCCACGGCGAAATTTTCGTAGTGCCGAGTCGCCAGCAACCGGCAATAGGCGTCGGCGCTGTCAATCTCGTTCACGGACGATCCGCTTTGTGGAATGCAGCCTCGCAAGCGTCGGTTCGCCGAGCGCGAACATCGCTATGCGCAGCACTTCGACTATTTCGCGTGCAAGCGTCGATGCCGCTTCGTACCCTTGTGCGGCCGCGCGCAAAAACGGACCCGCAATGCCGGCGAAATCGGCACCGAGCGCGAGCGCCTTCACCACGTCCATACCTCCCGCGATTCCACCACTTGCGATGATGAACCCGCGCGGATGAACCTGCGTTGCACCGCGCACGCATTCCGCCGTCGGAATACCCCAGCCCGCGAATGCGGCGGCGACGTTCGCACGCCATGGCTCCGCGATGCGGTAGCGCTCCACTTCGCTCCACGACGTGCCGCCTGCGCCGGCAAGATCGATCGCCGCCGCGCCTACGTCGAAAAGCGCGCGCACCTCGTGCGGCGCAATACCCCAACCCACTTCTTTGACGACCACGGGCGCTCCGAGATTCTTACATACGACGCCGATCTTTCGAATCAGATCGCGAAAGCACGTGTCGCCTTCAGGCTGCACGGCTTCCTGCACCGCGTTCAAATGCAACACCAGCGCATCCGCTTGCAGCATGTCGACCAGACGGCGGCACTCTTCGACGCCGTAACCCTTGTTGAGCTGAACGGCTCCGAGATTTGCAAGCAATGCGATATCCGGCGCTACGTCGCGCACGGCAAACGTGTCCAGCAACTGCGGTGCCTCGAGTAAAGCCCGCGCCGAACCCAGCCCCATTGCCAGGCCGTGCTCTTGCGCGACGCGCGCGAGCACACGATTGATCGCGCGCGCTTCCGGCGTGCCGCCCGTCATGCACGATATGAGCAGCGGTGCCCGCAGCGCTCGTCCGAACAGCGCGCACGACGTGTCCACGTCGGCAAGATCGATCTCGGGCAACGCGCAATTGATCAGCCGGTAGGCTTCGAAGCCGCTCGAGACCCCTTTGCTTGCGACGTCACGTTCTACGTTGATACGAATGTGATCGGACTTGCGCGAGGACGTCCCGCTATCGCGATCGAGTTGCGACGTAATAGGCCACCTCTTTTGAAAAGGCGTATCCGCGCTCCGCGCCGCACGCCCCCCACACTCCTGAGCTTGTCGAAGGGGCGTGGGGCCCCCGGCCTTCGGCCCCCTTGCGCAGCGACCAGTCAGCGAGAACGTGTCGCAACATAATAGGCCACTTCCTGGAACGCTTCGAGCGCATCGGCATCGACGCCGGTGCGCGCGATGACGTTCACCGCCTTTTCGGCATACCGTTGAGCAGCTTCGCGCGTGATCTGGTTGCATCCCACTTCATCGAGCAGAGCACGAAGCTTGGGCTCCGGATCCTCGTGCCGGGCGCGGAATATCTCGCGCAGACGCCGGCGCTGGAGCGTAGACATCGCCCGCAATCCCGCGACCACGGGGAACGTCATCTTGTAACGGCTCGCGTCGCCGCTGCTCGATTTTCCGGTAACGGACGGATCGCCGTACATTCCGAGCCAATCGTCGCGAATCTGAAATGCCGTGCCGAGCAATCGCCCGGCGCGACGGAACTGCGCCCCCGTTGTCTCATCCGCTCCGGCCAGAAGTGCGCCGGCTTCGACGCTGGCGCCGAGCAGCGCGCCGGTTTTTGCCGCAACCATGCGCAAATACGCGCGCAGCGTCGTATCGACTTGTCCTTCGAGTTCGAGATCGAGGCACTGCCCTTCAATCACCGTAAGACCGGCGGAAGCGATCGCCGCAATCGCGCGAATCGCGCGATCGGGATGCTCTCCATCGCGCGCCATCGAGAGAAACGCGAGCGCCTGCATCGCATCGCCCGCGTTGATGCCCTGCGGAATGCCCCACAGGGACCAGACCGTTTCGCGGCCGTGGCGGCGGCGATCGTCGTCCTGAATGTCGTCATGGACTAGTGTGAAGTTGTGAAACCATTCAATCGCAGCAGCCGCCGGCAGCGCCGCGGCAATGTCCGACCCAATCGCCGAGCATGCCCACAGGCAGAGGCTCGGGCGGATCAGCTTGCCGGTTTTGACCGCGTGCGGACGTCCTGCTTCATCCGCCCAGCCCATGTGGTAGGCGACCATCTTGCCGGACAGCCAGGAGAACGGCAGCGCACGCTCGCGCATGTACTCCGAGATACGCGAACGATGACGGCTCAGCAAGAGCGGCTCGACGTCCGCGTTGCCCGCGGCGGCACGCGCCTTCGCCCGGCGCACTGAATCAGGGTGTATGGTCTGCTCCTACTTCTGGCGTCGGCTTACTTTGGGTAACGTTCCCACCCGGTTGCTTCACTACACAAGGCGCAACGGGTAGGAGCGCTTGGCTGCACAGGTCACCGTTGCCTTCGAGGCACAGCGCTATCCTTTCGCGCATCTAGTCCGGAGCATGCGGCAGCTCATCGTTACGGCCGACGACTTCGGCCTTGCCCGAGAAGTGAACGAGGCGGTGGAACGCGGGCACCGCGAGGGCATTCTCTCGACGGCCAGTCTCATGGTTGCGGCGCCGGCCACTGCGGATGCCGTCGAACGGGCGCGACGTTTGCCGACCTTGCGCGTCGGTTTGCACGTGGTGCTCGTGAACGGAACTCCCGCACTTCCACCCGAGCGCATACCGCGCGTCGTGAACCGCAGCGGAAATTTCGAGAGCGATTTGTTTCGCGCGGGCGTGAAGTACTTTTTCACCCCGGGCGTCCGCAACGAATTGGAAGCGGAGATTCGCGCACAGTTCGAACGCTTCAAAGCGACGGGTTTGCCGCTGGATCACGTGAATGCGCAAAACCATTTTCACGTGCATCCGACGGTTCTTTCTCTCATCGTGAAGCTCGGACGCGACTACGGCATGCGCGCGATCCGCATTCCGCGCGAGCCGTTTTGGCCTTCGTGGCGCGCAATGGGCACGTACGGCGCGGCGCGCTTCGCGAATGCCGCATTTCTCCTGCCTTGGCTTTCGCTGATGCGTCTGCGCTTACGGCTTTCCGGCATCGCGACGAACGACTACGTCTTCGGCATGAACGACACCGGGCATATGACGCCGCAGCGCGTACGCAAGTTCCTCGCGCATCTGCCTGAAGGCACCTCCGAACTCTACGTGCATCCGGCCACCAGCTCGTGGCCGCAGGCGTTTCCGCCGGACTACGATTTCGCGGGGGAGTTTGCAGCGCTCGTCGACCCGGGCGTGATCGAACTTGCACGGCGATCGGACGTCCGCCCGATTACCTTTAGCGAGTTGGCGGCGCATGGCGAGTAGCATCGCAAAGCTGCTGGCGGTCGCGTCAGGTTCGCTTGCGGTCGCGGGTATCGCCTACACAGCCATTGCCATCGCACGCGTGCGGCGGTTCCGCGCCGCTGCCGCCCATCCGTCGCCGCGCTCGACGACTCCGGTGAGTATTCTCAAACCGCTTTTCGGCGCGGAACCGCAGCTCTTCGAGAACCTGTGCTCGTTTTGCGATCAGGACTATCCGCAGTACCAAGTGATTTTCGGCGCGGCTGATCCGAACGATCCGGCTCTTGCCGTGGCACGCGCCGTCAAGGAGCGCTTCCCGGATCGCGAGATCGAAATCGCCGCCGGAAGCGCCGCAGCCGCGGGCAACCCGAAGATCGGCAACCTCTTGGGCATGATCGGCCGCGCGCGCTATCCGCTCGTCGCAATCGCGGACAGCGATATACGCGTGGGACGCGCGTACCTGCACACGCTCGCGGGTTGCTTTGACGATCCGCGAGTCGGCGCGGCGACGTGCATTTACGGCGGCGTTCCGAACGGCACGGCTGCATCGCATTTGGGCGCCATGCACGTGAACGATCAGTTCGCACCATCGGTGGTGGTGGCCGGCGCGCTGGAGCCGCTGACGTATTGCTTCGGCGCGACGATGGCCGTACGCAGCGAAGTGCTCGAGCTTATCGGCGGACTCGAGGCGCTTGCGGATCATTTGGCCGACGATTACCTGCTCGGTAAACGCGTTACGGAAGCGGGATATCGCGTTGCATTGGTTCCGTACGCGGTGCAGACGTGCGTGTCCGACGACACGCTGACGGCGCTGTGGCGGCATGAGCAACGTTGGTCGCGCGCGATTCTCGGGCAACGGCCGGCGGGATATGCCGGTTCGATCGTTACGTATGCGCTGCCGTTTGCCGCCGCATGTGCAGCGCTTTCGCCTACACCGTTTTCGGCCGCGATGTTGATGCTGGCTGCAACACTGCGTGTGTGGCTGCACTACGAAAGCCGCATCGCATTTGCGCCTCAGACGCGTGCAACGCCGTGGCTCATTCCGCTTCGGGACGTCTTCGGTCTGGGTGTCTGGGTCAGCGCGTTCTTCGGCTCGCGGGTGCACTGGAAAAGCGATGCTTATCGTCTTCGTCCAGGCGGGCGAATGGCAGTCGGGACGCAAGAAATGTAACGATTGCGTATACCATTAGGGCGAAGGACCCAATGTTCGCGCAAGTCCGCTGTCGGATTGTCGATATGAAACGGTGAATGGACAACACGGAAGGACGCGACATGATGAGTGGACGGACCTTGGTAGCCCTCGATACCGATGACTCGTTTTTCAATGACTGGATGCTCGACTTGTACAGTCTTGAGCGTTCGGCCTCGGATCGCTGGAACGAAAAGATCTGGTCGGGCATTCGGCCGACCTATGCCAGCGTACTGATTCGCGAGAACTAAAATCTTGTGTCGCCGCAACGGCGGCGCACCTATGGAAACGGCCCGCAGGGGAGGCGGGCCGTTTCCATTTAACAGGCGTATCCGCGCTCCGCGCTGCACGGCGCGCCTTAGGCGTTGCGTGCCAATAGCGATTACAAAAAATAAGCCGCGGCAAACAGTCGCGGCTTTTCATTCTTACATTACTTTGGGTATGTCATTTCTTTGGGGACGACGTATTTGTCGAATTCTTCGGGAGTGACGTGGCCGAGTTTGACGGCGGCCTCTTTGAGCGTCGTCTTGTTGTGATGCGCGTGTTTGGCGATCTCGGCGGCTTTGTCGTATCCGATCTTCGGCGAGAGCGCCGTCACCGTCATGAGCGACTCGTTCAAATACGTTGAGATGGTTTCTTCGTTGGCCTCGAGCCCATCCACGGCGTGTTCGCGGAACATCGTGCACGTGTCGCGCAGCAGATTGCACGAGTGCAGGAAATTATAGATCATCACCGGGTTGAAGACGTTGAGCTCGAAGTTGCCTTGTGAGGCGCCGAACGCGATAGCCGTATCGTTGCCGTAGACCTGCGCCACGACCATCGTCATCGCTTCCGACTGCGTCGGATTCACCTTGCCGGGCATGATGGACGAGCCCGGTTCGTTCTCCGGAAGCGTCAACTCGCCGATACCCGCGCGCGGACCGGATGCAAGCCACCGAATGTCATTTGCGATCTTCATCAGCGCCGCGGCCAGCGTCTTGAGCGCGCCCGAAGCGAAGACGAAGTCGTCGTGCGATGCGAGCGCCGTGAACTTGTTGGGGTGCGAGCGGAACGGCAGGCCCGTGAGTTCCGCGATCTTCTTCGCTGTACGCTCACCGAACTCGGGATGCGCATTGAGGCCCGTTCCGACCGCTGTGCCGCCAATCGCGAGATCGTACAGTGGGTCGAGCGCAGCTTTGATTGCGTGCATTGCGCGATCGAGCTGGGTGACGTAGCCTGAAAACTCCTGACCGAGCGTGAGCGGCGTGGCATCCTGCAGATGCGTGCGGCCGACCTTCACGATATGCTGCCACTGCTGCGCCTTCTGATGCAGCGCGTCGCGCAGTTTCTGCACGGCAGGCAGCATGTCGACGATTGCCTCGGCCGCTGCCATGTGCATCGCCGTCGGGAACGTGTCGTTCGAAGACTGCGACATGTTGACGTGATCGTTCGGATGGATCGGCTTTTTGCTGCCCATCTCGCCGCCGGCGATCTCGATCGCGCGATTCGAGATCACTTCGTTCACGTTCATGTTCGTTTGCGTGCCGGAACCGGTCTGCCACACGCGCAGCGGAAAGTGCGCGCTCAGTTTGCCGGCCACTACTTCATCGGCCGCTTTGACGATGAGGTCGGTTTTTTCTTTGTCCAGCTTGCCGAGGTCGTGATTGACCAGCGCGGACGCCTTCTTCAAAACGGCCATCGCTTTGATCACTTGGCGAGGCATGATATCGCGCGGCCAGTCGCCCTCGCCGATATCGAAATGGATGAGCGAGCGCGCCGACTGCGCGCCGTAATACTTGTCGGCGGGAACTTCAATCTTGCCCATCGAGTCGGACTCGACGCGCGTCTTGGCCCCGTTCGTCGGAATGCTTGTCGTCGTCATTGCCCCGTTATCTTCGCTCTACGGAGCGCCGTTCTGCCCGGATAAACGTCTGAAGGGCCACCAATCTTGTGTGATCCCCACGCCCGTCGGCTGCGCTTACTTGCTTGCCGTGCCCGAAGAGCCGGCGACTTGTGTCGCAACGTAGGCGTCGATCTGCGGAATAAGCCGTTCCCGGTGCTGCTGGTTCAGCCGCACCGACTCCATCGCTTTGTCGATGTCGAGCTTGGCACTGGCCGGCATATTGGCTTTGAGATACGCCTCGATTTGGTCGGCCGGAACGCCGCGCCAGAACGCCGCTGCGATCCCGCTCACGTACGGCAGCCGGTCGAACAGGCTCATGCCTCCGAACAGCTTGCCGGTGTTCTTCTGCAAAAACGCCCAGGCCATTTCCGGATGGTCTTGGCCGACGATGGCAACGATCACGGGTCCGAACGACTGGAACTGCGGCGGAAGTTGCAGCGACATGTCCAGGCTCTTCTGTGCCAGCGCAGGGTCCTTGGCGGTGAACGCCGCCTGGAAGTATTGCTGCATTTCAATCGGATTGCGCGAAGCCATTCCGGCCTGGATCAGCTGCGCATACGTTTTCTCGTCGGCGTAGCGTCCGACGATTTCCAGAACCGTGTTCTTCACATCGGGTGGGAGCGCACTCAGGTTTGCAAAACGCGCGCGTGCCTGAGCAATCGCGTCTTCGTCTCCCGCCTCCGCAAGCGCGCTCAGGATGCGGCCGCGAAGCGCGTTGCGTTCCGGATCGTTGCGCGGGCCGTCCCATCCGCCCAGCGCGCGCAATACCGGCTTCAAATACGCGATGCCGTAGCGCTTGTATGCGGCTTCGCCCGGCTTGCCGTACTCGTAATCTTCCATCGAACCGAGATCGCCGATCATCGCGCCGGCGACGTGCGGATCGGTATCACCGGAATCGGCCTTCATGTACGCAAGAAAGTCTCCCAGCTTCGCCTTTCCGTCCTCTGCAAACACCCAGGCGTCGTCGAGTAATTCCAAACGGTCCGAAACGCTGAGCGTCCGCAAGAACCGCTGCTGCAGGCGCTGCGACGCCGTATCGTACGCCACTCGGAAGTAACCGATGTCGTTGCCGTTGAGCACCAGGGGCGAGCTGCACGAACCGCCCGGTATGGCGGTGCTGCGCGCATCGAATAAATACGGAGTGAAATGCCCCGGCGCGGCTTCGACGTTGAGCGGAATCGCCCAAACCGTCGATCCGGACGGCGATCCATCGGACGTGTAACGCTGCTGTGTAAGATGCAGCGCACGTTTACCGTTCGAACAAATGGCCCGCACGTCTACGACCGGAAAGCCGGGCTTGTTGATCCAGGAATTTGAGATACTCGCAACGCCGGTGTGCGAAACCGCGGAGAGCGAAGTCCATAAATCCGACGGAACGGTATTGCCGTACGCATTGGCAACGAAGTACCGGTGCAGCCCCTTTTGAAACGTGCCGGGACCGAGGTACGTTTCCATCATGCGCAAGAACGCACCGGCTTTTTGGTATGAGAGTTCGTCGAAAACTTCGTTCGCCTCGATCTCGTTGTGAACGGGCATCTGCACCGGATGCGTCGTGCGCCGTGCATCGGACACCATCGTGCCGTCGTTCGCATCATCGAAGCCATACGTCCAATTCCACGACGGATTGAGCGTTGCGGTCGATTTGTTTTCCATCCACGTAGCGAAGCCTTCGTTCAACCAAAGGCCGTCCCACCACGCCATCGTCACGAGATCGCCGTTCCATTGGTGGGACGTCTCGTGCGCGATGATGTCGAACACTTCTCGCTGCGTGAGCGGCGACTGCAATTTCGGATTGTAGACGACCGTATCTTCGCTGAACGTCATGCCGCCCCAATTCTCCATCGCACCGCCGAAAAAACCCGGGATCGCGACGAGATCGAGCTTCGGCAACGGGAATTTGATGCCGTAGTATCCTTCGAAATACGGAATCAAGCGTTCGAGCGCAGCGAGCGCGTAGTGGAGTTCCGGGCCTTTGCCCTTGACGCCGTACACGTGCACCGCGGTGCCGTTCGCGGATCCGCTGAGCTTGTCGAAATCACCGGCGCACAGCACGAGCAGGTAGGTCGGCATCAACGGCGTCGGAGCGAAACTGACGCGTTTGAGGACGCCTGAGAGCTTGACTGTACGCTCGACCGGCATATTCGACACCGCGGTCCACGCGGCGGGCAGGTCGGCCGTGAGGTGAAAAACCGAACGGAACACCGGCTCGTCGAAACTCGGGAACATGCGGCGTGCATCCACCGCCTCCATTTGCGTGCCGATCATCCGTGCCGGCTTGCCTTGGGCGTCCAGATATTTTTGCACGAACAAGCCTTGCGAAGTCGACTGCACCGTCGCGGTATAACGCAGCGCGAGCGTGTGCACGCCGGCGGCGACCGGCTTTGCAAAGGTAAACGTCGCCGTCTGCGTCTTCTCGCTTACGGCTGTGGACGCAACGGGCTTGCCGTCGAGTGTTGCAGACGCAATCGTGCTCTGCAATTGATTGAGAACGATACGGCGAACCGGAGCCAGCACGCGCACCGTGATGCGTTCGTCGCCGGCAATCTTCATTGTCGTCGTGTCCGGTGCGACGTGGATGTCGTACCGCAGCGGGATGACGGTTTTGGGCAGCGGCCCCGGTGCCTGAGCGGGGCTCACGCGCGCCGCGGCCGGCGCAGCGGATAAGGCAATCGCCGCACTGGCTAGTGCGGCTGCAGCGATGCTCCTCAAAATACACCCTCCTGAAGGTTGCCGTTATATACGGCCGGATCTGGCCGCTTGTTTCGTACCGGTGGTCAAGCCGACTTCCCGCGTTTCCAACACTTCGAAGACGGTGAGCGGAAAGCGCGGATCGTAACCGCGCTTGCTGCAGCGTCCGCAACTCATGGCGGCAGAGGGCAAACGCCTGCGCAGTAGCTCCAACGTGCACTTCTCGCAGCGCAGAATGTAGCGCTTCACGCTCTCGTTGTACGGACGCACGTTGCCGAGATCGTGATAGATGGACGTCATGCCGCATTCGCGCATTTTGCGGCGGAAATCCGCACCGTGCCCGGTGTCACCCGTGCGATCGTAGAGCCACGCGTGAATCATTTCGTGCAGCAGCGTTTCACGCAGCGCTTCCGGCTGCGTCTTGAAATGTTTGGGCGACAACTCGATGAGCAGCGGCCTCTCGCTGTAGGTGATACGCCCCGCAGAATTCGAAAAGCGCGCGTTGTAACGAATTCGGCACACCGGCACCTCGCCGTTGAAATAATATTTGTTCAACT
>DATGJX010000158.1:0-6043 GCA_035294905.1 Vulcanimicrobiaceae bacterium | reverse complement strand
TTCGCATCATCAAAGAGTGCGCGAAGGTCCCGGTCATCGTCGATGCCGGCGTGGGTACTGCCAGCGACGCAGCGGTTGCAATGGAACTCGGCGTCGATGGGGTGTTGATGAATACCGGTATTGCCGCAGCGAAAGAACCCGTGCTCATGGCGCGCGCGATGAAGCAGGCAGTCGAAGCCGGCCGCATGGCTTTCCTCGCGGGGCGTATGCCCAAGCGTTTATACGCAAACGCATCCAGCCCGATGCAAAACCTTATCGCGGTCGAAAACACCTAGAACGTATGAGCGGTATTTCGGTCGAACAGCTCGCGCAGTGGCGCGCGAGCGGGAAGAACTTTGTGCTTCTCGACGTGCGCGAACCATTCGAATTGCAGGCGTCTTCACTGACGGAAGCACTGCACATTCCGATGCGGCAAATACCCGCGCGGTTTCAAGAGCTCGATCGCAATGCGGAAATCGCGGTCCTCTGCCATTACGGCGAGCGCAGTGCGCACGTCGCGCGATTTCTCAGCGCACAAGGCTTCGCAAGCGTGCACAACGTTGCCGGCGGCATCGACGCCTATGCGAAGCGCGTCGACGCGACCATTCCGCGTTACTGATCCTTCGACAGGCGAGCGCGCACCATCCAGTGCACGCTTCCCTTCGGGCGTTGCGGGTGCGCCCACGAACCGACGACGTCATCGACGATGCGCTCTTCGATAGAGTCGATTGCAAAGTGCCGCTCGAGCATACGGCGAAGCGATCGTTCGTCGAAGTATGCGTGCGGGACGCCTTGCTCGTCGCCCGCTGCCGGCGCAAACGTGTTTGGGTCAATCCGTTCGCCTTTGCCGTAACGCGCGTCCGACGTCGAGCCGAAGGTTGCATACAGCAATCCTCGGGGCTTTAGCGCGCGGGCAATGACGTCGAGCAGTGCTTCGATGTCGCGCACCGCACCGTGCAACAGCGCATGGGTGCTGACCATCGCGTCGAAAGCGCCGCCTTCTGAAAAATCGTGAACGCGATCGTCCGCGATTTCGCATACTGAGAAACGGGCGGCCTTTAGCGCTGCCGTGTTTCGCCCGCGCCCACTCCCAAAGTCTGCCACACGAACGTTTGGCAGCGGGCGAAGCGTTTCAATCAGCGCGATGGCCAGTGGATGGGCAGGCCGGGCGTCGTTTCTCACGGGCGCATGATTTCGCGCAAATCGAGCCGAAATCCCGAGCCGTCCAAAGGAGTATTCAATGCTCAAGGAAGGCGCGAAGGTGCCGCGCATCACCGTCCTCGACGATACCGGCAAAACGGTAAACACGGGCGATTTTCTGGGAAAGCCGCTGGTGCTCTGGTTCTATCCCAAAGACGATACGCCGGGTTGAACGAGCGAAGCGTCGCAGTTTCGCGATGCCTATGCCCGATTCCAACGCAAGGGCGCCGAGGTGGTCGGCGTCAGCCGCGATTCGGTTGCCTCGCACCAGAAGTTCAAATCGAAGTACGATATTCCGTTCAAACTGCTCGCGGACGTCGACTCACGCCTCTGTGATGCGTTCGGCGTCATTGCCGAGAAGAGCTTTCTCGGGAAGTTGACTAAGGGCGTAACGCGCTCCACGTTTCTCATCGACGGGACCGGCAAGGTTGTCAAGGTCTGGCCCAAGGTGAGTATCGGCGGCCACGCCGAGGAGGTCTACGCCTCGCTGCCCTGAAGCCATCCGCATGACGGCCGCCGTAGAGCCCCGCCGGCTTCGCATGTTCCGAACGGCCATCGCGAACTTCCCGGCGGTGTGGCATTTCATCGAGCCGCGTCACGGCGCGGTGGAGGTCGAGACGACGAACCCCGCCGAGACGATGATTTTGCGGATTTGCGCATCGTCCGATTTGGACAGCATTGCCCTCACCGTTTTGCGCGCCGCCGATCGCGAGTTCATGGCGGAAGCGCAGTTTCCACTTGCGTCATGGCAAGCCGCAAAAGAGTTGCTCGAAGGCGTGGCGCTCGAAGCGTTCGTCGTAGGCGTAGACGAACAAAGCGGACGATGGACAGGCTCGATGTTCGTGCGCTCCGCCGATCTAGAACGCCGCCGCGATTTTTCATATATCCGCTCGTGGCGCGGCTCGTACGATCGAAACTGATAGGGCTTCGAGCGCTATCGCTTTCGATGTACTTTTAAGTTTTGAAGTAGAACAGCGAGCGAATTCAATTCTCGCGTTAGAGCCGCACAAACACCCAAGCACCTCACCAAAGAGCGTAGAAAGAGCCTAGTTTTCGGTTTTGGCTTGGCCGCGAGGAAGCGAGAACTGAATGAGCGAGCGGACCGGCGCAAGACCGCGGCTTACGACTGCGCAGCAAGTGACTTTGAGGTTCAGCTCCTCGAGGCGCGCTTTGGCGGCGAGCAGCTCGCGTCCGGTGGTGACGACGTCTTCGAGCAGAAGCACGTGTTGTCCGGCGTCGTAAGCGCCTTCGACGTACTCGCCCGGAAACGCGCCGTAACCTTTGGGCTCTTTGCGCACTGCGAGCAGCGGAACGCCGCTCAGCTGCGAGACGGCCGTTGCAACGACGACGCCCCCGAGTTCCGTGCCGGCGATCAGGTCGGGATTGGTTTCCGCGATCATGGGCACGAACAAGCGCGCGATGCGGCGCAGCACCTGCGGATCCGAAAAGAGGCGAAACTTGTCGATGTAGTAGTCGCTGCGCGCGCCGCCGGAGAGCACGTAGTCGCCGCGCGTGAGCGCGCGTTCAACGATGACCTTGCGCAGCCACGTCAGATCCGGAATTCGCGAAATCGGGTCTTGCGGTCCTAAATACTCCATTGCCATGCGTTCCACGATTCAAGTGTGGGATTGGGGTCGAAGCCCTTGAAGTTGACGCTGATGGGCTCCATCTGCCGTTGATAATACATAAAGATGTACGGCACGTCCTGATGCAGCAGCATCTGGATCTGCGAGTAGGCCTTCTTTCGAGTCGGCCGATCGTAATTCTCCAGCGCGACCTTTTGCGCGGCGTCCATCGCCTGGCTGCAATAACGGGAGTAGTTGTATCCGTTCGGCGCGACGTTTGCGCATGTGAATTGCGTCGAGTCGTCCGGATCGATTCCCGCATACCACCCCGCCAGTGAGATGTCGAACTTTCCACCCTGAAGAATGCCGCCCTCGCCGACCGGCGCGAAGAGCACGTCACCGGGGAAGTATTTAATCTGCGCCTGGATGCCGACTTGACGCAGCATCGCTTGAATGACGACACTGTTCTTGCGGCGCGTCGAGTTGCTGTTATTACTGACCATCACGAGCGTGAGCGGTTGCCCGTCCTTCATCATGATGCCGCCCGCACCTGGGCTCCAACCGGCCTGTTCTAAGAGCTGCTTGGCTTTTTGCGGGTCGTACGGATAGTCTTTGATGGAGGGATCGAACGACCACATGAACGGCGGCTGGTCTTCGATGGCGATATGCTCTTGTCCGTACGTGGAGGTTTGCACGATCCGTGTTTTGTCGATGGCGTAGGCCAGTGCTTGCCGTACGCGCACGTCTTGCAGGTACGGTCTTTGCACGTTGATCTGCAGACCTTCGTACCCGTTGATGTCGACCCAAAAAATCTTGATGCCCGGAATGTCCTTGATCTCGGGATAGTTGTTGATCGACGCTTGGAACATCCAATCGATCTCGTGCGTGCGCAGGAGGTTCCGCGTCGTGTTTTCGTCGGGAACGATGCGGATGAAGATGCCGCGCAGACCGGGCTTACCCAGGAAGAAGTCGTCGTTGGCCGTCAGTTCGATATGGTCGCCGTGCACCCAGCGCGCAAACTTGAACGGGCCGTCACTTACGGTCGGGTCGCTATTGAACGGAATGTTATTGATGTTCGGATACTTCGAAAGAACATGCGCAGGCGCGACGGGCATCGGCTGATCGCTGTCGGCAAAGAACGTGTTGACGAACGGCGCGAACTTCTGCTTAAGGTGCACGACGACGGTGTAGTCGTCGGGCGTGTCGATGCTTTTGACGTAGTCGTAGCCATGCTGCGAGATGACGTTGTTGTTCTTGTCCATGATCGCTTGCCACGACCACTTGACGTCTTTGCTCGTCACCGCCACGCCGTCGGTCCACTTCATGTTCTTACGCAAGTGGTAGGTGATCGTCAAGCCGTCTTTTGAAATGCCGTCGTTCTCGAGCGTCGGAACCACTGCCGCGAGCATCGGCACCGGATCGCCTTTCGCGTTCGCATGTATGAGCGGCTCGAACATGAGCATCGCGATCATCGCGTCGGTCGTGTTCGAGTTGAGCAGCGGGTTGAGATTCTTGGAGTCCTGCTGAATGGCGACGCGCAAGATGCCGTTCTGGGGGCCGGCCGGGGCGCCGCCTCCGGCGCTTCCACCGCCGGTTTGGGTGCAGCCGGCAAGCAGAGCCGCGAGCGACGCAGCCGCAACAAGACGTCGAATCAAACCCTCATCCTCCACGTGAACGGAACTGCGCTCTTTTCGAGTGCCGCTAGACGGCGGCCTTTGGCCCCGTCCATTTTCCAGGCACCGGATCGAACCGTTCGTGCCGCCACGTGTAGGTGCCCAGACCCTGCGTCGCCGTGCGCAATTCGGTGATGTACCGCGACAGTTCGACCTGCGGCACGTCGGCTTCCACTACGTCGAGGCCCGCTTTGTCCGCGGGATTCATTCCCAAGATCTGGCCGCGTTTGCCGGTGAGCTGCTGAATGACGGCGGACGTGTAATGGGTGGGGACGGTCACGCGCACGCGCACGATCGGTTCCAGCACGGCCGGATTGCATTTGGGAAGTGCGTCGCGGACACCCATGCCTGCGGCCGTCCTGAACGACTGCTCGCTGGAATCCACGTCGTGATATGCGCCGTCGAAGAGCACGACGTGTACGTCCGTGACCGGATAGCCGCCCACGCTGCCGTGCATGAGCGCTTCGCGCACGCCCTTCTCCACGGCAGGTATGAATTGTCGCGGAACCACGCCGCCGACGATCTTCTCTTCAAACGTCACGCCGTTGCCGCGATCGCGCGGCGCAAAGCGCAGCCACACGTCGCCGAATTGCCCGTGTCCGCCCGTTTGATGTTTGTAGCGCGAATGCACTTCCGTACCGGCCGTGATCGTCTCCTGATACGGAATCGTGGGCGGCGCCGTGTTGACTTCGACTTTGAATTTACGCGTTAGACGTTCGACCGCGATATTGACGTGCTGCTCGCCGCTTCCGAGCAGCAGCAGTTCGTTGGTGATCGGTGCGCGCTCCAAACGCAGGGCCGGATCCTCGTCGATAACGCGCGCGAGCATCTGCGAGATCTTCGCTTCATCCATCCGCTCTTTGGGTTTGATGGCGACGGCGAATACCGGCTCGGATGCGGGAACACGCGGCAGCAGCACCTTGTAGCCGTTTTCCGTCAATGTATCGCCGGTGCTTACAGTCTCCAGACGCGCAATCGCAACGATACTGCCCGGGCGCGCTTCGGGAATCGCTTCTTGCTTTTTCCCTTGTAAACGGTAGAGGCCGGCGGAGCGCACTTTTTCGGAATTCTTCGAAATGTTGGTGAGCGTGGAATCGGGTTTGAGCGTTCCCGAGAGCAGGCGCACCACCGAGATCTTTCCGGATTGCGGATGAATGATCGTCTTGATGACGTGCGCGATTACCGGGCCGTCCGCTTTCGCCTCGATGGGCCGGCCTTCGGCATCGACTTGCGCGGCATCGAGGGGCGATGGGAACCACTTCTCGATCGCTTGTACGAGCGCGCCGATTCCATATCCGGGTAGACCCGCGGTAGCGAGCACCGGCACGATTTGATCGTGCGAGCATTCGGCGCATAAATCTTTGTCTACCTCGTCCTGGGGCGGCTCGACACCTTCGAGCAACTCTTCCATCAAATGGTCGTCGAAGTCGGCCATTGCTTCGAGCAATTGGCCGCGCGCGTTCTCCGCGCGGTCGCGCAAATCGGGCGGGACGTCGGTTTCCTTGCCGCCGTTGCCGTCGAAGAGATACGCTTTGCGTGAGGCCAGATCGACGTAACCTTTGAACGTTTCCGCCGCACCGATCGGCCATTGCTCGGCGACCACGTGACGGCCGTAACAGCGCTGCA
>DATGJX010000157.1:0-14047 GCA_035294905.1 Vulcanimicrobiaceae bacterium | reverse complement strand
GCGCAAAGCGCACCGTACACGGCAAGCGTCTGTGGCGGTTCGCAAGCAAAGCGCGCGAAGACTTCGCGCGCCGCATGATAGGCCGCCCGAAGCGGCACCGGGTCAGTCGCGCTCGCGGTCCGCAGCGTTTGTCGTCCGTAGCGCACATGCAGCCGGCCGTCGAACAAACGGCGGATTGAAGCGCGCGCGCGCATTGTGCCGCCCTCGCGTGACAGAAGCGCATACGCATCTTCGACCAGGCGCAGCGCTGCGTCGTCGGCGATTTCCAGGGAGAGCGAGGTGCCGCCAATGCCGAAAGTACGCCTCGCGCTAGGCGCGGATAAAGCGCCGGGCGCGCGGGCTGGAGAAACGACGGCGGCCATACCTCCATGGTAGCCAGAGAAGCCTTCCCGCCGCGACGGCATACCAGCCCTACCGCCGGGACGTACGGTGCAGTAGGCGGCGGGCATTCCGGCCCGGCCTCGGGAACAATCGTGGTCGCATGGGAGTACCGCGAAAGCCTGTGGAGCCGCCCAGTCCGGAGCAGGCCGCCTTTTTAGAGACGGCAATCGAACAACACGGCAAGGCAACCTACAACTTCGCACTCCGCCTCACGCACAACGAAGCCGATGCTCGTGACCTCACCCAGGAAGCGTTCATCCGTGTGTACCGCGCCTGGCGAAGTTTTCAGCCCGGGACGTCGTTCCTATCCTGGGTCTACCGGATAGTAACGAATCTGTACCGGGACGAACTTCGGCGCAAAAAAGGACGTTATCAAGAGGAGATCCCCGAGGACAACGCCCCGCAGGCGTTCGGGGGCGAACGGCCTCTGGCCGTCACGCCAATCGAGGATTTCGTCGAGGGTCAGCTCAGTGAGCCGCTCGCGCGATCGCTGGATCTGCTCTCGGCGGACCAACGCCAGGTGATAATCCTGGCGGATATCGAGGAGTACAGTTACCAAGAGATCGCGGAAATCATGGGCTGCTCGATAGGTACGGTTCGTTCAAGACTCCATCGCGCGCGAGCGTTGCTACGCCGGTTATTACAGAAACAACAACAATCATGATGCAGCACCCCACCAACGACATCTTGCTCGACTACATCCATGGAGAACTTGCGCCCGCGCGGGATGCTTTCGTGTACGCGCACCTCGAGCAGTGTGAAACGTGTCGAGCGGATTACGAGGCGGAGATCGCCGTCGGCGAGATGCTCCGCGCAAATGCGGCTCGAGAAGAGCGCGAACTGCCTGCCTCGGTGAAGGCGGAGATTTGGAAGCGCGTGCGCGAAGCGCAGCCGTCCGTTTGGAACCTCCTTGCGGTGTGGGCGCGACCGGCCGTGGCGATTCCGGTTGCCGCGGCTATTGCGATTGCCGCCTACTTCGGAACGACCTACATCGGGCCGCAAGGCGCGCCGAGCATCGAAGCTTCGTACTACTTACAGGATCACGCGGACATGAACGGCACGATTCCGTTCAGCGATCACAATGCGGAGAATCCCGTCGAACTCGAGAATGCCGCGGCGGTCGACACGCAGCAAACCGCGGTGAACGTGCAGCCGGCTTCGTATACGGCTGATGCTAATCCGTAAACGCGCCCTGCTGGGCGCGCTGCTTGCCGCCGTGCTCTGTTTGCCGGCGGGCGTTGGCGCACTGGCGCAAGGCAATGACCCGACCGCACTATTGCGCGATGCCGTGAATGCGTACTCGAAGTATTCGTACGTCGGTCAAGTACAGAACACGGATTACGGCGTGAAGAACGCCAACGCGGTCTTGTTTCGAATCGAGCATCGCGCGCCCGACATGACGCGGCGCTGGTACCTTGCGCCGGAGTCGCTCTTCGGCGATTCCATCATCGGCCGCGGCGACACGAGTTACGACATCGACCCGCGCGCCCACAAGATTATCGTTACGCATGACGACGCGCTCGACGATCAAGTGGCGATGGACGACAATTTCGGTTTACTGCTGCACAATTATCGCGCGGTGATGGGTCCCGACGACAACATCGCGGGCCGGCGCGCGCTGAGCGTGCTGCTGGTCAACCGCTACACCGGCGAGACGGTAATGCGCATTTCACTCGATGCGGAAACGAAATTGGTGCTGCAGAAAGAAAAGTACGCGGCGAGCGGGTCCGTGGCGCACCAGATGCGTTTCGAGCAGATCCGCTTCACGGCCGCAATTCCCGACGCGCTCTTCACCGTCCCCACGAGCGGCTATTCGAGCACCGTCGGGCCGGGTCACGCGATTCCGTCAAACGATTTGACGGCTGTGGTGCGCACTGCCGGTTTTGCCGCCGTCGGTCCGAAATATCTGCCCGACGGTTTTTTGCCGGTCGCGGGCGACGTCACCGACATCAAAAGTGTGCGTACACTGCACATTCTGTACTCGGACGGTCTGCGCACAGTTTCGTTGTTCGAAAATGCGCGCGGCGCTGCCGTCGATCTGCATGAATTCACCGTGCACGACACCAAGGTTCGCGGCGGTTCTGCCCAATACGTCGAGGACGGCCCGACCACCCTGCTGACGTGGTCGAGCGGATCGCGTCACTTCGAACTCGTGGGCGAACTCTCGCGCGACGAATTGGTGCGCATCGCTTCTTCGGTCAGCGCCGTCTAGCGGCGTTTCGCCGCCGTCTTTCTCCTCGCGGCGTTCTTGCCGTTTGCTTTGCGCGTCGTCTTTTTCGCCGGGCTTTTGCGCTTTCCGTTCGTGCTCGCGTGCGAAGACGAACGCATTAGCCGCTGTTTTGCGGCACTCATTTTTTCGCCCAACTCTTCCAGTTCGCTCTCGTCCAGCACCTCGCGCGCGATAGAAAATATCGTCGATTCTTCTTCAGCGACGTGATGTTTAACGCTCTCACCGAGAACTTGCAATTCCGCCTTGAAGCGCTCGTCGTTGCGCCGCGCCGAATTCAACAATGAAATCAAGTGCTTGACGACGTCGTGTTCGGTGAATGCCTCGAAGACATCGACTCGCTCTTCGTCATCGCCGGCTCTATCGCGAAGCTCCGGATAAAAGAGCTTTTCCTCGAGTTCGGCATGGATCGTCAAAGCCTGCGAAATCTGACGGCCTAGCTCGACCAGGCGTTCATCACCCGGATCGCATTTTTGTATCGAATCGATCATCGCACTAACCTGTCGGTGGTCTTGTTTCAAAAGGCTCAGGACGTCCACGGGTTTCCTCTTTCTTGGCGAGAGTATCCACGTATTGCCCCCAACAGCGCGGGCGCTAAACGCCCATTTTCAACGTTCCCAACACAGCTTTGGAACGTACGCCGGTTGCTCGGCTGCATCTTCCACGAGCGGGCATACGTCTATTCCCAACCAGCGGCATTTGCGTGACGGGCACCGTCGTTAACCCCTAGTGAGCCTGCCGATCGCTTCGCGCAGCGAGCGAATCTCCACGCACAGCTCCCGTAGAATCGCGTTGTCGTCTCCGGACGACGTGCCGGTGCGGCCGATTGAATCGAGCGCCGATCCAACGCCTTGAGCGAACTCCGCGAGCGCTTCGATCTCGTCCGGAGCATAGGCTTCGCCGCCGGCTCGCGCGCCGCAGACGATTACCCCGGCCACGCTCCCGCGAGCGAGCATCGGCAACGCGAGATCGCCCTTCAGGGCAGTCGCGTACCGATGCAGGTCAACGGGTTTGTGCGTGGCCTTGAGCGCCAGGATCGCGGCGTCGTTTTCGCGTGCCTCTTGCGCAACGTCACCGAAATACCGGCGCGCCACGTAGCGTTGTGAACCGTTGACCAGGACCGATACGGCTCGCGCGTCCGTGTGCATTCGAATCTTTTGCATTGCGGCGTCGAGCAGATCGTCCGAAGTCGTTACAAAAGCGGCCTCTTTCGCGAACTCTCGCAGCGCGCGCTCGTTCTCACGCCGTTCGTGAAAGAACGCAAAATCCACGAACGCGTCTACTCGGGCGTGAATGAACCGCATTGAGAGCCCCAACGCAAGCGCTAGCGCCGCATTGGCCACTATGCCGGTTGCATGACCCGCGAAAACGCTTCCGAGCAGCCATTCGAGCAGAACGAACGCCACGACGACGATTGCCGAAACACCGCCCGCCACCAGCGCTTGGCCGACGATGAACTGAAAATCAAGAACGCGCCGGGCCAATAGAGCAAACGTTACCGCGACCGCAGCCGTAAGCATTACGACGCCGGCGATAATTACGAGCACGGCGTTGACTGTCCAAGACGGAGCTGAATACGTCCCCTCTATCAATGCGTAGTACAGCGGCAATGCGATCGGCAACGGCAAAAGCAGCCATGCCGCACGCGCGCGCTCGCTCGTGGGAGTGCGGGAAACGGCAAGAATCACTGCAACGGCTGCCGCCACGTAAATTGCCAATTGCAGAATGCGCGCCGACGCATCGAAGACGAACGGCAGCGGATCGATCGACCCGCTCAGCATACCGATCGAAACGCTTGCGAATCCGGCAAGCGTAACGGCCACGATGACGCCGATGACGACGTCGAGCACGCGCTGCGCGAGCGATGGTGCGCCGAAGCGTTTTGCAAGCACGACCGGAAATACTGCGGATGCGCAGCCCAGGATGCCCACGACGAAATACTGCAGAGCGCAGGCAATGCCGCTCGGCAGCACGAGGCGGCCCGGCACGACGCATCCGGCCGCAATGGCGACGAGCGTAAGGCACAAGTATTGCGCCTCCGGCATCTGCCAGCGGCGCACGGCAATGAGCCAGGCGCAACAGAGCACCCAAAACAGCGCGAAGAGCCACAGGGCATCGCTCACGATCTTCAACGTCGAATTGAGGTCGTAGACGGTGCTCGGGGTAAATCTTACGGTTCGCGTGTTGCCTCCACGCATGACGGGAAGCGTCATCGACCTTGTCGCCACCGGTTGAAACAGCACGCCTGCGCGTGCATCGACGTCGAGTTTTCGAACGTCGATGCGATCGCCGTCGCGCAGTCCGGCGCGGTCCGCTGCGCCGCCCGGGACGACTTGCGTGAGCCGGACGACGAACGGACTGCCTGTCGAGGCTGTCTGCGCGTCCCAATAGCCGAGCCATGGCCGCGACCCGAAACCGAAAACTGCAAAAACCGTCGCGATCAAAGCGACCGTCGTAACAGCGCAGAGCGCGGGCAAGATCCATTTCCAGCCGGCCATAGCGCCAGGTAATTCTAGGGAATGCGAACGTGTTCCGGCCGGAAGCCGACGCCGACGATGCGCGCTGCGATGCGCCGCATCGCGGCAAATCGTGAGAGGAAACGAAGCGCTGCGGGCACGCGTATGGGTTCGCGCGTCTGAAGTACCTTGTTCAGGACCCGGTTTTGGATCTGTACTTGCAGCCATTGCGTCGCGCGCATGGGAAACTCTCGGCGCCGCTGCACTGCCTGAAGATCCGTATCGGTAACTCCGCCGCGCCTTAACGGCGGGACGAGAATGTTCGCGGCTGCAACCGCGTCTTGGATTGCAAGATTGATGCCGACGCCTCCGACCGGCGACATCGCGTGCGCCGAGTCGCCGATGCACAAGAGGCCCGGCACGTGCCACTGCTGCAGGCGATCGATCTTCACGGTGAGCAGTTTGACGTCGTCCCACGTCGCGATTTCCGCGACGCGATCGCTCAGGAAAGGCGCGGCCCTTGCGACGTCTTGGCGGAGTGCTTCGATCCCGCGCGTCTGAACGTCTCCGATTCCACCTTTGCGGATCACGAACGCGCACTGATAATACGCTCGGCGATCGATCGCGACGAGAATTCCACCCGGTACGACGTTTCCCAACGACTCCGGAGGATCGCTCGCGTACTTCGACAGCCGCATCCACAGCACGTCGATGGGAGCACCGATGTCGAGTACGGACAGTTTCGCACATTCGCGCAGCGTCGAATGGCGTCCGTCGCACGCAACCACCAGGTCCGCGCGTATCTCCTTCTTACCCTGCGGCGTTTTGACGCGAACGCCGTTCACGCGGCTGCCGTCGCGCAGCAAATCGATCGCCTCGGATTCCATCATGAGATGAAACGACGGAAACCGGCGCGCTTGCGCGCCCAGAAAGTTTAGAAAGTCCCATTGCGGCATCAGCGCGACGAATTTGCAGCGGCCGGGAACGCGATCGAGTTGCGCCACGGGCAGCGACTCGTCGCCGATGCGAATGCCGATCTCTCGCAATTCCGAATGCTCAATCGCAAGGAGCCCGTCCAGCAGCCCCAGTTCGTCCATCACTTCGAGCGTCGACGGATGAATCGTGTCGCCGCGAAAATCGCGAAAGAAGTCCGCGTGCTTTTCCAGCACCGTAACGTCGATACCGGCACGCGCGAGCAGATAGCCGAGCATCATACCGGCGGGGCCGCCGCCCGTGATGCAAACCGTGTCGCTCACCTTAGGCGAGCAGGTTGTCGATGCGCTCGAGAATTGCCTGTTGACGCGCAGGAATCGCCGAGGGGTCCGCTCCTGACGGCGCATGAGCGCGAGCGTCGTGGGTATCGACGATCGCAGCGACCGATTCCGCCAAAACGCGAGGGTCATACCCGCCTTCGAGCACGTAAGCGACGCGGCCGTTGCAATGCGTTCGCGCGACGCGTTCGATCGTCGCCGCAAGATGCGATGCAGCCGAGGAATCCACACCGAGATCGCCGACCGGATCTCCCGCGACGTAGTCGAAGCCCGCGCTCACGATCAGCATGTCCGGCTGAATTCGCCAAGCGACTGCCGGCAGCAGCGCTTCCCACAGTGAGATGAACGGTTCCGTACCGAAACGATGGGGCGGAAGCGGCACGTTGACGACGGCGGCGCCGCCGTCGAGCGTGTAGTTTTCGTCCGCGCTGCCCGTTCCGGGATATGCCGGATACCCGTGTGTCGAGACGTACGAAAGGCCGTTGCCGCTGACAGCCTGCGTGCCGTTGCCGTGGTGATAATCGAAGTCGACGACCATAACGCGCGCACCGGTTTGCGCCTGTACCGCGCGCGCCGCAATCGCCGCGTTGTTGAATACGCAAAAGCCCATGCCGCGCGTCGATTCGGCGTGATGCCCGGGTGGACGAACGATTGCGAACGTCGCGGCGCTGCGCTCGTACGCAGTTTGTGCCGCAACGATCGCACCGCCCGCCGCGCGCCGCGCGACGTCGAGCGAACGTTGGTCGACTACGGTATCGCCGGTCGAGAGATACCCTGCGTGTCCGCGCATCTCTGCGACTTCGCGTCGAACGGTATCCACGTATCCAGCAGAATGCACGCGTTCGATCTCTTCGTCGCTCGCGTCGCGCGCAGCGACGGCGTCGCTGCGCGATCCTCGCTGAGAAAGAAAAGCGGCGACCACCTCGACGCGCTCGGGAGATTCCGGATGCGGAATTCCGCGCAGGTGGTCGCCGTACAGATTATCGTAGACGATTAACACTCGTTTTCCCCTCGACTGCGCTCGGGGTCCTTCGATACCTCAGGATGACAACGGCGCTTCGATACCTCAGCGTGAACGGCGCTTCGATACCTCAGCGTGACACACAAGTGCTAGCTGTGCTTGGTGCTCTTCTTCGCCGGCTCGGGCTTCGAGAGATCCTTGATCTGCGTTTGGAGCTGCTTGTACTCTTTGCTTCCCGGCTTGAGCATCTTGAGCAGGCGTTTGTAGGCGTCGACTGCCTTGCCCTTCTGATTGACGTGCGAGTATGAAACGCCGGCCATGTAGAGCAGCTGCGGGTTGCGATCCATGAACGGCTTGATCTGCGCGTTGAGCACGTCGAAGATCTGCGCCGCTTCTTTGTAGTTCTTTAGGCTGTAATCGGACCCGGCGATGCAGCCCAGCGTATCCGGCGTACGCGAAATCTGGAACGACTTCGAGCACGCATCCTTCGCATGCGAATAATCGTGCGTGGAAACGTAGGCTTGTCCCAGCATTGCGAACGATTGTGCGCTGGGCGCCACGTCGGTCAGCTTCTTGAGATAGCCGATCGCGTCGACGATCTTGCCCTGCGACTCTTTGAGCTGCGCGAGATCGGTGAGCGCGTTCACGTCGTCTTTATTGACGCGAAGCGCCGCGACCAGTTGTTGCTCGCCTTGCGCGTAGTTGTGCTGCTCCAAGAAATATTCGCCGTAAGCGGTATGCAGCGAACTGATACTCGGATACTGTGCAATGGCCGCGTTGAACGTCGCCTGCGCGTCCGACTGACGGTTCGCGGCTGCGAACATGAGCGCTTTGCGCACCATGACCGACGACTTCTCGTTATCGGTCGTCGCCGCGGCCGCCGCGTCGTCGTACGCGGAAGCGGAACGCGTGACGTCGCGCTGCTTGGCATAGAGATCGGCCCGATAGACAAGGACTTGAACGTTCTTCGGATCGGCGGCAATCGCGCGATCGACTACGGTCAGCGCGTTCGGAATCGTGTTTTGCATCACCCACGTCTGCGCTTCTTGCATCAGCGGCGCGACGTCCTTCGGATCCAGCGAATACGCGGTTTCAAACTGTTTGCGCGCATCGTCCCACTTTTGCTCCGACGCGTAGACGATGCCCAGCGTCACGTATGCTTGCGGCTCGGTTTTATTGAACGTCACCGCGCGCGTCGCGACGCGCTCGGCATCCGCCATGCGATTCGCTTTCGTGTAAATATCCGCCAGTGCGCTGAGCACGCCGAGGTTCGTGGGTTCCAGGTCGGACGCTTGTTCGAAATCGAGAAGCGCAACTTGCAGATTTCCGAGAGACTGCTGCGCCGATCCGTCCAGGTAATAGACCTGCGCCGTCTTCGTGCCGAGCTGCAGAAGCTTCTGCGTAAGCGTCACCGCGACTTCCGGATGTCCGATGCCCAAGAACTCCGTCGCGAGGTCCGTCATTGCTTGGCGGTCGTCCGGATTGTCCTTGAGCTTTTGCTCGAGCCGCGGAATCGCAATGTTGGGCGGCTCGGGCGTTGCCGTCGGCATGGGAAGCGGCGTCGGAGACGGCGACGCGGTTGCTTTGGCTTTACCCCCGAACAGGCCGGCGTGCGCCGGTGCCGCAGAGAGTGCGAGTGCACCGCAGAATGCCGCGACGAATGACGCGGCGAGGAGCATACGTTTCAAGATCTTCGTCCTTATTGAAGTTGCCACGATGATAACGCCCGGGAGCCCCGGATTGTCACTCAAGCGTGCGCTTTGGCCCCTTGGACCATGTTGGTCAGTTCCGGGATGATTTGGAAGAGGTCGCCGACGACGAGCAAGTCGGCGAACTCGCCGATTGGCACGGTGGCGTCGCGGTTTACGGCAATGATCGTTCCAGACGTTTGCATGCCGACCTTGTGTTGAATCGCGCCCGAGATGCCGACGGCGATGTAGAGCTGCGGGCTGACCACCTTGCCTGTCTGCCCGATTTGCAAGCTGTAGGGCACCCAGCCGGCGTCGGCCGCCGCGCGCGAGGCGCCCACGGCGCCGCCGAGAGCATCGGCAAGCGGTTTGAGCAGCGACGTGAATGGGTCTGGACCGCCAAGGCCGCGCCCACCGCTGACGACGACGGGCGCTTCTTCCAGACCCATCTCGCCCGAAGCTTCCTCAACTTCATTCTCGACCACGACGGCGTAAGCTTTGCCCGCGGGTTTTTCGAGGTTCGCAATGTGCGCCGAACCGCCGCCCGCTTGCGCGTCGAAGGCGTTCGGGCGCACGGTCGCGACGCCATATTCGGTGTTCTTGAAGCCGCTCGCGACGACGGTGGAACCCTGAAGCTTCGGCCCGACGCTCACCGCCTTGCCGCCTTCCAACTGAAACGCCGTGACGTCGGAGTTGAGCCCGGCGTTCAAGCGTGCAGCGATGCGTCCGGCCACGTCGCGCCCGAGCATCGTGTTCGGCAAGAGTATCAGTGCCGGACCGGTGCTCTTTGCAACGGCTTCGAGATAATCGATCGCCGGGTCGTACAAATACTTGTCGACGTCCGCGTCATCGGTGACGTGAATGACGTCCAGCGGATAGTTCTCGAGTTGCTCCGCGAGAGACGAGGAGCCCGGGCCGAGCACGACGGCGTGCGCTTTGCCGCCGAGCGCATCGGCGATCTTGCGCGCTTCGGTTGCAAGTTCGTACGTGACTTTGCGGGTTTGTCCCGCCTTGTGTTCGACGAAAACGATGACGTGCTGCATTAGACGAGTTTTCTCTCCCGCAGAAAATCGAAGATCGCTTGCGCGCCGGTTGCACCGTCGGCTGCCTCGACGACGCGCGCTTTTTCGCGCACTTTGGGCGCAGATATCTCGAGCACTTCGGTTTTTGCTCCGTCGGTGCCGACCGCGCGATCCAAATCGAGATCGGGGAGCGACATCGTCGCAATCGTCTTTTTCTTCGCGCCCATGATGCCCTTAAGCGATGCATAGCGCGGCTCGCCGACCGCCATCGTTACGGTGATGAGCGCCGGCAGCGGACCGCTGACGACTTGATAGCCGCTGTCGGTCTCGCGCTGCGTTTTGATTTTGCCGTCACCGGCTTCTTCGATTTTTCGCACGTTGGTGATCGCGGGAACGCCGAGATACTCGGTGAGTGCGCCGGGAACACCGCCGCTGTTGCCGTCGTCGGCAAGTCCGCCGGCGATGAGCAAATCGAAACCGGTTTTCTCGAGAGCCTGCGCCATGGCATAGGAAGTCGCCCACACGTCGCTGCCTTCAAGGCCGGCATCGGTAAGCATCACCGCATCGTCTGCACCCATGGCGAGCGCTTTGCGAACGGTTTCTTTCCCGCTTTCGGGCGCCATCGTGAAGATGGTGACGGTGGTATCGCCCCCGAGCTTCTCTTTGAGCTGCAGTGCCGCTTCGATGGCGTATTCATCGAATGGATTGAGTACCGTTTCCAAGCCGGTGCGCACGAGCCGCTTGGTCCCCGGATCGATGCGTTTGGCCGCATTGGTGTCCGGAACCAACTTTACGCTCACGACAATCTTCACGTGGGGGAAGGCTCCTATACATGACGCGCCCCACAACGCACTGCATTGTGGGCCGCGGGAATAACCCGGGTTGTTTGGGGGAGCCGCAGGTGCACCCCTGCCGCGAATCATAACTTCGTGCCCGTGCCGAACCTCGGGATGGGTCTGCTTTTCACCGCCGTCCTCGCCGTGAGCCCAAGCCCGTCTCCGAGACCGACGCCCGCCGGCGACGTCTGCGGGGCGCCGCGCAGCAACTTGCTCGCCACGCTCAACCGCCCAAGCATCGGCTACAGTCCGTGTGCTGCGAAACCCGGCGATATCGTCGCCGAAATCGGCTACCAGAACGGAGCCGGCGATGCGAACCTGGCGCAGTACCCGCAAGGCTTTATGCGTTTCGGGGCCTCGCCGGGTCTGGAATTGGACTACGTCGGCCCGGCGTACGCCGTTGCCGGCGCAGGCCGGATGCGGGGGTACTACGACTCCGGCTTGGGAGCGAAATTCGAATGGTGGCACGACGGCGGCCGCGCGCTCGCGACCGACTTCCTCTACATCGCGCCTACGGGCGCGTCGCAGTTCACCGCCGGGGCTCCGATTGCGACGGTGAACGTCGATTACACCATGCCGTTATCGTCCGTCTTCAGCATCGGGTCGACGATCGGAGTCCAAAGTGATTACGCACCGTCGTTCGATGGGCACAGGGGCCGGTTCTTCACGGCATTGCCGTCGATCGTTTTGACCGATGGGTGGAATCCGCGCGCGCAAGCATTCATAGAAGCCTTCTCGCAAACGCGATTGCGGCCCGACGGCGGCGCGCTGTTCGGCCTGGATGCCGCGATGCAATATCTGGTCTCACCAAGCCTCGAAGCCGACGTCGAAGCCGGCCGCACGATCACCGACGTGAATCGCCAGCACTACGTCGGTTTTGGGTTCGGCGTGCGTTTTTAGGGCTGACCACACGCCCCTCGACTTCGCTCGGGGTCCTTCGATACCTCAGGACGACAGGTGGTACTACAAGTGTTCGTCCTGGTCCGCGTGATGCGCCTCACGCTGATCGTCACGATTGGGATCCATATCGGTATCGCCGTAGATCGCTTCCGCGCGCTCGATTTCGCTCTCTTCATCCCCGTCCGGCGAGTCCGTTTGGTCTTGGATTTCGCGCTCGATCAATTCTTCATCGCTATAGCGTTGCCGTTCCATGTTGCCTCCGTCACGACACCGATTTCATGCAAATGCGCCAGCATCTGCGCGGGGTCGGCGTACACCCGGTACGCGCCCGCTGCGGTAAGTTCGCTCTCACCATACCCGCCCGTGAGCAAGCCGATACCCAAAAAATGCGCGCGGCGTGCCGCAAGCATATCCCAAACGCTGTCCCCGGCGACGAACGTCTCTTCGGAAGTGTCCGGGAGCTTCGCAGCGGCAGCAAGCGGCAGTCCGGGGTCGGGTTTGGGCAGCTTCGCATCACTTCTGAATACAGTGGGCACGTCTTGCGCGTCGACCAGTCGCCGCAGCGGTTCGACGCCGGACTTCTCGCCGCTGGTCGCGATAGCAAACGGCGTTCCCGCCCGGCGCAGCGCGTCGAGCAACTCGCGCGCGCCCGGGGACGGCGCGACCGTCGGCAGCAGCCGCGCGAATTCTTCCGCGTGCCGCGATTCCAAACGCTTGCGGGTCGGTTCGTCGATGCGCTGTCCGAGTTCACGGCCGAGCGCGTGAATGAGCAACCCGCCGCTCATACCGATTTTCCGGTGAATCATCCACGCCGGCAGATCGAAGCCGCACGATTGCAGCGCGAGACGCCACGCAATCACGTGTTGATAGACGCTGTCGACGAGCGTGCCGTCGAGATCGAAGATGAATCGCGGCAACGTCAGTGGTCTTCGCTCGTTTCGTTGCGGCCGTTCGCAGTGACTGTCGCGCCGGAGCTTGTCCATGGCGGCCTTGTACCCGACTACCGAGTGCCAATAAAGCGGCTCGCTCGAAGAGCGCTCAGGGAAACGCTTTGCCGATGACAAACAGGTTCGGCATGAAGCACGCATTTCTTCCGCTCGTGCTCGCGGCCGCGCTGATGAGCAGCGGCGCCGCACCCGCGCAAACGAGCGATACCGACGCGTTCACGCCGGAGACGCCGACCGCGACGGCATACGCAACGCAAGCTCAACCGATGACGCTGGTTCTCGATGCGCGTACCGCGCCGCGGGGCCTGATGTATTCTCACATGACGATTCCGGTAAAACCGGGACCGTTCACCTTTGTTTATCCGAAGTGGATCCCGGGAGAGCACGGTCCCACCGGGCCGCTGGCCAACATCTCCGAGATTCGCGTGAGCGCCGGCGGACACTCGCTGTACTGGAGCCGCGACGTCGTGGACATGTACGCGTTTCACGTCGACGTGCCGGCCGGCACCTCGCAAATCAACGTCGACTTCACCGTGATCACCAACGGTCGCGGCGACGTGATGTCGAGCAAGAACGTCGCGGTGATCAACTGGAACCGCGATCTGTTCTACCAAGCCGGGATAAATTCACACGACTACTACGTCAAACCGAGTATCGAGCTGCCGCGCGGCTGGAGTTACGCGACGGCGCTGTACGGCGCAAAGCAGACCGGCGACCGCATCGATTTCGACGTGACGCCGCTCAATAGGCTCATCGACTCTCCGCTCGACATGGGCCGCTACTACAAACACATCTTGCTTTGGAAGAGCGGCGATGCGACGCAGTGGCTCGACATCTTCGCCGATAAACCGCAAGATCTGGACTTTTCGAATGAGGTGCTTGCAGCGTACAAGCGCATGCCGTCGCAAGCATTTGCGCTGTACGGTTCGCGTCACTGGACATGGTATCACTCGCTGCTGGCGCTCAGCGATGCTATCGGCTTCCAAGGTATCGAGCATCACCAAAGCAGCGACGACCGCGCGCCGGACGATTTCCTGACGAATCCCATGGAGCAGACGGCCGGCGGCGACTTGGTAACGCACGAGCTTTCGCATTCGTGGAACGGCAAGTACCGGCGTCCATGGGACCTCACGACGCTCAACTTCCAGATTCCGGAACGCACGGATCTGCTTTGGGTGTACGAAGGCATGAACCAGTATCTGGGCGATCTGCTCTCGTTCCGCGCCGGCATTCGCAATCCGAAAGACTATCCGGAGTATCTCGCCAGCATTTGGGCCGACATGGATACCGAGCCGGGACGAAATACGGAACCGCTCATCGACACGACGACCGCCGCACCGTATTTATATGAAGCGAAC
>DATGJX010000156.1:0-4860 GCA_035294905.1 Vulcanimicrobiaceae bacterium | reverse complement strand
AAGACCGCGGCGCGAGCCGCAGAGAGCAAGTTCCGCAAGAAGCAGGAAGAGACGAAGGTCGAGACGGCCGGCATGATGCGCTGGCTGCTTACCTATGCGGATATGATCACGCTGCTCCTGGCGCTGTTCATCATTCTCTTTGCGATGTCGACCATCAGTAAAGTGAAGTTCCAGAAGTTCGCCAGGGACGTGTCCGGCGGGTTCGACAACGTGTGGTCTACAAACCAGCCGCCGCAGGGCGGCCAGGACGCCGATAAGAGCTTCAATTCGACGTCCAACATTCCGGCGATACAAAAAGAACTGGAGCAGTACGTCCAAAGCCACCACCTGCAAAAGCAGGTGGAAGTGCACATGGACCACCGCGGCTTGGTCATTACTTTACTTTCCGATAAGAGTTACTACGACAGCGGCAGCGCCGAACTGCGCCCCGAGACTAAGAAAATTCTCGACGGCGTCGATGTCTTCTTAAGGAAGAACGACAACCTCATCCGGGTTGAGGGCAACACGGATAACGTGCCGATTGCAACGGCGCTCTATCCGACGAACTGGGAACTCTCTACCGCGCGCGCCGTGAACGTCGTCCGGTACTTGGTGGAATCCGACCACCTCGACCCGACGCGAATCTCGGCAGCGGGATATGGACAATATCATCCACGGACGGATAACGGCACGCCGGAGGCGAGACAGGAAAATCGTCGCGTCGACATCGTGCTGCTCAATGCCAGCATCTCTCGGGAAGAAAAGGGGCAGTAATCCGTCATGTCCAGTCTCTCGCAAGAAGAAATTGATGCGCTTATAAATCAGCTTGCCACCGAGCCGGCGGCCCGCGAGGACGCGCTCGAAGGCAAGAAGATCAAGTCGTTCGATTTCCGCTTCAACAAACGGCTCGACAAGTTTTCGAACAACCAATTGCAGACGCTGCGCACGCTGCACGAGAACTTTACGCGCCTGCTCAACAACTCGCTCTCGGTCTACCTGCGCACCCGCGTCGAGGCGACCGTCGTATCCATAGAACAGATCAGCTACGGCGACTTCATCGCGTCCATCGGCATCCCGTCGATTCTTTCGATCTTCTCGATGGATCCGCTGCCCGGCAGCGGCATCACGCAGGTCGACCTGAATCTGGTCTTCTCGATCATCGACCGCCTGCTCGGCGGTCCGGGCTGGTTTCCGCAGAAGCTTCGCGATCTGACCGACATCGAGCGAACGCTCATGCAGCGCTTCATGGCGCGCATGCTGAACAGCTATCGCGAGTCTTGGAACTACCTGCTCACACTCTCGCTGAAGATCGAAGCGCTCGACTCGAACCCGCAGTTCATCCCGCGCATCATCCCGCTCGACCAGATCGTCGCCTACGTTTCGATGGAGTTGAAGGTTGGCGACATGGCGGGCGTGATGAACTTCTGCTTGCCGCATTTGGTGCTGCAGTCCATCAGCACGCAGCTCACCGATTTCCAGTGGTCGCCGACGGTCATCGCCGGACGCGGCATGACGGAAGAAGACATTCAGCAACTCGCGCGCAACGTAGAGCGCGCCGACGTCGACGTTCAAGTGGAACTCGGCCGCACGAACGTTTCATTGCGCGATTTGGTGGCGCTGCAAACCGGCGATTTGATTCTGTTCGACAAGCCGACCGACTCGGCGCTGATCGCGCGCGTCAACGAGCGTGATAAGTTTCGGGTCTATCCGGGCGTGCACAAAGACCGTATCGCCGTGCAAGTCTCCGACGTCATTTCGAGCGAGGACGACTAATCCAAGATGCCTGACATTCAACAAATCACCGATGCCATGCTCGAGGCGGCGGGAACCGTTCTCGGACGCCTCGTCGAGCAACCCGTGGCCGCATCGGCGGCTACGCGCAACGATCACCCGGGTTCGATTAAAATCGATGCGGAAACGCTGGTCACGGTCGCCCAGATTCCCTCGCTGGGAATTCGCGTCGTCGTGCGTTTTGCAAATGCAGACATCGCCAAGATTGTGAACCTGATGCTCGGCGGCGGCGACGACGGCGCGGAGATGGGCGCGATGCAGCTTTCCATCGTTTCCGAAACGGTTTCGCAGATTGCGGCCGCTATGGCGGAAGAACTCGCGAAGAGTGTCTCCGCCGGTGCGGACGGCATTCACGCCGATCTGTGCACCGACGCGACGAACCTGCCGGCACCGCCGT
Organism: Vulcanimicrobiaceae bacterium; assembly: GCA_035294905.1. GTDB lineage: Bacteria > Vulcanimicrobiota > Vulcanimicrobiia > Vulcanimicrobiales > Vulcanimicrobiaceae > DATGJX01. Next base: position 2,693 of record DATGJX010000156.1, on the reverse strand, counting down.
TCGAATCGTACGAAGGGACGATTCAAGTCGGTGCCGAGGTCGCACCCGACATCGCAATCGATTTCGACGGCATCGCCCTCTCGAAGATCGGCGTCTCGGCAGACGTCGCTGCGCCCGAGCCGCAACTGGTGGCCGTTGCAGCGGCGCCTTCAGCGGCGCCTTCAGCCGCGCCGAAGCGACCGCAGCCGCCGGCGCCCGCCGCGCAACCGGTATCCTTTGCCTCGATGGCGCCGACGCCGGCGCGTGCGTCGCACGGCGGGAACAACCTGGACTTGGTCCACGACGTTCCGCTCCAGATTAGCGCCGTGCTGGGCAAGACCGCGCTCACGCTGCGCGACGTCGTCACGCTGCAATCGGGCAGCGTCTTCGAACTCGACAAGCTTTCAACCGATCCGATTGACCTGTACGTCAACAACATTTTGATCGCTCGCGGTGAAGTCGTCGTCGTAGACGACAAGTACGCCGTGAAGATCAGCGAGCTCAACCCCTCGGTCGAGTAATGCACTTCATCGTACAGTACATTCTCGCGCTCGTCGTCGTAGCGCTGATGCTTTTCGGCTTGTACACGGTCGTGCGCGCGCTCGGGCGCGGACGTTTGGTCACTTCGACGGATCGCCGCTTGGTCAGCATCATCGAATCGACGTTCCTCGCGCAGAACACGACGCTGCACGTCGTAAAGGTCGGCGACCGGTACTATTTGATCGGCGGCGGCGCGGGGCACGTGAACACGCTCGCCGAGGTTTCCGCCGACCAAGTCGAGCCGTGGCTTCGCGAGCAGCGCACGATCTTCGCGCAGCAGACGCAAACCATCGCCGGATTTCTCAAACAGCTGCGCAAGCCGCAATCGTAATGATGAAGTTGTTGAAACGTCTTTGGACGCGCCACCGCGCGTTCTTCATCGTGAGCGGCGTCGCGATTTTCTCGCTGTGGGTCGTGCCGGCGATTGCGTCTGCAGCAACGGGTCCGACCAGTCCGACCGTGCCGCTGCCGAACTTCAGCATCGGCGTCGGGCAGGCCAAGAATCCCGCGCAGGTTGCAACGGCGCTGCAGATTCTGCTGCTCCTCACGGTCCTTACGCTCGCGCCGACGCTGCTCGTGCTCGTCACGTCGTTCACGCGCGTCATCGTGGTCCTCTCGTTCGTGCGCACGGCGCTGGGCACGCAGACGGTACCGCCCAATCAAGTGCTGATCGGCCTCGCGCTCTTTCTCACGTTTTTCATCATGGCGCCCGTCATCAAGGACGTGAACCGGAACGCGCTGCAGCCGTACATGAAAAATCAGATCACGCAGTCGGTGGCGCTCGACCGCGCCTCGCAGCCGTTGCGTAAGTTCATGTTCAAGCAAACGCGCGAGAAGGACTTGCAGCTCTTCTACTCCCTCTCCAACGAGCCGCGGCCGGCCACGCAAGCCGACGTCCCGACGTACATTCTGATTCCGGCGTTCGTCATCTCAGAGCTCAAAACGGCGTTCGAGATCGGCTTTGCGATTTACGTGCCGTTCATCGTCATAGACATGGTCACCGCGAGTATCCTGCTCTCCATGGGCATGATGATGATTCCCCCGGTGATCATTTCGCTACCGTTCAAGATTCTGGTATTTTTGCTCGTCGACGGCTGGAATCTCACCGTAAGCGCCATCTTCCAGAGTTATAAATGATGAGTTACGGGGATGCGATAGCTTTAGGGCGCGACGCGATCTTCGTGTGCTTCATGATCGCCGCGCCGGTACTCCTCATTTCGATGGTCGTCGGCCTGGTGATTTCGATCTTTCAAGCAGTGACGCAGATCCAGGAGCCGACGCTGACGTTCATTCCCAAGATCATCGCGTCGGCACTTGCAATTCTGTTCTTCGGACCGTTCATGCTCGCGGTTCTGACGGATTTTACGACGCGCATTTTTACGCACGTGCAGATGTTCGTGAAATAGGCGCATGCCCGACGTCTTCGGCCTCTCGCAGGCGCAGTTCGAAACACTTCTGCTCGTGTTCGTACGCGTATCGACGATGCTGTTCGTCTTCCCGGTGTTTTCGGCACCGCAGATTCCGGTACAAGTGCGCATCGGGCTGGGCGCCCTCATTTCATTCGTGCTCTTTCGCGCCTTGCCGCTCACCGCGCCTTTGCCGGATATGGGTGCGCTGGTTGCGGCCGTCGTTAGTCAAGTGGTCGTCGGCCTCATCGTCGGGTTCGTCGCGTACCTGGTCTTCATGGGCATTCAATTCGCAGGTGAGATTCTCGACATCCAAATCGGTTTCGCCGTCGCGAACGTCATCAGCCCGCAGACGCAGCAACAAGTCACGGTCCTGGGCGAACTCGAATTGACCCTTGCCACGCTCGTCTTTCTCATCAGCAACTCGCATCTGATGTTGCTTCAGGGCATCGGCGGGTCGTTTCATCTGCTGCCGCTGCCGTTCATCAACCTCGACCCGAGCGTTGCCGGCAACGTCGTCATCTTTCTCGAGCAGGCGTTCCTCATCGTGTTTCAAATCGCTGCGCCCGCCGCGGTTGCGCTGTTCATCGTGAACGTCGCACTCGGCCTCATGGCACGCGTGGCGCCGCAGATGAATGTGTTCGTGGTCGGATTTCCGCTGCAAATCGGCGTCGGGCTGCTGATGCTCGCGATCAGCGTTCCGGTGCTCGCAGCCGTTGCTCCCCAGCTGTTCTCCGACTCGGCGCAGCACATGGATACCGTCATGCG
>DATGJX010000155.1:0-2555 GCA_035294905.1 Vulcanimicrobiaceae bacterium | reverse complement strand
TCGGCGAGATTTTCGAAGGCGAGCGTCTCGCTGATCTCGAGGCCGAGATGCGTCAACTTCAGAGCGACGTTGGCCCGGAGTCCCTCCGAGGCGATTCGCGAGAGCACGTCTTTGTATTCGGCCGTGACGCGGCGTGTCTCGCTCTCGTTTGTGACCTCTTCGCCGAGGATTGCGGAGGCGACGAGAAATCCGGCGATATTCAACCCGCGCACGATCGCGACGAAATCGTCGAGCGTTTCACCAGCAACGAATCGGCGCGCGCCGAGCTGCAAGCCTTTGGCGGCCATAAACGTTCTCAGGAATTCGTTGCGGGATGCCGCGAGCAACAGTCGTCTGATTTTGACGCGTTACCTTTTCCGAATTAGGTTTCCTAGTCGACAGGCTCGGTTTGCAGGAGCTGCAGACTCGAACCACTGAGGAGAGTCCCCGTGATACGAACGATGCAACGGGGACTCTTCGCATTGTTGGCGGTGCTGCTCGTGGCGAACGCCGCGTTTGCGCAGCGCGAGGACGATCCGCATTACAAACCCGTCAAAGCGGTCGGCAACCGCGAGTTCCTGGTGCAGGCGCCGGAAGGCTCCGGGATCGTCCACTATTTCGCAACGGGTTCGCTCGACGGTTCTCCGACCGCGGTTCGCGCGCTGATCAACATCTCAGGGTTGCTCCGAAACAGCGACGAGTACGAGAAGACGGGCGAAGAAGCGATCGCCGCAGCCGGCGCCGGCGCCGACACGATTTTGATCACACCGCAATTCCTTGCGCAGATCGACGTAACCGGACATTCGCTTCCGTCGAACACGATTCGCTGGGAGGTGCAAACGTGGCTCGACGGTCTGCCCGCAATCGGGCCGGCACCGATCAGCGCGTTTTCCGTTCTGGATACGATAGCACGCCGGCTCGCCGATCGCTCGCGCTTTCCCGCGCTGCACGAGATCGTCTTCATCGGTCACTCTGCCGGCGGACAGCTCATTCAGCGGTATGCCGTCGTGGGCAAAGCTCCGGACGATCTCGCGGCCTCGGGCGTGCAGATTCGCTTCGTTGTTGCAAATCCGTCGTCGTATCTGTACTTCGATTCCTATCGGCCGGTGCCAAGTATCGAGGCATCCTGTCCGCGATTCAACAACTGGAAATACGGCATGGATAAACTTCCGCCGTACGTGACGCTCGACGCCGCAACACTCGAAGCACGTTACGTAAAGCGACGCGTCACCTACTTGCTCGGCATGCTCGACACCGATCCGAATCATCCCGTTCTCGACAAGAGCTGCATGGGTGAAACCGAAGGACCGTATCGACTCGCACGCGGTTTGTCGTACACGCAATATCTGCGGACGCGGCATCCAGCCGGAACGAACCAAGACGTTGCGGAGGTTCCCGGCGTCGATCACGATGCGCGCGGCATGTTCACTTCGGCCTGCGGCGTTGCGGTGATTTTTCAACGCCCGCGCACGGGCTGCATGGCGAACGCGAAGATCTAATCGTCGACAAAATCAGTTGCCTTATGGTCACCATGCCGGCGCGGCTCGAGCTGTTCAAGCGGAGCGTCGCGGCTTATTGTGCGCAAACGTACGATAACAAAGAGCTTGTCGTCGTCACGGACGGTCCGCGCGACGCCGTGCGGCCGCTCGCCGCGTACGTCGATGCTCTCGTCCGCACCGATATTCGCTTCGTGCACGAGGAACGTTCGCGTTCACTCGGCGCGCTGCGAAACCTGAGCTGTGAAGCCGCCTCGGGTGCGTACTTCTGCCAGTGGGACGACGACGACATCTACCATCCGCGCCGGCTCGAAGAGCAATACGGTGCTTTGAAGCAGCAAGCCGCCGCGTGTCTCTACCTGGAAGACACGATGCAGTTCATCGTGGCGTCGCGGCGGCTGTATTGGCTCAACTGGCGTGCGACGGAGGCGCGTGCGCACCCCGGAACCCTGCTATGCGCGCGCTCCGCCATGATTGCCTACCCTGAGGAAGGCGAATCAGCTGAGTTCAATCACGATCTGGTCGTTTGTCTGGAACTGCAGAAACGCTCAGGATTCGCAACGCTTGCAAAGCAGCCGTACCTGTACGTGTACGTCACTCACGATCTCAACAAATATCCGCGCGAGCATCACGAGATGCTGGCCGAACAGCTCGCAATCTCAAAAGGGCTGCTCATGCGCCGTGAGCAGGAGCTGCGCGAAGGGTTAGCGCCGCTCGATTTCGGCGCGGAAGATGTGACCGTTCAAGGGAGCAACGGGCCGGCGTTCATGCTGAGCCGGTCTTCATAGACGAGCGCTCCGCTTTCGACGGAAAAGAGTCCGAATGCTGCGCCATTCTCGATTGGGCGCGAGAGTACGTGCCACGCTTTCGGGAACTGCACCGATGGGAAGCCGGTGAACGTGCGCGGCAGCGTTTCCGTCGTCATGCGTGCGTCGATTTTCCCAAAGAACGTGTCGGTCCAGGCGTTGTCGCGTCCGCGGAGCGAGAGATCCCAACAAATCAGATCGAACGGCAGCCAGCCGCGATCGTCGCTGCAAACTTCGGCCCAGTAGTGATAGTAGGGCACCGCGTAGAGTGCGT
>DATGJX010000154.1:0-17734 GCA_035294905.1 Vulcanimicrobiaceae bacterium | reverse complement strand
TCTCGCCAATAAGGAGCGTTTTTGGCAAGAGCTCGAGAGCGAGTCGAACTGGACGCTCGTGCGTGACATGGAGCCGGAATCGCCCTTCCGGTACTTCAACGTTGACCGGCTCGACGATGCGGCCAGCGCCTTCGGCGACTTTGCGGACCTGAAGAGTTTTTATACGGCCGGACACGCGCGGCGCGTGGCGGCGCATTCGGAGGCGATAGCCGGCGCGATGGGTCTTCCGGAAGAACGCATCACGGAGATCCGCCGATCGGCGCTGCTGCACGACATCGGCCTAGTGGCAATTCCTTCGTTCGTGTTACACAAACCCTCCGAGCGTTTGGGCAATGCCGAATGGGAAATGATGCGCCTGCATCCGTACCACGCCGAGCGAATCCTTGCGCACGCACCCGCTTTTTCACCGCTGCGCCGTTTCGTTGCCGCTCATCACGAGCAGCCTGACGGGCATGGATACTTTCGTGGGTTGACTGAGGCGGAAATTCCGGACGGCGCGCACGTCCTCGCAGTTGCCGATCGCTTCGACGAGCTCACGCACGAAGGTCCGGGGCGCAAACCGCTTTCCAGCGATATTGCGTTCGAGGTAATGAGTCGCGAGGGCGGCGCGCGCTTTTCGAATGACGTATTGGCAGCTTTACGCGAATCTCTCGAACAGCCGTTGCGAGAAGAGCCGGCGATGTTCCCGGAAGCGCCGATGCTGCACGCCCAGCCTCGCAGCGTTTGGCCCGCCGGCCTCACGGACCGCGAGATTGACGTATTACGCGTGCTTGCAACCGGAGCGAGCCGCAACGAAATGGCACAACGTCTCTGCGTCAGCGAACACACGGTGCGCCATCACTTGGAGCACATCTACGCAAAGATCGACGTCAAGACACGCGTAGAAGCGACCTTATTTGCGATAGAACACGGCCTGCTTGCCTGAATAGGCAGGCGTAGGACGTTCGTCCGATGCACGCAATGTGCCCCCGCCGTACGGTGTGAGCGGAGGTGCATATGTCTACTGTACGAACCACGCAAGTCCCGGCGGGCGCGGCAAAAACCCAAAACTACATTTACAACCTGCGGGGCACGCTTTTGGAAGCGTGTTCGTGCGGCGTGTTGTGTCCGTGCTGGATCGGCGAAGACCCCGATACCGGCGACTGTAAAGCGTTTCTCGGCTATCACTTCGACAAAGGCGAGATCCAAGGGATCGACGTGAGCGGTCTTTCGATGGTGATGGTTTGCCAGATTCCAGGCAACGTTTTGACGCCGAAGAGCTGGAAAGTTCTCGTACTCATGGACGCAAAGGCAACGGATGAGCAAGCAAACGCCATCGCCGCCGCATACACGGGAAATCTCGGCGGACCGCTCGCCGATCTCTCGCAACTCGTCGGCGAGATCATCGGTCTGGAGCGTGTCCCGATCGCCCACGAAGTGCGCGGAGGCGCAGGCGAACTTACCGTCGGAGAGGGCTGGATCGCGGCAGCGATAGAACCGTATCACGGACCGGATGGAAGCGTAACGACGCTTCGCGACTCCGTGTTTTCGACGATTCCCGGCTCGCCCGCGTACGTTTCGAAGGCGACGTATCATCGCGTAAATATTCCGAAATACGGCATCAAGTGGGCTTTCGAGGGCCGCAACGCCGTGCAGGGCGACTACATGATCGCTCATAGAGCATAAGCGCGTGCAATCGGTTCCACGTGCCGCGCCGGTGCCGGCTGTAATTCCCACAGCCATTGCGGCTGCATGGATACTTGCGGCAATCGCTCAATTCACGGGCCGGGCGCAATTTCTGCATCACGACGCGCTCATCGAGCGTGGTCCTTCGCCGGGGATCGCGCTCCTTTTGTTCGTGGCCGCATGGCTCGTGATGATCGCAGCAATGATGCTGCCGTCCAGTTTTCCCTTGATTCGGATGTTTGCGTTCGCCTGTGCGAAACAAACGCACTCTGCGCTCGTCTTCGCTGCCTTCTTGACCGGATACGTCGTGGTCTGGTTGGCCTTCGGCATCGCTGCCTTCGCCGGGGACGTGGTCGTGCACGCGGCCGCCGATCGGGTCGCGTGGTTGAATGCGCATCCCTTTATGATTGCAGGAACGGTGCTTGCGATCGCCGGCGCGTTTCAGTTCACGCCGCTCAAAGACGCGTGTTTGAAAGCGTGCCGGCTGCCCGGAAACTTTCTCATGCGTCATTACCGGCGCGGAGCGCGCGCGGCGTTTCAGCTCGGATACCTGCATGGCTTGTTCTGCGCGGGCTGCTGCTGGGCGCTCATGCTTATCGGCTTCGCAGCGGGATTCGCGAGCTTGTGGTGGATGGCGGCACTTACAGCGCTGATGGTGTACGAAAAGACTGCTCGTCGCGGGAACGCTGCCGTTCCCATCGCCGGTGCGCTGTTACTGCTTTGGAGCGTGCTCGTCTTTGCTCACCCGCCATGGCTTCCCGCGGCGTTTTCGGGCTAAAAGGCGGAAAATAGCGGCAGCCTACCTAACGATTGTCGGGTCTGATTAAAGGGAGGTACAGCGTGAGCAGCCCCATCCCGGTCAACATCGGCAATACCGCCTTCATGCTTATCTGCGCGAGCCTCGTCATGCTGATGACGCCGGGGCTCGCGTTTTTCTATGGGGGCCTGGTCGGCCGTAAGAACGTGCTGACGATCATGATACAGAGTTTCATGTCGCTCGGCTGGACGACGGTGGTCTGGGTGATAGTCGGATACTCGATGTGCTTCGGCAACGATTGGCACGGCATCATCGGCAATCCCATGCAATACTTCTTCTTGCGCGGCGTGACGCTGCATACGATGTTCACGGGCAACGACGCCGGTATTCCGCTCGTCGTGCACATCGCGTATCAGATGATGTTCGCGATCATCACGCCCGCGCTCATCACCGGCGCATTTGCAAACCGCGTCACGTTCAAAGCGTACTTCCTGTTCCTAACGTGCTGGCTGCTCTTCGTGTATTTTCCGTTCGTGCACATGCTCTGGAGTCCGAACGGCGCACTGGCGAAATGGGGCGTGCTCGATTTCGCCGGCGGCCTCGTCGTGCATGCGTCCGCCGGCTTTGCGGCACTTGCTTCAGTCCTGTTCGTCGGGCGGCGTTCGGTAATGGAAAACAAACCGCATAACGTTCCGCTGATCGCGCTCGGCACGGGACTGCTCTGGTTCGGGTGGTATGGATTCAACGCAGGTTCGGAGTTGCGCGTCGACGCGGTTACCGCATCGGCCTTTCTGAACACGGACATCGCGGCATCGTTCGCGGCAGTTGCGTGGCTGCTGGTCGAATGGGCGCGCGGCAGGCAGCCGAAATTCGTCGGTTTACTCACCGGAGCGGTCGCGGGTCTCGCAACGATTACTCCCGCGGCGGGTTACGTTTCGCCGGGCGCGGCAATCGTGTTCGGCTTGCTCGCCGGATTGGTGTGTTATTACGCCGTCGCATTGAAGAACCGGCTCGGCTGGGACGACGCGCTGGACGTGTGGGGCGTGCACGGCGTCGGCGGCGTGCTTGGCATTACGTTGCTCGGCATCTTCGCAACGAAGCTCTGGAATCCGGCGGGTGCCGACGGGCTTCTGTTCGGCGGCGCGTCGTTCTTCGGCAAGCAGGTTGGCGCTGCTGTATTTTGCAGTGCATGGGCATTTGTGTTCACGTACGGAATGCTGTGGCTGATTAGCCGTGTTACGCTGACCAAAGTGCCTCGTGATGCCGAAGAGCGCGGATTGGATATCGAATTGCACGGCGAAGAAGCGTATCCGCTCGGCGTTTAGGTTCGGATAGCCGTGTACAGTCAGGCGCGCGAAGCCGTGCGCCTGGCTGTCCGTCGCGCGAGGAGAGTGGCGGAACTATAATAGCTGCGCCAATCTTGGAGGTCACGAAGATGAGTTCGATCATCGTTGACGCCGATGCGGCACTGCAGGAAATGCGAAAAGAGTGGGGATGGTTTCTTGCCCTCGGGCTGGCTCTTATTGCCCTGGGAGTGCTCGCCATCGTCTATGAGGAGTTCGCTACGCTTGCTTCAATTGCGGCTCTCGGCATATTTCTCGTTGTCTCGGGAGCCATGCAACTTGCCACGGCATTTCTCGCACGCGGCGCAGGCCACGTTATTTTATACCTGCTCTTCGGTTTGCTCGAGATCCTCGTAGGATTCGTACTTTTTGCGCATCCGGTCGCCGGTGCGCTCATCGTCACGCTGACGCTCGCAGTCTATCTGGTTTTCAGCGGAGTGTTCCGCGTCGTCTATTCACTATGGGCGCAGATGCCGAACTATGCCTGGGCGGCTTTTGCCGGTCTTATCGCGATCGCGCTCGGCATATTGCTGTGGGAACAGTGGCCCAGTTCCGCTGTATGGTTCCTCGGAATCGCCGTCGGCGTGAATTTCATCTTCGCCGGCACCGCGTGGACCGCGCTTGCACTGAGATTGCGAGCTAAACCCGCATCAACCCACGCCTAGTGATCGACGAAATCCGACGTTTCCTCGAAGGTCGGCTCACGATGGAGCGATTCGAGCGCGAACTTCCGATGTTCGCCGGATTCAAGCTTAACCACGGCCTCATGCGGATGCACGGCCGTAACCGTTCCGCTCAAATCTTCTCCCGGAATGGCAACGCGATCTCCGGGCTTCAGCATCGCGTGCGCTTTTTTCGACGGCATGACCCTACCGTACACCGCTCGACGGGAATATGAAAGTGCATCCCGCCTGGCCGGAGAATGAGTAAGCGTGTCCTACGCTTTGCTCGTGGCTCTGTCGCTGTTTTACGGTTTTGCGTTTGAAGAGTTCTACTCGGATTTTGCAAACCGCCCCGGCGGCGTGCGCACCTTTCCGCTCTTGGCTTTCGCCGGCGCCGCGCTGTACCTCATCGAACCGCATTATGCGCTCGCATTCATCGCGGGATTGCTCGTCATCGGTGTGTGGCTCTTCGCGTACGTCCGCGAAAATCTCGAACTCGAAGAGAATCGCGTAGAAAAGCATTTCCTCATTCCGGCTGCGGTCCTCATTGCGTATGTCCTCGGAGCAGTCTGCTTGACGCAGCCGCCGTGGTTTTCCGTCGGCGTAACCGTCGCTTCCGTGCTCCTGATCACGTCACGAAAGCCGCTGCATGCCCTCGTGAGCCGTGTGCCTTCATCGGAGATCTGGAAGGCAGGTCAGTTTTTACTGCTCGTCGGCGTCGTGGCGCCTTTGCTCTACAACGAGCCGCCAATTCCGTTCACGCACATCACACCGTTCAAGGTTTGGCTTGCCGTAATCGCCGTTTCCACGCTTTCTTACGGCAGTTATCTGGTGCAGCGGTACGTGCTGCCCGGACGCGGAATCATCGTCACTGCGCTGCTTGGCGGCCTCTATTCGTCCACCGCAACGACGGTCGTGCTTGCGCGCGAAGCGCACGAGGCGGGATTCACTGCGGAAATCTCCGGCGGTGTCATAGCGGCGACCGCGATGATGTACTTGCGAATCATCATCGTGTGCGCGCTGTTCAACGGTGCGCTGGCAGGCCGCCTGGTTGTGCCCTTTGTCGTCCTCGCTGCATTGGCTGCCGTACCCGCTTATTTGCTCAGCCGCCGTTCACGACAATCGAAGCAGAACGATTTTACCGCGCGTAATCCGCTGGCGCTCGCCACGGCGCTGTTATTCGCAGTGCTCTTGATCGTCATCTCGATACTCACCGATTGGGTCGTTCGGCATCTCGGGACGCACGGTGTTCTAGCTCTGGCTGCCGTCGTCGGTTTCACCGATATCGATCCGTTCGTGCTTTCGCTCGCTCAGGGCGGAGCTGCGGCGACCGGGCTCGCCGTTGCTGCTGCCGCAATCATGATTGCAAGCTCGTCCAACAACGTGCTCAAAGCAGTGTACGCCGTAGCCTTTTCACGACGGCGCGAGAGCGCCGTCGCTGCCGGTTTGCTGCTTCTTTTTGCGGCGCTCGGCGTTGCGTTCGCATTATTCGGACTGTCGAGTCGAGGCTGGCTGTGATGAGGTGATCGTTACGGGTCGGAGTTTTCCGGCGGACGCAGCAACGTGAACACCACGAGATCCCACGCGTTGCGCACGCCGATAAGAAGCAGCGCGCCCATGACGACCGCTACGCCGTAAACTCCGTATGCGGATGAACGACACACGAATATGGCACCGATGATGATGACCACATAGCTCGCTGCGGGCAGCATGAAGTACCAAATCCAATCATCCGCATCTAAGTCCCATCGCCGCCGCCAACGCGCGTGAAAACCCCGAAGGAGCATATATGCGGATCCCATCACGCCGACGGCCGCTAGTCCCAAGCCAAGCCAGAGCGGCGTAATCCCTGGTATCAACACCAGCATCGAAACGATCATCTCCGTTACGAAAAACGCGACGATCGGGGTGAAGAACGCGCCGACGGCGCCCTGAGTGCGAGCGTTCGTGAGCGCCTGCTGAGTCAGCGACATGACGACGAACATCAACCCCATCAGGGTCGCCGCGGCCGTTCCGGTAAACGAATAGAATTCCCGCCACTCACCGACTTGTTGCAGCCAAGATTCCATGGAACCGCTTTTCGTGGCGAGCTACTATCAGGCCCGCAAAAGCCCCTCGCGATGCTCGATTATCGCACACAACCCGTCGCTTCCCACATTGAAGACGCGGTTCGCGCGAGAGCGCATGTTTTCGAATCCCGCAACGGCTGCGAATTCTATGAGTTGTTTCTCCGAAAAGTAGCGGCGCAGTTCCGCGTACAAATCGTCGCTGACGTTTGCCGGTGTTTCCGCGAGTGCATCGGCCATCCGCAGCAGTGCCGTTTCCGCCGGCGCAAAGCCGTCAAGTTCACCAGATGCGATCGACGCAATTTGTTCGTTGCTCAAGCCGTACATTCTGCCACCTGCAGAATTCGCGTCAATTCAAAACGGACAGCCGACGCGCGCGGCCGTTCGCAGCGTGACGATCATGCATTGCCGCTGCGGCAGAGCGGACTTCTCGAAGAGAAGCCACTGCGCGAGACCGTGTAGCCAAAAGACCCGCGGCACGCGCGCGCTTATCAACTGCGGAGTGAGGTCGCGACCCACCATTTTGCGGACTTTATTCAGGACAAAGCGCATCGGGAACGACGCGCGCTTCGGGTCGATGCCGCTGATTCGTGCCATTTCTCACTTTCTTTCAGTATTGGCGCGCGTGTACCGACAGCACCAGTGACGCCGCGGCCAACGCAAGAAAGAACCCCGGGAAAGCAATGTTATAAAAAACTCGCGCGCGGACGTGAAAGCTGATGGCGCCGACAAAGAACGCGACTAAGCCGGCAGCCGCTGCCGTTCCGATGAGCGGCACCCCGAGAATACTTAACAAGAGTCCGATTGCGCCTGCGCCCTTTAGGGCGCCGAGTAGCGGCACCCATGAAGGCGACACGCCCACTTCTCCGGCGGTTTTGATAACGGGGCCGGCTTTCATGATATCGCCGACCGCGGCTCCGGCGTTCAGAACTATGGTGGCTGCTGCAACGCCAAGGTAGATGTTGTTCATCACTCAATGGACGTTGCGCGGCCTGAAAAAGTGACTCTTCAGAGGCGGATCCGCGTCAAAGCGCGGATCCGCTCGTTTGCCCTAGGTCGGCGATGGACAAGGCGCAGGTGTTGCGGCCTGCCCACCGGGCGACATCGTCGCCGGCGCGCACGAAGGCGCAGGAGCCGGCGGGGGTGTCTGCGCGGACGCAAACCCTGCATATATCCCCGCTCCTAAAATGCTTGCGAGCGCCAAGCTAAGAGCTAATCGCTTCATGGTTCCTCCTCGGTCTCATGAAATGGTGTAACCTGGGGTGCTGTTACCCGCCCCGCTGCGTTTTGCTCGCTGTGCACGTGGACAGGCAAACATGCGGGACTTCGGTCACGTCGTTAGTTGCGGATCGACGATATCGACGTTTGTGCTTTGCGCTCGGAGCATCGTCACGGAAATGGCGCCGCGGCATCGTTGACGCGGATCGCATCGAAGTAGCCGTTGTTCGGAACACCGTGAAGACCCGCAACTTTGAAAGGCAGATCGGAGAGGTATGCGGTGTCTGCCCGAGCAGTTACGGTAAATGAAAACGTGGCGGAAATTATGGCGGCGATCAAGGCGAATTCTCCGTCGCTGCCCCCCTATCGGAGCAGGCTGGGCTTTTGCTCCTATGCGGGCACACGGCGTCACAGGCTCGGCCTCGCGGACGCTGCATTCTTCGTGAAAACGGCGCCATACGTCTATCGGCGGCTTTCAGCTTCCGACATAGCCCTCATGAAACGGCTCCTTTTCGTGTTCGGTGAGGCGTTTAACGAGCTGGATACCTATCAAGACGCGGTACCGACCGACGCGTATCTTGCGCGCCTACTGGAAAGGCGCGACTTCATCTGCATCGTTGGGTTCTCCGAAGGCGCAGTCATCGGCGGCCTGGCGGCGTACGAATTGGAAAAATTCGAACAGGACCGCCGCGAGATCTATATCTACGACCTCGCCGTAAGCGAACCTCACCGCCGTAAGGGAGTAGCGACCGCGCTCATACACGAGCTTCAGCGCATCGCGGCGGAGCAGCGGGCATACGTCATCTTCGTCCAAGCCGACCGCGGCGACCACCCCGCGATACGCCTGTACGAGTCACTGGGTACACGCGAGGACGTGTATCATTTCGATATCCCGGTCACGCGGTAAAATCTCGAAGAAGCGAGGTACTCGGCGATGACTACATTCTCGGGAGGTTGCATTTGCCGAGCGATCCGCTACGAGTGCGATGCCGAGCCAATCATGATGTTCAAATGTCATTGCCGCGACTGTCAGCATGTTTCAGGCAGCGCCTATGCACCCGTGCTGCTCTTTCCACGCAAGGATGTGCGCATCGTCAAAAGATCGATTCAGCAGTACGCGACGCAGAGTATGGCAGGCGGCGAGAACGTTCGCGGCTTCTGCGCGAACTGCGGCTCGCGCATCTCAAGGGGGCAAGTCTCGCCTCGATCCTGCGACTCGGAAGTTCGAACGCTACCCGACGCGCTAAAAGCTTTCCGGAGAACAGTCACCTTTGCCATTGCGTCAGTGACAGCTGACAGGCGGGCGCGAGCGGTTTGTGAGTTACTGCTTGACGGTTCGAATCTTGAAGGTTATAGCGGGTTTGGTGCCTGACGGGGGCACGTAGGCTTTACCGTTCAAATGGCTGCCGATTACCGTCGCGGTAGCGGACGCGTTGCGGCCGTTCGGGTTGAAGATCGTGAATTTCAGAAACGCGCCCTTCACTGTTCTTTTGACAGTGCCCGAAAGCGAAAAGGTCGCCGTTTTGCCGTTAATCGTGGTTTTGACCGAACCGCTGATGGCGGAACCGCTTTGCTGCAGCACGATGACAACCGTTCCGCTCTCGGATTTACCGCTTTCGGTTGCGACTACGCTGCCGCTGTACGTTCCTGCGACATTCGGGACGGTCGTTTCGACGAAGTTCGAAAGCGCCGAAATCGAGTCCGTGGTTGGGGTGAAGCCGTTCGACGGCGGTACGATGGCGTGGCTGCCGCCGCACGCGCCTAATGAAATCGAAGCCAAAACGATAAGCGCACAGAAAGCGCGCCGCGGAGATAGCATCATACGTATACTCCCCTGACCGTGACGCGCTTCTCTGCGGTATCGGCCGCCCCTGTTGCCGGATCCCGAACTAGGCCTTAAAGACCACGCTTTCGGCCGTGCCCGAAAGAGAACGACATTTGCTATAATCGACGTCCAAAACCTGGGGAGGAACGACCGTCATGGCACGCTCAACCCTCATTATTCGCCGCGCCGCACTGGCCGCCGTAACATTCGCGTTTGCGATGGCTTTCGCACATCCCGCGTCAGCGCAGTTGGGCCAGCGAATCAAAGATAAAATCGTCGATAGCGCCGCAACCCGAATGGTCGCTGAGATCCAGAACGATTCATGCCCTGAATTCGAAGCGATGCTCAAACAGCGCCAGAGCGGGAACTCGAATTCGGGCAAAGCTCGCGGCATGATGAAGAGCGATCCCGCGATGCGGGAGCGATTCGTCAATAAGGTCGCCGGGCCGCTGGTCAACAAGATGATTGACTGCGACCTGCTGCCCGGAAAATGAAACTTCGCTTCACACTGGCAGCGCTTGCGGTCCTTGCATGCACCGTATCGCAAGCGCCGGCTCAGGCAAGCGCCTCGGCGGCAAATCATTATCGCAAAGTGATGCTTGCGAAGAATACACCGATAGTGGTGCAGACCTACAATGCCGTGAACTCCGCCACGTTTCATAGCGGCGAACGCATGGCGTACACGGTCAGCTACGATGTGATCGTCGACGGTGCGATCGTGGCGAAATCCGGCGATGCTGCGAGCGGCCTCATTGAAGACGCACGACAAGGCCGAAAAATGCATGCCGGAACGATCGCAAGCGTCGCGGGTCCGGTCGGGATAATAGCCGGCGGCGCAGCGAACAAGGCAGCGAGCAAAGGCGCTAACCTGCGTGTCTCCGTTACCAGCATGCGAACGTTCTGCGGCGCGACTATTCCGTTGTCGTTTGTGCGGTCCGAATATCACCGGCCGACGCGCTTCCAGAAAATGACGCCTGTGCAGATAGCAAAGGGCCAAAAGTACATCGCGAGAGTCGCGCAGGATACAACCGTTTGCGCAACGGCGACAACAAGGACGCCGTCACCAATTCCGCCTGACGCGCTGCCGCCCGATTCAGTGCATTAGTATTAGCGTCCGCCGAGCGGTGGGGCGCCCGCCGATCGGTATTTCGGCAGACTGAAAATGAGCGCGCTTCGGATCCGGTACGAAATTGCGCAGCTCAAAACCGATTACGAATACCATCGGCGTATGCCGGACGACGTATTGCATCTGCTGACGTACACCGAAGATGCGTATTACCAGTGGGCCGCCGCGTATCCGAAGGATGCATGGCTGGCATCGACGGGCTACAATCTCGCGAAACTCTTCGAGGAACTTCCCGGATACGGCGCACACGATGGGGCCATTCGTGCACTGCAGTTCGTGCGTACGCATTTCAAAAACACGCGATATTCGAAGGCGAGCGTCGCAGATTTGCAGCGCGGCGTCTCGGTAAGGCCTGAGCCTGCGTGGGCAATTCGTCCGACGCCGGCTCCGACGCCGTCGAGTACTCCGATTCTAGCCGTGCATGCAGAGTTACTCCGGTCCGGCCTCTAGGCGTAGTCGAAAAGCGTCATGAAGCCGAAGTCCATGTGCAGCTGCTGATGGCAATGGAAAAGTGTGAGTCCGGGATTGTCGGCGACGACGTCGAGCTCCATGACCTGGTATCCGCCAAGCATCGCGACGTCCTTCATAACGCCGGCAGTCGGGTATCCCGCTATCGGCGTCAGCTCGGTGTGCCGGTGCAAGTGCACCGGGTGAATATCGTCGGTCGCGTTGCGCAGCACGATACGATAACGACCGGCTTCACGAAGTTGCGCATAAGGAATCATGTCCCCGACCATGTGGATGTGCGACCCCGAACCGTTGCCGTACGGCTTCCCATTGAGCGTCCAGATATTAAATCCATCGGAGGCGGCGTTTCCCTTGTCGACGTGAAACGTGAACGTCGCATCCGGCTCGGGGCGCGGTGCGATACTTTTCGTACCAAACCATCGATAATCCCAAGAGGAGGGCGGCGGCGTCCTCCAGACGGGCGCGCCGCTGCTGCCGGGATCGTGCGCGGGTTCGATGAAAAGGGGCCCACTTCGCCGTTATACTGCTCTCGTTGGATATTGCCGCCGGCTCTGAGATGCGTATGATAGAAACGGAATCCGGAAGGACGCGGTGTGAACGAAATTCGCCGCGCACCGCGAGCGGGAATATACGGCGTCTTCGCCTCAGCCGCTCCGTCGATGTCGGCCGAAATGATCTGTCCATGAAAATGGAGCTGTTCGGGAATATCCATGTCATTGCGGATGTCGACGATGACTGCGCGCCCCTCGTGCATCCGCAACAGCGGTCCTGGGAACTGCCCGTTATAGGTGGTTGTACGTACGAATCGCTGCGGCGTCACTTCGATGCTGGCGCTCTGAATGCGGATGACACGATCCGCGCGGACCGACGCGAGCGCCCTGCATATGTCGGGGGAAACAAGCGCTGCCGCCGAGGCGGAAAGTACACCGAGGAGCACGAGCGCGAAGGCGCCGTCGAGTACAACTTCCAGCGAATCTCCGAGCCGGAAAGCGAACACCTGTGGTCGTCACGGTTCGCGTAAATGGTGGGAACCAATCGCGCGACCTATGGCCGCGAAGCACCGGGCGTTAGCGCATTCGTGCTGGAGAATGGCACCGTGTACCACACGTACTCCACGTACGCGCGCGGCCTTGACGGCTTATGGAACATGTACCGGTGGCTCGATCGCGCACCGCGCGGCCGCAACGAGAGCTTCGACGACGAACGGTGGCTGCGCCACCACGATAAGTACGGCACGCCGTAACGTATCGGAACCTTGCAATCAACCATGCGGCTGCCTACAATGAAGCCATGTCCGTAGCGCAGCCGCCGTGTTTTCATCCTCCCGTTCCGAAGCACATCGTGGGCATGCCATTTGAAACATGGCAAGCGATGCTGCCGAAATTGCAGCGGCCGTACGTCACGGTTGTCGCATCTGTAGATGCGTTCGGGCGCGTCGCCTCTGCACAGGTCGACATCAGCTCCGGTAATCCGGATTTTGATGCTGCGGGTGTAGCGGCAATGCGATCGTGGACATTTGTGCCGGCATCCGACGGCTGCAAGGCGGCATGGGCGACTGCGGAATACGCGGTGTCGTCCGGTAACCTGACGTTCGACAATCCCTGTGAACACGACGCGGAGATCGTTGCGGCGACCGACCCGGAGCTCACGACGTTTCCTTTGCTCAAACCAACAGACTATACGCGCGATATTTCAGTGACGGTTTCGCTCGACGCAATGGGCAGGTTGATGCATGCCAAGGTAACGCAGTCCACTGGACGACACGACTACGACGCGGCGACGCTGCGCGCGGCGCTATTGTCTACATATTTTCCGCCGGTGCATGCGTGCCGGCCTTCCAGCGGCTCGTACGTGTACACTTGGACTTTCGAGCACCCCTAGACGTGGCTCAAGATGGCGCGAACGGCGGGACCGAGGCGGCGTAGTCGCTCTACAGGTTCGTTGGAAAAGACGAAGCGAATAAAGTCGCCTCCGTGCGTTCCCCAACCGGTCATAGCGGTTGCGCAGATGTCGTGTTCGAAGAGCCGTTCCGACATCAGAGCCCCGTCCAGGCCGAAGTCGGAAACGCGTAACAACATCGACCAACCACCGGCCGGCAGTCCGAACGGCAAACCCCGCAGGCCTTCTACAAGTGCGTCGCGCCGGCGCTGCAACTCCTCGACGTATCGCGGAAGCGCCGCCGGCGAAAGATCGAGAGCAAGTGCTGCAGCTTCCTGCGCAATACCGACCGGCACGACAACGTTCGCCATCGAAGCCGCAGCAAGATCCGGCGTGAGCCAGGCGGGGCAAACGACCCAGCCCACACGCCAGCCGATCATCCGCAATTCTTTCGACGCAGATCCGACAACGATTGTGCGGTCAGCCATTCCATCGAGTCGGGCCGGATGAATCACTGAAAGTCCATCGAACAGCAAGCGTTCCATCGCCGCGTCCAGGATGAGCAGCAGATCGTTGCGCGTGCAGAGGTCCGCGACCACCGCCCAATCGTCTGCATCGAGAACCGCGCCGCTCGGCATTGAGGGTGACATCAGGAGCATCGCGCGCGTTTGCGAACTGATAGCGGAACGCAGCGCATCGCGATCGAGCTTCCACGGCGCGCCCGGCATAAAATGAAACGGAACGTATCGCGGAACACCGCCGGCGAGATGTATGCGGTTCAACAGCCCGGCATAGACCGGATCGGTGACAATCACCTCGTCGCCGACGTCGATCGTGGCCAGCAATACGTTGAGAATACCGGACAATCCGCCCGCGGAGATGATCACTTGCGCGGCGCTGTAGTCTACACCCGAGACGGATGAGACGTGCCGCGCAACAGCGTTCCGTAACCGTTCCTGTCCAACGAACGGCAAATAGGAGTTGAACCGATCCTCTGCTACCGCTGCCCGCGTGCACGCAATCACGTCCGGATCAGGCGGCACATCGGTATCGAGATTTTCGAGGCGCAGCAAATCGCTAGCCGCCGCGTCGGCTAGCATGCCCATCCGATCGACGCCGATCCCGGCAACATGGGTCAGCCGCGCGGGTCGAATATGATCCATCGCTCTCTTCACATCAGCGATCTGGGCACTTCGCACTACGCGATTCGAAGCCTGGCGCACTACGACGGCAAGAACGAGTGGTTTTGGCCGCAAGAGAGCGAAGCAAAATCGAATGTTCCCGAGTGGAACGGTAGCACTGTTGTTTACCGACATCGAGGGCAGCTCGCACCGCTGGGAAACGTACCCGGAGGCGATGAGCGCTGCGGTAAAGCGTCACGACGCAATCCTTTCGGAAGTTATCGACTCGCACGGCGGATACACGTTCAAGCGCCTCGGCGATGCGTTCTGCGCTGCCTTCAGCACAGTGCCGCAAGCCGTCGCAGCAGCACACGACGCGCAGCGCGCGCTTCTCACTGAGGATTTTTCGGCAGTAAACGGCCTGAAGGTGCGAATTGCGGTACACGCCGGGCACACCGAAGAGCGCGATGGCGACTACTTTGGCCCCGCGGTAAACCGGGTCGCTCGCCTGCTTGCTATCGGGTCAGGCAGCCAAGTTCTCGTTTCAAGCACCGCCGCAAATCTGATGCAGAGCGAAATGCCCGAACACGCGTCGATGCTCGATTTGGGCACGCACCGACTGAAGGATCTGGCGCATCCCGAGCGGGTGTATCAATACGTTGCTCCCGGTTTGCCCACGGAATTTCCCGCACTGCACTCGCTGGACGCGCGCCCCAACAATAATCTGCCTCTCCAACTCACCTCGTTCGTCGGGCGAAGCGAGGAAATCGCGCAAATCAAGGCACTGCTGGAAACGCATCGGCTCGTTACGCTTGTCGGAGCGGGCGGCGTCGGTAAGACCAGGCTTTCGTTACAGGCCGGCGCGGACTTGTTAAACCACTATGATGACGGCGTGTGGGTTGTGGAATTAGCGCCTCTCTCGGACGGCACGCTGATTGCGGCGGAACTGGCCAGGGTCTTCGAGGTGAGAGCGAGTGCCGAACGGCTGACGGATGCCCTGATCGCCTCGCTCCGCGGGCGGCGCGCGCTTTTGATCATCGACAATTGCGAACACTTGATCGAGCCTGCCGCGCAAATCATCGACAAGATTCTGCGCGGCTCGCCGACTCTGCGGATCCTGGCAACAAGCCGGGAACCCTTGAAGGTTTCCGGCGAGCAGGCTCATCGCGTTGCGTCACTCGAGCAGTCCGCAGCGGTAGCGCTTTTCAAAGATCGCGCGACGGCCGCGAATGATACGTTCACACTGACCGGCGCGAATGTGGCGAGCGTAGAAAAGATTTGCGAGCGCCTGGACGGGATTGCGCTCGCAATCGAACTCGCAGCAGCCCGCGTGCGCACGATGGACGTCGGCCTCCTGTTGCGATTGTTGGAGGAACGTTTTCGGATCCTCACCGACGGAGACCGTACGGCGCTGCCTCGCCATCAGACGATGCGAGCGCTGATCGATTGGAGCCATGATTTGCTCTCGCCGCAAGAACAAACGCTCTTTCGGCGATTGTCGGTATTCAGCGGCGGCTGGTCTCTCGATGCTGCAGGTGCCGTCTGCGCCGACGAAACACTCGAGTCGTGGAACGTTTACGACGTCCTGGGCGCGCTCGTGGAAAAATCCTTGGTGGTCGCGGAACTTGCGGCATCATCCGCGCGATACCATTTTTTGGAATCGACGCGGCATTATTCGGCGGAAAAGCTCGCGGCCGCGGGAGAACGCGATCGGTTGCGCGCCGCACACGCGTCGTATTATACGCAGTTTGCTCAACAGTTGGAACAACGATGGACGATAACGCCGACGCGAATTTGGGAGCAAGAGGTAGAATCGGAACTAGACAACCTGCGCGGAGCAATTGAGTACTCGCTCACGGAAGGGCACGACGTCGAACTGGGATCGCAGCTCGTGACCGCACTGCCGCTGTATTGGAACGCACATCGGGCCGAAGGGCAACGGTACGCTTCGGCCGCCCTCGAAGTCAAAAGGGACTTGACGCCCGCGACCCTCGCGAAGGTGTGGCTGACCGGCGCCATCGTGAACCTCGCGTCGAATTTTCGCTTGTCGCGCGAGTACGCCGAGTACGCGAAGGCGGGCTTCGAGGCTCTCGGCGATGCATTCGGTGCCATGCGCGCGCTGCGGTGGATCGGCGTCGCGTCTACGCTACTGCGGGATCTCCATCGCGGGCGTGTCAGTTTCACGCAGGCGCTCAACTATTTCGAATCGCACGGCGAGGAGCGCTGGGCCAATTGGACGCTCGAGAGTTTGGCGGTACATGCGAACTTCAGCGGAGACGTCGCCCTTGCACGCGATCGTTATGAACGCGCCATGGCCAAAGCGCGCCTTCAGGATGACGACTTCACCATAAGCGCGTGCGTGCTGAGCTTGGCGGAGTGCGAGTACGAAGCCGGAAACGTCAAGCGGGCGATAGAGCTGGCACGCGAAGGAATCGCGCACGATAGAATGCTGCGCTGGCCGCGCACGTTGCCGAATACGCTGGCGAACCTTGCGGCGTATTTGGTGGCGACGGGCGAGGTCGAGCCGGCACGTGAAGCGGCGAACGAAGCGTTGCGTTTGGCGGCGGACGCCGGCGAGGTTCAGCTAGTGGCGTTTGCTGTCCAGCATCTAGCGGCCGTTGCGGGGATGCGCGGTGAATTCGAACGCTGCGCGCGGCTGCTGGGCTACACGAATACGGTGTTCACCGCATCGCTCCCGCGCGAGTTTACCGAGCAGACCGAGTACGACGCGGTGCTTGCAAAGCTTAGGGCGGTGTTGGGTGAATCGCGCGCGAACGACCTCGTCAAACGCGGCGAGTCACTCACGCAAGATCGTGCCGTCGCAGAGGCGCTGTCGATTTAATTCATGACGAAAGTCTTTCGCGCGGCGGTCGAGACGCCGTTTGGGCACATGCAGATCGCGGTCGACGAGGCCGGCGTTTTGATTGAAGCCTGGCTGCCGAATCGCGGCCGGGCATTCTCACCGCAGCGCGAGAGTCCGGCGGCAGCGCGTGAAGGCATACGGGATGCGTCAAATCAGCTAACTGAGTACTTTGCCGGCAAGAGGCGCGTTTTCGATCTGCGCTTGGCACCGCATGGCTCGTCTTTCGAACAGCGCGTGTGGGATCGGCTCTGCAAAATTCCGTATGGTACGACGACGTCCTACGGAGCGATCGCCGCCGAGATGCAACTGCAGAACGGAGCGCGTGCCGTCGGACGCGCAAACGGATCGAACCCGATTCCGATTATCATCCCATGCCACCGTGTCATCGGAAGTGACGGCCGGTTAACGGGTTATGGCGGCGGATTGCCGCTCAAGCGCGCATTGCTCGAGTTGGAAGGCGCGATTGCTCCTCGCTTGATCTGATACGCTATTTAGCCGGAACGAGAACCGGAGTACCGGGTTTGGAAACCTGAAAGATGACGAGATTCAAAGGAGACTTTCCGCCGTTCACGATCCGCGTGACGACATTCGCCGGTTCCTCGATCGCTTGGCCGGTGCTGCGCACCTCCGACGGACGTCCGTTTTTGAACTCCCACGTGCCGCTCCCACTCACGATATAGACAAACGGTGGAAAAGGGTGCGTGTGCCAAATTGTGATGGCACCGGGCGCAAGTGAGCCTTT
>DATGJX010000153.1:0-12467 GCA_035294905.1 Vulcanimicrobiaceae bacterium | reverse complement strand
TCCTTCGATTCGAGCACCTGACCGACAAGGTACTTGGTGAGATCGAAGTTGTCGCGCCCGACTGCGAGCAGCGGCCCCATGTTGTCCGGTTTGATCGATTTGAAGAGATCGCCGGAAGAGCCGTGTTTGAGAAACTTGGTCGAAAAACCGGCATACGGGCCGAAAAGGAGCGAACGTTTTCCGTCGACGAAGCGCGAATCCAAATGCGGAACGGACATCGGCGGGGCTCCGACTGACGCTTTGCCGTACACCTTGCCGTTATGGCGATCGACGATCGCCGGATTATCGCATCGCAGGAAGATGCCGCTCACCGGGAAGCCGCCGAAACCTTTGCCTTCCGGGATGCCGCTCTTCTGTAGCAGCGGCAGCGCGCCGCCGCCGGCGCCGAGGAACACCGTTTTCGCGGATACGGTGCGAGTCGTAGCGCTCTTCAAATCTCTGACCGTGACGTTCCAGCGGTTGTCCTGAGAGCGGTGCACGTCGGTTACTGCATGTGAGTATGCAACGTTGACGCCCGGACGCGTGCGAAGATGCGCCAGCAGATGGCGCGTCACGGCGCCGTAGTCGACGTCGGTTCCCGTGGCCATGCGCGTCGCGGCAACGCGTTGCGAAGGATCGCGCCCTTCTATCACGAGCGGCATCCACTCCGCGAGCACGGCTTGGTCCTCGCTGTATTCCATGCCTTTGAAGCAGTGGTGCGCGCTCATCGCTTCATACCGCTTACGTAAGAAGGCGACGTTCTCGTCGCCCCACACGAAGCTGATGTGCGGAACGTCGTGAATGAACGACTCCGGCGTGCCCATTGCGCCTTTGCGCACCATGTAGGCCCAAAACTGCCGCGAGAAGTCGAATTGCGTGTTGATTTTGAGCGCGCGCGCGATGGAAATACTGCCGTCCGGATTCTGGGGCGTGTAGTTCAACTCGCAAAGCGCGGCGTGGCCCGTACCGGCGTTGTTCCAGGCGTTGGAACTTTCCGCCGCAGGCACGTCCAGCAGCTCGAAAATCTCGATGGTCAGATCGTCCTGGACTTCCTTTAGCAGCGCGGCGAGCGTGGCGCTCATGATGCCGCCGCCGACCAGGACGATATCGACTTGGTTTTCAGGCATAGCGCTCCCACAGTACGGCCTGCGGCGCCGGATGGCAACGCCTTATCCGGCAACCATGTGCCGGCCTCTTGCTAATGGGAACTGGCTGCGGTTTCGGTCGTCGTTGCGTCGTCGGCCTTAATCCACCGCTGATAGACGATTTTGACCGGCGAGGAATGCGAACGGTCGCGCAGGGTGCCGGATATGCTCAGTTTCTCGTTGAGCGCCAGGAGCAGCGGTTCGCCGCGCAACGCGTAATAGGCCGTCCCGCTCATGCGCATCGCCCCGGTGATGGACATTTGCGCATGATCCGGCAAGGGGCCGACCATCGGCCCGGTCGCATCGAAATCGACCGCAAGTGCCGGACGCGAGCCGACCCGGCCTATGCTTCCCCGCTCCAAATAGCCGTGCAAGGTTCCCCCGGTCATGGGCGCCGGAAAAATGAACGGCAGGCGCCCGCGCAGGTGCAATAAGCCGCTCAGCGTGGCGGCATCGAGTTCGACTGCGAACGGCTGATTGAGGACCGTGAGGTAGTCGGGGTCCAAATCCATGCGGTCCTTGAACTCGCCTTGCGCGTTCAGCTCTTGGACGAACGCGGCGGACGCGGGGACACTACCGGCGGAATCCGAGCGAGTGTACTTCGCTTGTGCCGTAAAGCGCTTATGCGTGCCTTCCTTGGTGATGCTCAGTGTCTGCGTGCCGCTGTAGGCGATGCTCGTCTGCAGATCAGACTGGCCGATCTGATACCGGTCGTTGCCCGTGACCGCATAGTGCTGATCCGCATTGGCGGGCAATCCCAGCATGAGCGCCGCTGCCAGGCCGAGGCCGACGATCTTGACGCGTTGCCGGATGATGCTCGCTCTCTTTCTAGGTGGTTTCTCAGTGCTGTGTCGTATGTATATTATCGCCGGAAATCCGATTCTGTGAAACTGCCGGTGATAATTTTTTCACTGTACGTGGAACGGTCGGATTGCCGATACTGTTAATGTAGATGAGGAACGCTTAGTGGAAAGCACCGCGGGTATAAGACGCGCCGTCATCGCCATGGGGACGATTGTGGCGATCTTTTGCTCTGTGTTTCCCGCGCCGGCCTCTGCTGCCACCACGCCCCCGACGCCGCATCCCCCCGCAACGGTCGCGATGACGCTGCAGCGCATCTATCAGCGCGCCTACGACGAGGCGTACAGCCGTCATGCGGTCCTGGAATCCGACGGGACGACGTTCGTATCTACCGGGGACATCGATATGGAGTGGCTGCGAGACTCCAGCGCAACGATGACCCCGTACATCGGCCAAGCCGTAACGGACTCATACGTTCGCACGATGCTGCGCGGGGTTATTGCACGGCAGGCGCGGTACATCCTCATCGATCCGTACGCGAACGCCTTTACCGAAGACTACCGCGTTTCCGAGCGCAAGTTCGAAATGGACTCGCTCCTCTATCCCGTGTGGTTCGCATACCTCTACTGGAAAGGCTCGGGGGATCGGAGCATCTTCACCCCGCAAGTTCAGCGAGCGTTCGGCGCAGTATTGCGCACGCTGCGCACCGAGCAGCGCCACACGCGCCGCTCCCACTATCGCCATCCGGAACTAGCCAACGACGGGCGCGGCACGCCGACCGCGTACACGGGCCTGGTGTGGACCGGGTTCCGCCCCTCCGATGACGCCGCACGCTATCACTTCAATATTCCGGACAATATGTTCGGCGTCGTGGTTTTGCGAGACCTGACCGAGATGGAAAAACACGTGTACCGCGACAACCGCATGGCGCAAGATGCGTGGGGACTTTCGGTTCAGCTTCAGCGCGCCATCGAGCGCTATGGTTTGGTGAACGTGCCGGGCATCGGGCGCATTTACGCCTACGAAGTCGACGGCTACGGTCACGCGAACCTGATGGACGACGCGAACATTCCGTCGCTGCTCTCGATTCCGTACTTCGGTTACGTGGGCGGGCACGACGTGGTATACCAGGCGACGCGCAAGTTCATTCTCTCGCCCCGCAATCCGTACTACTTCCAAGGCAAGTACGCGTCGGGGATCGGCAGCCCGCATACGCCGCACGGCTACGTGTGGCCGCTTTCGCTGGAGATGGAAGCCCTCACGTCCACGGATCAGAGCGAAGTGGACCGCGTCATGGGGTATCTTGCCGCATCCGACACGGGAGACCACCGCTTACACGAATCGTTCAACGCGGATTGGCCGGAGTCGTACACGCGCGCCGATTTCGCTTGGCCCAATGCGCTCTTCGCGCAAATCATGCTTGGCCGCCAAGGCCGCCTGCCTCCCGTTTTAGAGGCAATGTCCATGACCCGCCCGTAGCGCTACGCTTCGGTGCGTTTTTCCTGAGAGACTGTGTCCAGATAGGCGACGGTGTAGAGCGCGGCCAGCGGCGCCGCGAGCAGCGTTTGCATCAATAAGTCGACCCAGAGGCGCGCGTCGATGCCTGCGTGCAGCGCGCCTTGCTCGGCCAGCAACACCGCGATGTCTAGCGCAATCTGCACGGCAAGCAGAGCAAACACGCGCGACATGTTCACCCACGCGAGCATCATGCTTCGCAGTATCGCAAACGGGACGATGGTCAGCGTCTGAGTGTCTTTTTCGATAGCTGCGAACGGTTCCGCATATAGCAGCATCCCTGAGAGCAGCAGCGTGAGAAACCCGAAGACGACGTCGAGTGCATCGCCCGCCTGCACGGTTTGCAGGCCGCTGGCGTTTACGAACGAGAGGCCGACGTCGATGATGATAATTGCCCATGCGCGTTCGAGGACGCGCTCCCAACGCTGTGCGAGCGAAAGCGTGCCGGTCGCGTCCGCGCTCACGAACACGGTTACCGCCGTTATGACGAGCGGCGGTCCGAGCAGTTCGGCGTAAAGTTCCGCGAGTTTGACGTGTACGAATGTGACGAAGACAGCCTGCAACGCGAAGACGACTGCACAGACCAGCAAATACAGCATCCACCGCCGCGCGAAGAGTCGTGCGGTGACGATGCCGAGCGGACGGTACGAGGGGAGCTGATCAGGCCAGTTCAGTGTGCGTCACCGGACGGCGCGAGGGAATGAAAAACCGCACGTCTGCAACCTCGCCGCAAACGACGACGGCGTCAGCGTCGCCGAAGAGGCGTCCGTTGATATCTACGGTGAAGCGTCCGGACGAGAGCCCATGCAGCGTGGTGCGTAAACTGCGCGCGAACTTGTCCGCGGGCGCTCGTGCACCAAGGGCCTCGCGAACGGCGAGCGAGAGCAGATCCCTCACGCGCAGGGGCGTGGCAAGCGCGAACGCGCCCGAGCCGTTGCAGGAGACGGCATGCAAATCCAAGGGCACGCGAACGCGTATCATGAGGTAAGTTTTGCCCATGTTCGAGGAGCCGCCTGCCGTCAGGGAGTAACGATTTGCTCAATGTCGGTATTCGGCAATTTCGCCTCGGACGAGGTCATCGACGCGGCCGAGAAAGTCATCAGTAAAATGGATGAATCAGCGCTGGCTTCCGCAATTGAGCGCAGCGAGCAAACGATGTCTCCTCAAGGCAGAGGGTTGCTCGTCGAAGCGATCTTCGGCGCATTTCGCCAACGCGGCGAATCCTCGGAAGATGCAGCCGAAGGAGCGGGCGCATCGCTCGAAGAGATCCAACGTCACGATTCGAACGCGGTGCGCAAACTGCTTACGTATGCGCGCGCAAACCCCGGTTTGTTGAAGGAAGCGACCGTGGGCCTCATCGAGCGCGAACCCGATATGCTTGAAGAACTGTCGCCCGAAATCGCCGGCGGCGTGCGCGAACGGCTGCTCGAGCGATGAGCGACGATTTCGGCCGGCGCCGCCGATTGCGAAACTCGCCCTCGCGCAGAAAAAGCGGCAATGGCAACGGGAATGGAAATCCATGGGTCGTCACGATTGTTGCGGCGGTCGTGGTGATCATCGGCGGTTGGTTTTTGGGGCGAGCACTCGCGCACGTGTTCAACGGTTCGCCGAAACCGGGAACGGTTGCGCAAGCGCCGACGGCGCTTCCCGTCGTCACACCGGTACCCTCGCCTTCTCCCGCACCGACGATTGCACCGACTGCGAAGCCGAAGCCGACACCGACCGCGCAAGCGTCTCCGACGGTTACACCGGCAGCGCTTGCAGCAGCGAGTCCAACGGCTGCGCCCACGGCGACGCCTGCGCCGGTATCTACGCCGACGCCGTCACCTGTGGCGGAACCGACGCGTTTACAGCCCACGCCGACCGCTGCGTCAATGCCGACTGCTGCACCGACGCAAGCGCCGATATCGGCGTCGAATCCCGCAACGCACGTCGTGCGAGCATACATCGACGCGTTGCGCCGCGGCGATCCTTCGGACGCTTCGACTTACCTGGGCAATGGCTCGCCGGATGAATCATTCATCGATTCGTCGACGCGCATCAGCAGTGTAACGACTTCGCGCAACAACGACGGCAGTTACAAGGTCGAAGTCGACATGCAGACGCAGCAAGGCGAGTACTTCGAAACGTTTACGGTTGCGTCAAACCGCATCTTGGACAAAACCGCCATCAAAGTGTAGCTCGTCCATCGAGTAAAAGACGCGAGCGCCGGCGCGTTCCAATGCGCCGGCGTCTTCATGCGCGGCGTAACCGTACGCGCGCATTCCGGCTGCGCGCGCCGCAAGCACTCCGCTAGGCGAATCTTCGATAACGATGGTTTCTTGCGGCGAGTAGCCCATGCGCTTCGCGGCATACAGAAACAGGTCCGGCGCGGGTTTTGGATTGGGCACCATGCTCGCGGTAAAAACGTTCTCGCCGAAATAGTGATTCAAGCCGGTGATATGCAGTGAGAGCAGAACGCGAGGCAGCGGCGACTGTGACGCCACGCAGATTGCCGCACCTGCCGTACGGACGCGTTCGATGACGTCTTGCACACCCGGAACGGCGTGCAAGTCCTGCGTCAATCCGAACGCCGTCGCCATAGCCCAATCGTAGACGAACTCAGCGGATAGCGGGTGACCGATGCGCGATTCCAGTGCGTTGGCAACCTGCTCGACGGTTTTTCCCTTGAACTGCGTGATTGCTTGTTCACCGGTCATCGGTGCGCCGATTTGGGTGAAGCATTCCGCTTCTATTCGGTTGATCAGCGGTTCGCTGTCAACCAGAACGCCGTCGCAGTCAAATATTACGAGGTTCAAGACTCGTCCGGCCACGCGGCAAGTTCACCGATGGCCGCGCTTTTGAGGACTTTGAGGCCGAGCATCGCGCACTTCATGCGCGTTGCGCTGATTCCGATGCCGACGTTCTCGAGGACCGCTTCCTTCGGAAGCGTCGCAACGTCTTTGAGAGACTTGCCTTTCACCGATTCGGTGAGCATCGACATCGAGGCTTGACTGATCGCGCAGCCCTTGCCCGAAAAACGCACGTCACTGATGTGGCCCTGCTTGTCGACCTGTAGCTCCACGCGAATTTGGTCCCCGCAGAGTGGATTGAGGTCTTCGGCGGCGACGTCCGGCTTGTCGAGATGACCGAAGTTCCGCGGATTCCGGTAGTGGTCTAGAATAAAATCGCGGTAAAAATCGTCCATTTAAAAGGCGCTCCGCCCTAGGCTCCGCGCCCCCCAACTGCGTTGGGGCCCCCAATGCTTCATGGCGCCTACACCCTCTGCTAGCATGAACATTCCCCGTGGGCGCCGCTAAAGTTTAAATACATCGGCGGCTTTGTGCAGCGCGTCCACGAGTGCGTCTACATCTTGTTCGGTGTTGTAGATGTAGAACGAGGCGCGCGTGGTTGCCGGCCAGCCCATCTTTTCCATCAGCGGCATCGTGCAGTGATGCCCCGCGCGCACGCAGACCCCTTCGGTGTCGAGCAGTGAAGCGAGGTCGTGCGGATGGATGTCGCCCATGTTGAACGAGATGACGTCGGCGACTTTCTCCGGATCATGCGGACCGTAGATGACCAAGCCGCGCTCCTGCACTGAGCGCAAACGTTCGAACGCATACGTCATGATGGAGCGCTCGTGTTCGCGCACCCACTGCATACCGATGCCGCTCAAATAGTCGATTGCCACGCCGAATGCGATCGCGTCGGCGATGTTGCTCGTGCCGGCTTCAAACTTCCACGGGAGATCGTTGAACGTCGTTTTGGCGTACTCGACCTTGCGGATCATGTCTCCGCCGGTAAGAAACGGCGGCATCCCTTCGAGCAGCGCGCGTTTTCCGTAAAGGACACCGATGCCGGTTGGGCCGCACATCTTGTGCGCGCTAATCGCATAAAAGTCGACGTCGAGCGCTCGCACGTCAACCGGCATGTTCGGCGCGGCTTGCGCACCGTCGACCAGCACCACCGCACCTGCCGCATGCGCTTTTGAAATGATGACGTCTAGCGGAGCGATTGTCCCGAGCGTGTTGCTCACATGCGAGAGGGCGACCATCTTGCAGCTCTTGAGCAACTCGTCGAGATCGTCGAGCACGTGCACGCCGCGTCCATCAACCGGAATGAAGCGCAACTCCGCGCCCGTCTTCTCCGCCAGCAACTGCCAGGGGACCAAGTTCGAATGGTGCTCGAGCTGCGTCGTCAGAATCGCATCGCCGCGTTTGAGATTGGACAGGCCCCACGAATAGGAAACCAAGTTGATGGCTTCGGTCGTGTTGCGCGTCCAGATTATCTCTTGCGGCTGCGCGTTAAGAAACTCTGCGACCTTGCCGCGCGCTGCTTCGAATGCGTCCGTCGCACGCGCCGCGATTTCATAGACGCCGCGATGGATGTTTGCGTTGTAGTGCGAGTAGTACTCGACCAGCGCGTCGATGACGACCTGCGGTTTCTGTGAGGTGGCCGCCGAGTCGAGGTACACGAGGCGCTTCCCGCGGCTCGTTCGCTCGCGAAGAATCGGAAAGTCGCCGACGATACGTTCGAGCTTCGGGTCGAGCGTGTGGATCATCCAAGCACCTTGCTTTCGAGTGCGGTGCGCAAACGCTCACGCAACGCCTGCGTCGGGAAACGCTCGAGTGCCGGCTCGAAAAAGCCGAGCGCAATCATTTTCTCGGCTGAATCGCGATCGATGCCGCGGCTGGTCATGTAGAAAATCTGTTCTTCGTCGATGGCGCCCACGGTAGCACCGTGATATGCCTTGACGTCGTTTGCGGCGATTTCGAGCGCCGGAACGGAATCGATGTGCGCTTTTTGCGAGAGGAGCAGCGCATCGTCATGCAGCCACGCCTCGGTGCCTTGCGCGTGTTGCACGATGCGGATGTTGCCGACGTAACGCCCCTGCCCACGGCCCGCGGCGGCCGATTTTACCATCGTGTCCGATTGCGAGTTGCCGACGTTGTGCTCGACGGTCGAGATCAGATCGACGTGCTCCTCGCCGTGCGGGAAAAAGATGCCCGCGACGTCGGCTTGCACGCCGGGGTTTTGCACGTTCACGTCAACCGACGTGACGGAGAGACGCGCGCCCAGTTCCGCAACCGCCCAGTTCACGCGTGCATCTTTTCCGGGATTGGCGCCGCGTGTGAAAAGTACGGTAGCATCGGTGGGCAGCTGCTGGTCGACGGCGTACGTCGCGGTTGCGTTTTCCGCGGCGACGATTTCGGTGATGCCGCACACGAACGCGCCCGCACAACCGGTCAGGCGTTCGATGATGGTGCATTGCGCGCCGCGCTCCAAAACGACGAGCGTGTAGGGAAACAATGCGCCATCGGTCGCGTCGTAGGTAATCTCGATTGGCTCGTCAAGCGCGATGTCGGCAGGGACATACACGAACGCGCCCGTATTGTGCAGCGCTGCGGCGAGCGCCGCAAATTTGCTTGCGCGCGGGTCAACGGCTTTGCCGGACGCGCGCTCGGCGATCTCGCGATGCGAACGAAGAGCTGCGCGCAGGTCGATAGCGACCACGGCACTGTTGCTCGGCGTGGAAACGTGCGGAGCAGCCGGCGATGCAGCCAGCACGGCGCTATAGTCGAGCGCGTCGATATCGATCTTCCAAAAGCGCCCGGGCCGCTCGCGGCCGGAGCGCATCTCGAATGCGCGCGCGAGCAAGTCGCGACGGCACTCCTGCTCGGCCGGGTCGCTTTCTACGACGGCAATCGACTTTTCCAGATTCGCGGGAATGCCGATGGTTGCAACAGCGCTAGGCAAGTTGACCGATCTCCTCGCGAATCACGTCGTAACCTTCGCGCTCGATGCGCAGTGCGAGCGACGCGTCGCCTTCCTTCACGATGCGTCCGTCCATCATCACGTGCACGACGTCCGCCGTGATGTGCTGCAGAATGCGCGGATAGTGCGTGATAATCAGGAATCCCGTGTCCTTGCCTTCCTCGCTCTTGCGCATCGCGTTTACCGATTCGCCGACCGCGCGCAGCGCGTCGACGTCAAGCCCCGAATCGGTTTCATCGAGAACCGCATACTTCGGCGCAATCACTGCGAGCTGCAGCATTTCCAGGCGCTTCTTTTCGCCGCCGGAAAACCCGTCGTTGAGATAGCGGCCGAGAAAGGCCGGATCCATGTCGAGCAGCTCCATCTTTTCCATCAGCATCGCGCGGAATTGCGTGGGTGTGAGACTGCCCGGGCGCACGGCTTGACGCGCGGCGTGCAAAAAGTTCGCAACCTTCACGCCCGGAATCGCCGCCGGATACTGAAATGAGAGGAAGAGCCCCGCGCGCGCGCGTTTGTCGGGGGCAAGCGCGAGGATATCTTCACCGTCGAGCGTGACGCTGCCCGATTCAATCTCGTAGCGCGGATGGCCGGTCAACCCGAAGGCAAGCGTCGATTTTCCGCTGCCGTTCGGGCCCATGAGCGCGTGCACGCGCCCGGGCTCGACCACCAAGTCGATCCCCTTGAGAATTTGATTGCCGGCGACGTTGACGCGCAGGTCGCTGATGCGAAGGCCCCCTTCGACAGGCTCAGGACTGCGCGCACTGCGTGCGCTTGACGCTAAGGAATTCCCTTGGTTGCTATCTGTATTCATGTGCTCTGTTATCCTACCGGCTGCGTTCGGAGAAAGTCAAGGAAAACCTGGACTATCTTCGGATTTCGTGGTAGCATCGCGGTAAGGACATGCAAGCCGACCGCTTTTTCCAGACCACCCGGGGTCGTATCGTCGAGGAGCTGCGACGCCGCAAGAGCGCGTCCGCGCAGGACTTGGCCGAGCATTTCGACCTCTCGCCGAATGCCATTCGGCAGCAGCTGGTCGTGCTGGAGCGCGACGGCTTGGTCGTGGAGCAATCCGTGCGACGTGGGCGTACGAAGCCCACATATGAATTTTCGCTGACGCAAGAAGCCGAGAAGCTTTTCCCTCAGCAGTACGACAAGATGCTTGGCGCGGTGCTGCGCGAGGTCAAGGAGCAGTTCGGCGACGACGGCGTTACCCGGGTCTTCGACGGCATTGCCAAACGCACGGTCGCCAAAGCGAAACGCCGTCTGACTGCGCCCGACACGCAGGGGCGCGTTTCGCAGCTGGCTGAGGTGCTTCGCGAGGGCGGTGTCGTTGCGGACGTGAGTCTGATAGACGGCGGCTACGCGTTGCATGAACACAACTGTCCGTACTCGGAGGTCGTGAAAGACCATCCGGAGGTTTGCTCCGTCATTCATCACGTGCTCGACCAAACGATCGGCGGATCGCACGTGCAAACCGAATCCATCGCAACCGGCGGACGCGAGTGCCGGTTCGAGGTTAAAGCTAACTAAAGGAGCGAGAGCCTTGAACTTTCCCAAGTTTCAACGCCTGGTTGAAGACCGCACCGGATTCCGGACGATGGAGAATGCCACCGCCAGCGGCGAGTATTTCAGCGACTCGTGCGGCGACATGTACAATTTCTTTCTAAAGGTCGGCCCGGGCGCAGTCATCGAGGACATCTCGTATTTCACGACCGGCTGCGGCTTCGGAACGGCAACCTGCAGTTTGGTCGTCGACTTGGCAAAGGGCAAGACTATCGACGAAGCTGCAGCGATTGGTGCGGACGACATCGAGAGCGCGCTCGACGGTTACCCGGAGAAGAAGAAAGACTATCCGCAGCGCGCGCTCGAAGCGCTGCACGTCGCGCTCGACGACTACAGGCAGAAAGTTGCGTCAGGCTCGATTCCGGACTATGGCGCGATGCCGGCTCCGGAACGCCAAGCCGAATCGGTTGCGCAAACCGCACCGCCCGAACCGCCGCAAACCGAAGACGGCAAACTACTGATCAAACTGCGCTAGAATTGATGCGCAAATGCGAGAGCGCCGCAATTCGCGGCGGACTGAAGACCTCTGTGGGTTGGCCGTTCAGATAGAAACGCGCTAGGTCATCGCCGGATGATTGACCCCAGGCGTACGCGCCGCCGTACATTTCACCGCTGTCATTTATCGCCCAGGGCTGAAGGACGCCCCACTGTTGCCAAGGACCAGGCCGCCGCAGTTCGCGTACCGTTCCGTTGGCGAAATAAAGCGCCAGTTCTACTTTGCCTTGCGGCCCCATTGCAATAGCCCACAGCCTGCCCAAGTGTATTAACACTCGTCGCCGTTGTTGTTCCCGGCTGGCAGTTGGGATCCGACGCAAGCAGCGTGAGATTTCCATTCTTGTAAATCGCAGCTCGCCCATCGTCAGTGCCTGGTATCTCGCCGTTCCTCGTCATCGCGTACGGAACGCTGCGTTATTTCCGGATCTGCTCGAGCTGCCGCCGATGAGGTCGCCGTGGCCGCAGCCTCCAAGCGCCGCAATGAACGCCAAAGATACTGCAATATATGCGCATCGCATCATACGAAACACCCCCGTTTAACGGGGTGTGGCTCCAGTAAAATAGGCGTACTGCCGGGGGCGGTCAAGGGCCGTTTCCCCCAATTTTTTCGCGTGGCGCTGTAAGAGCTGACTAAGGTCCGAAAGCGAGACCCTCGGGAAAGTCTACGCCGGTCGTAATTGTTACAAACGGTGCGCCCGTGTACGGCGGGGCGTAGGCTTTGACGTTGCTGTTAACGGCGTCGGCCACAAAGAGATTGCCGCTCGAATCGACCGCCAATCCATAAGGCGCGTTTACGTCTTTGGTAATTGTCGCGATTGGCGCACCCGTATAGGGCGGAGCGTATTCGAGCACTTCATTAACCGGGGGTTGGAACTTCGGATAATAACCAATGAACAGGTCACCACGTGCATCGAAGGCCAGAGATCTCGGGTAGCACTGTGCGTTCGGGATCGTCACCGTTGGCGCGCCCGTGTAGGGCGGGGGATACATGGTGATGGTACTGTTTCCTATATTCGACACAAACAGGTCGGACTTCGAATCAAAGGCGACCGTATTCGGCTGATTCACACCATTTGTGACTTCACCGATCGGCGTGCCGGTATACGGAGGCGCAAAGATTTGGACGCCGTTCGGAGTGGAGACGAACAGGTCTCCGTTTTTATTTACGGCTAATCCGCCGGGCTGGCTGACATGTTTGATCGTGGCCATCGGTTC
>DATGJX010000152.1:0-11455 GCA_035294905.1 Vulcanimicrobiaceae bacterium | reverse complement strand
ACGGCGTTTCATACGCCTACCAAGTCGGGCCGAATTCGTCGTTCGCAATCGGCTTGCGGCGCGTTATCGGGTTTCCCCCGCAGCCCAACGGCGGCGGCAACTGCGAGGGCGTCTGCTCCAACGTCTCGATCGCATATCACTTGCGCCTGCGCAACGAGGAATATTATTTGGCGTACGGCGATCCCAACACGCTGACCACGATCCCGCAAGCGATCTTCAAAATCATCTTCTACGCGGGGGGCGAGAAGGGCACGTAAAGTTCGAGCGCGAGACCGTTGCCGGTCTCGCGCTTTGGTTTACTGTGATAGGCTAACGTTTAGCGTATTCGCGCCCTGCCACTGTGTCGTGCACGTCCCGTCGGCGGCGTTTTGATGCGACAACTGGATGTGCCAGGGGCGCGAGCCCGACGTGTTGTCGTACCAGAAATCCACTTCGCACGCAGGCGTGCCGAGCGTATGCTGATAGAACGTCAGCGTGCCGCGCGAACCGTCGGGGCACCGCACCATGCGTCCGTCGCCGGCGCGGTGTACGTGACACATTCCATTTTGCATCGAACCGACGACGACTCGATGAAAGCCGTTCGCATTCACCGCGAAGTCCGCGAGCGCGATCGACGGTATGAGAGCGAGCGCAGCGACGGCCGCTGCCGGAAGAATCGTTCGAATGCTCATGCATGAGGTGTACCCGCCTTCCGCCGCAGTAGCTGCCCGCCGCCCGGCTACTGCTTCGCATTCACAAACGAGCCGCGGCGTGCTATCGTCGGGCAATGGAAGCGCTCGAAAGCTTGTACATCGTGCCGGAAGACGACCTCGGTATGGGTGCAAGCCTCGGGAACAGCGCCCTTTGGATTCACACCAAAGGGAACGGCGCAATCGAGCGCATCTTTTTGAACGAGGCCGGCATCTCGCTCGTGGGTACGGTCGCGTTGCGCTACGGTACGCACGCCCGTCCGATCGCCGATCCGGCGATTAGCTATAGTCCGCTGTATGCGGATCCCGGGAGCGCCCTTTTCGAAATCCATCCCGCATTTCAACGCCGGCGTCTGCGCCTAGCCAGTGCACTCGACGTCGCGGAAACGACGTTCTTGCCGCTGGGGTGGGGGAATCCCGGGCACGATGACGCGCCCTGCGCGTACATCATGGTGGAGATCGTCAATAGCGACGAGATTGCGCACCATCTGCGCGTGGTTGGTTCGGCCTTACTGCGCGGGGGAACGCCTCCCGACGTTCGCGTGCGTTACGACGCCGGCTCCAACGCACTCGTTGCGTGGAACGCGAGTAAGCCCGATTGGGTGCGGATCGTAGCCTTTTCGGAACCGGCGTCGCGGCATGGAGCGGATTTCGATCTGGGCGGCAGCTACGATGCCTCGCATTTGCACCCCGCGTCGAACCGCACCGATAGGCAGGGCGACGTCATTGGACGCCTGCAGCTCGATCTAACGCTCGCGCCGGGAGAGAGGCGCACCTTTCACTTGCGCATCGGCCTGTACGCGTGCGGTGACGCCGAAGCCCTGCGGCGCTTCGCCTCAGCGGAGCAGGCCAAGGATGTCTTCGATCGTACGGTCACGCATTTAGACGACGTGCTCAGCTACGCGCGTGTGCTCACGCCCGACGCGGTAATCAATAGCGGAGCGTTGTGGAGCAAGGTGAACATGCGCCGCGTGATGGCGCAATACCCGACAGGATGCGCTTTCACCAACGATCCGGGGACGTACGCGAATATCGTGGTGCGCGATTGCGCGTGGTTCATCTTCGGCAACGATCACTTCTTGCCGGCATTCTCTCGCGATATTCTGGACAACATCGCCTCGCGGCAGTACGAAAACGGGAAGTTGCCGGAGTACTTCGACGGTGTGAGCGGCCGGGTCGAAGACGACGGACTGAACATCAACGACGACACGCCGCTCTATATCTTGGCCGTCAACCATCATTTTCGGGCGAGCGGAGACTTCGATTGGCTCAAGCGCGCGTATCCGGCCGTCGCGCGTGCGGCACGTTACATTATCGCGCAGATCGACGATCGCGGCTTGGTGTTTTGCACGGCAAACGATCCGCGCGGCGACGTTTGGGCGATCGCCGGCTGGCGTAACATCATTCCGGGATACACCATCAACGGTGCGGTCACGGAGATCAACGCAGAATGCGTCGCCGCGCTGCGCGCCGCATCGCACCTGGCGGAAAACCTCAGCGGACTCGACGCCGATAAGGCCGATTTTGCCGCCGCTTCCGTTCGCGTGCGCTCGGCGATGGACGAACACTTGATCAATCCCGACAACGGGATTTACTATCTCAACGTCGATGTGAACGGGGACGCCCACACCGATGTAACCGGCGACGAAATCTTTCCGGTGATGATGCGAGCATGCAGCGAGGAAACGGGATTTCGCGTCATCAGCCGTTTGAACTGTCCCGATTTCTGGACGCCCGCAGGGCTGCGAACGGCATCACGTGAGGATCCGCGCTTCGATCCGTCGGCGTGTTCGGGATTGCTCGGCGGCGTGTGGCCGGGACTTACGTGGTGGTACGCGTTCGGTGCAGCACGGTACCACCCGGACATCATGGTGCGCGCCCTGCGTTCCTCGTTCGAGCACTATGGTGCGGATCCCGAGCGCAACAACACCGTACCGGGGCAGTTCAGTGAGTGGTTCGACGGCGAGAGCTTGGAGAACCGCGGGATGCGGCTTTCGCCGTGGGAACCCCCGCGATTTTTGTGGGCCGCCGTGGAAGGCGTCTGCGGGCTCATGCTCAGTCCGGGCGCGCCGCGAATAAATCCGCTCGTTCCTTCGAATTGGCGATGGGTCGGGATGCGCAAGCTGCCGTATCACGGCGCGGATTTCACGTATTTCGTCGTACGCGGCGCGTCCGGGCTTCGTATATTTTCCACGCTACCCGTTGATAGCGATTGGGACGTCGAACTTTACGACCGCGACGTGTCGGATCACATTCGCGTCTATGCGCCGAGCGTGATCGTCATCGCCCTTGCGCGCGAGAACGGACTCGCGATTCTCATCGGGAACACCGCGGCGAGCACCGTGCACGCGCCAATCACTATCGACGCAAGCGTCGCTTCGTCGCCGAAATACTATCTGCGCGATTACAATAGCGAACGCGGCGACTGGGAAGACTCCGGTGAGGTGGTGCCGTCGGACATCCTCGACTTGACGATGTTCGTCGATGCGGGGGGATTCCGCCTCATCGAACTCTCGCGTGAAGTTCCCAGAGGCGCTCCTTAAGCCGGTGAATTCGATCGCTGTTCGTAAACCTGCGCGGGTCGCATATACGACGCGCGCTGCGCTATACAGCGGTCGATTGCGCTGATGACCACCTGCGCCAGTTTTTCGGGATCGTGGCGCACGGTCGCGGTTTCGCTGATCACTTGCGCCTGAATCGGCGTGAGCCCGAGCGCGCGAATTCGTTCGACGTCCGGCTTCACGGGAATCTGTCCTTCCTCCGCGTACGCTTCCAACAATTTCGAGGGCGGCTCGTCGTTCACGATGACCTGATCGCACACACGCGCGCCGGCACACTCGAGCAGGGCCTCGAGGTGATCGGCGGCGCTCATGCCGTCCGTTTCACCCGGTTGCGTCATCACGTTGCAGACGTACATTTTCACTGCCGGCGACGCCGCGACTTCTTGGGCCACGCGGTCGACCAGAAAGTTCGGCAAAATCGACGTGAACAAACTGCCCGGCCCGAGCACGATCGCGTCGGCTTCGCGAATCGCGGCGATGACTTCGGCCAGCGGAGCGGCATACGGCGGATCGAAAAACACGTGCTTGATGCGCTTGTGCGACTTCGAGATCTTCGTTTCACCCTCGATCACGCTGCCGTCTTCCAAGCGTGCACACAGACGCACGATGCCGAGCGTCGACGGCAAAACGCGGCCCTTGATGTTGAGCACGCGGCTGGATTCCTTGATCGCGCGATCGAAGTTTCCCGTGATGCCGGTCATCGCGGCGAGGAACAAATTACCGAAGGAGTGTCCGCTCAAGCCTTCGCCGTCGCTGAAGCGATAGCGGAAGAGGTCCGTGACCATCGCTTCGTCGTCGGCCAGCGCGACCAAGCAGTTTCGCACGTCGCCCGGAGGCAGCACGCCGAGTTCCTTTTGCAGGCGTCCGGAGCTGCCGCCGTCATCGCTGACCGTCACGACGGCGGTGAGGTTGGTGGTTTTGCGTTTCAATCCGCGCAGCAGCGTGGAAAGCCCCGTACCGCCGCCGATGGCGACGATCTTGTAGCCGTTGCGCAGGCGCATCTCGTACAACGTGTCGAGGATGTGTTCGCGCCCGCCCATGGCGCTTGCGCGTAAAATCGCGAGCAGCCATTGCCGGATTCCGAGGAAGATCAACGCAGCGCCGATGATGATGAAGATCCACGCGAGATATCCCGGCGGGAAGTAGTCGGTTACGAAGCTGTCGACCAGCTCGTTCGCGTGCAAATCCAAACCGATCGCAACCAGGTACCGGTCGATGCCGTTGACGAGCAGAAGAATGCCGGCGATGGCGACGATGAGCCAGCGTTTGACGCCGAGGCCCGGGTACGCCCATCGCAGCACGGGGGGTACGCGACTGAGCATCATCGCTTGGTATCCCGCACGTCGAGATACACGTCCGCCAACCCTTGCCGGTCCAGGTGATCGAACAAGCGGCGCGCGACATAAATCGAGCGATGGCGTCCACCCGTGCAGCCGATGCCGATCGTCAATTGCGATTTGCCTTCAGTGATGTAGCGCGGCGTCAAGAAATCCACCATGTCGAAGAGTTGCTGTAAAAACGGTGTCGTGGCGGGATCCGTTTCGATGTACTCGGCGACCGCCGGGTCGGCGCCCGTGAGCTGGCGAAGCGAATCCACGTAGTTCGGATTCTTTAGGAAGCGTACGTCGAACAGCATGTCCAGGTCCAGCGGCAAACCATATTTGAAGCCGAAGGCGACAACGGTAACCGAAAGCGCGCGTTCGCCCGGACGGAACGTGGCCGCGATACGCTCTTTCAAGTCGGCGTGGGTCAAGCTCGTCGTGTCGATTATCTGGGTCGCCAAGGCGCGCAGCGGCGCAAGAACGGAACGTTCGAGCGAAATTGCCTCCCGGACGGAACCGACACCGGTGAAGGGGTGCCGCCGGCGCGTTTCGCTGTACCGGCGCACAAGCACGTCGTCTTTGGCTTCGAGGAAGAGCAGCAGCGGCCGCGCCCCGTCAGCCGAAACCTCGCTGATGACCGGCAGCGCATCACCGAGCGCGCCGCCGCTGAGCACGTCGAGTGCGACGGCGACCTCGCGCACTTGCGCATCCTTCAGCACCGAGAGGGTTTGCGGGAGCATCTTCGGAGGAAGGTTATCTACACAGTAAAAGCCCAAGTCCTCAAAAGTCTTCATTGCCTGACTCTTGCCCGCGCCCGAGAGTCCGGTTACGAAAACGAGCCGATCTAAAGCCATTCGACGCACCCGGAGCGTTCACACGTCATGAAACTGTTTTCGCCCGAAAAGGCAAACGCCCTCATCTCGAAGGTTTCCCCGCTGGTTGAGGAGCTGTGGGCGAAGCGCCGGGATCTCGCCATTCGCCTCTTGGAAACGGACCCGGTGCTGCGCGGAACCGAGCCTGCGCCGCACTCGCGCATGGCCACGCCGCGTTCACCGTTCACCCCGGGGCGATTCAGCGAACAAAAAGCGGAGATCGTGCGCATCATCAATAGAATCGAAGCGTACGGGTGCATCGTGAAAGACATCGATTTGGGCCTCATCGATTTTCCGTCGATGCGGGACGGACGCGCGATCTATCTGTGTTGGAAAGCGGGAGAAGACCGAATCGCGCACTGGCACGGTATGGACGAAGGCTTCTCCGAACGCAAAGAACTGTAAAAGCAAAGCCCGCGTTTGCGGGCTTTGTGCTAAGTGTCGAACCACCCCGAGCGAAGTCGAGGGGTACCTCTACGGCGTCGTAACGGTTGCTTCGACCGGAATGAAATCTTCCGCGAGACCCTGCAGGCGCACATCACCGAATTCGGCCGTATAGGCACCGGCTTCAGCGCCCTTGATTTCGCCGACCTCGGGCACGTTCGCGAGCTGCGGAATCTTGGAACGAATCTCTTCCGGGATGCGCACCTTGTCGCCCACCGAAAGCTTGCCCTGGTCCCAAAGCGCGTTCAGGCCGTCCAGCAGCATCGGCAGTGGAATGCCGTAATCTTCGCTGATTGCGCCGATGGTGTGCGATTCGCTGATCGCGCAGTTGGAACAGCCGCCCAAATGAAAGCGGGCGAAGACGCGCCGCGCGCCGGCGTGCAATTTGAACGCCTGGTCGACGGTCATCTCGGGGGTGAAACGTGGCTCGCTCATACTCATACCTTCGCCTAGAACGCCGGCTGGCCCCCGCCGGTTGCGGTTAAGGCTTGCACACGGCGGCGCAGTTCGCGCACCTCGATGGCGTCGAGTGCGTGCCCGACGCTCGAAGCGAGGGAGGCAAGCGCGCTCTCCTCGTCGGGGTCGTACAGGTCGTCGTCGATCTTCGGCCCGCATACGAGTATCCCCAAGAGTTCGCCGCGTACGATCATGGGGAAGGCAAGCGTTCCCGGCAGCGTGGAGTCGCAGTCGCGCACGTGCACGCTTACACGGCGGGCGCGCATCGAAAGTACGGCCGGGTCGTTCTCGTCGACGTCGGGCGCAACGGCGAACGTATGCATCTGCGCGCGATACACCGCGCCGTCGGCGACCCAAATACCCGCGTTGCGCGCTCTCGCGTATCGCTCGACGGTTTTCACGCAGCGCGAAAGCAGGACGCCGGGGTCCGTAACGTACGATGCTTCCTGCG
Organism: Vulcanimicrobiaceae bacterium; assembly: GCA_035294905.1. Classification (GTDB taxonomy): domain Bacteria; phylum Vulcanimicrobiota; class Vulcanimicrobiia; order Vulcanimicrobiales; family Vulcanimicrobiaceae; genus DATGJX01. The sequence continues at coordinate 4,660 of DATGJX010000152.1, read as the reverse complement.
CGAACGCGTGAATCGCGGCTTCGGCAAGATGCCGCTCCCGAAAGAGCGCGCTGTCGACGAAACGATCGACGCGCGCGTGCACGAAGCGAATCGAAAAGCCGAGCAGCAGCGCCACCGCGAGCTGTACGGCGATGCTGGTGACGTGGCTGGTATTTTCGACGTATTTGGCGAGCAGGGTTTCGACGATGACGAAAATGCCGACGACGATGATTGAAACGGCGGTGTAAACGACGGCGCGATTCAGGACGAAACCGACGTCGATCACGCGGTGCCGCAGAATGACGTAAGCCAGACCTACCGGCATGAGCGCGATCGGCAAAAGAGCGATTTGGTCGACGACCGCGATGTAGCCGATGCTCGCGGTGACTCCCAAATCCACGCCTACCGCTGCAAGCGTAAGACCAAGAAGCAGAAAAACCCATCGCCGTCGCTGACGCTCGGCAGGCGCGCCGTAGAGGTGCGCGGTTACGAGCGTCACGACGACGAGCAACGTACTGAGCGCCATGCCCCAAAGCACGACATAATTGAACAAGGAAGTCTCGGCCGCCGAAAACGGCACCCAAATCGAGGATATCGTGATCGCCGATCCTACGGCTGCGATCGTGAGCGCAAGACGCGCGAGCGCACCAGGGAGCGGCTGCGCTTTCCCGGACGGAAATGTCGCTGCAAACATTGCGACCGCTCCGGTGCCCAGCAGCATGAGGACCGTTCCGATGACTTGCACGACGGCCGTAAGCATCGGCGTCGCGAAAACGTTGTTCCGCATTCCAATGGTAATGCCGTAGCACCATAGGAACGCGACGAGCCAGCGCGATGCGGGATCGGCAAAGCAGCGCCAAGCCAGAAGCGCGGCAACGAAAAGAAACGAGAAACGGATGAGGTACAGCGGCCAAAATGGTTTGTACGTGTTTATCCGCGGCGTCGCGAGCGTGACGCGCCGCGAACCGTTCACGACGACCTGAACCTTGGAATTGGGAAGCGCATACAGCACCCGCGCGCGCTCGATTTGGGTATTTCCGTAAAAGATCGTGTCGCCGGGTTTTATCCCGGCCTTCGCGGCCGAGCTGCCCGGATCGACTTGCGTTACGGTAATGCCGCCCGGCGTGGACGGGCTGACGATGAAGTTCACGCCGTAATCCGGCATGCCGGGGAGTGTGAGCTGATAGCATACGAAAGCAGCTCCGAGCGTGATGCACAGGAGCACAGCAACTCGCCAGAACGCCAGGCGCTGCTTCATGCCGGTATTTTGCGGAAAAGCGCGGCGTACGCCTGTCGGACAGGCAACTGTGCTAAAATTGAACTACTATGAAACGTTTGCTAGCCTGCGCAGCGTGGGGTGCTGTTGCGCTGGTGCCGGTGGCCGCGGGTGCCGTGCAGACTACCGTCATTACGCAGACCGCTGCCCCCGTGCAGATTGAGTCGTGTTCCATCGACGTAACGCTCGATGTATCCACGCCGTGGTTCAACCAATCCTCAGGCGGATCCGGGTCCGCCGAGCCGGCGTATGCGTACGACGGCCGCATCTACGCGAACCGGACTTCGCAGCCGGCATACACAGATTCGGAAGTCGGCCCGGACCCTGCTTCGGTTAACGGATCGCAAGTCTATGCGACCGCGCAGTCCGTGAATCGCTCGGCGAAAACCGTAACCGGCGTCGTCTACGAATTCAACGTACTCAAAGGGAACGGAAAAAGTCCGATCGCGGTTTTCTACGGCGGCCGAACGGGCAGCTTCGGAGAAAACGTCGTCATCCGGCCGGACGGCCACGGGCTCCCCCAGTGGAGCACGAGTGTGGGCGAGACGCACATCGGATCAGTCGCCTGTTTCATCGCGTACGTTCGTTTTAGCGATGGCAGCGATTGGACTTCGCCGATGGCCGTTCTCACGAAATAGACGCGGAGTACGCCTGTAAGCCGGATTCTGTCCCCGCAGAGCGGGTGACGGCCATCTCTCTGGGGTGCGCGTTACCGCGCACCTCGGTGCGACTTGGCTCGTTCGGACGGGCAATCCGTCTCCGCAGCTCAGTCATCCTGAGCTTGTCGAAGGAAATCGAGCGGTCTTGCTTCAGGTGGGGTTTACCCGAGCGCACGTCACCGTGCAGCTCCGTGAGCTCTTACCTCACGATTTCACCCTTACCCCAAATTGCTAACGCAATTTGAAGACCCTTTGGGGGGCGCGCAGCCATGGATGGCGGAGCGCCCGTTAAACCTTTCGGGGTCCCCGAAAACGCTTGCGTTTTTGGGGCGGTATGTTTCTGTGGCACTTTCCTTCGGGTCGCCCCGACAGGACGTTATCCTGCACCTCGCCCTGTGAAGCCCGGACTTTCCTCGACGCGCTAACGCCGCGGCCGTCCAGCGTACTCCGCGTTCGCCAGTGTATCATGACGCGCTCGTTGATGAATTTAAGGCGTTCGGCCCAATGCAAAATTGAATCGCGGGTCCCAAGCAATCGCAGAGCGCCTAGCGGAACGTAACGCAGCAGACTCATCGCAGCAAGGAGAGTCTATGAAGCAGTCGAGTTTCGCATTGGCCGCGATGCTTTCGATCGGGATCGCATCGTGCGCGGGCGGCGGGCAAACGCCGTATACCGGCGCCGGCCCTGACTTCCAACGCGCGGTTACCACCGAGGCGGCAGCCGCGTCTGATGCCGAGCAATTGTTCGTCGCGTCCGCGGACCCGTTTTTCGTGGACGACTTCGCGTTGCCGGTGGGGGACTCGTCGATGCCCGCGCACGTGCTTCAAAACGTCAACGAACCGGTTCCGCTTGCGGTCGATGCGCATCATCTCTTCGTCGGGAGTCTTGATGACAGCGTCATCTACAGGTACGATTTACCGATTTCGGGCGGAGCGGCGCCGCAAACGATTTCACTAGGGGGACTGCGAACGGCGTCCTCGCACGGCGCGTTTCGCCCGCCGCTCAGCGGACTCGGCGACGCGAAACCCGTTCTGGATATCGGCGATCCTACAGGTATCGCGGTCGGAAACGGATTTCTGTACGTCGCGGGTGTGGGGAACAACTTCAAGGAACAAGTTCAGGCGTATGCGACTCCCGTGACATCCGGCGCAATGCCGGCGGCGACGATCCAATACGATGCGATCGATTTCCTGGCCGTTGCGACGTCGGGAAACGCTCTGTACGTTGCGTCGACGACGGAAGGAACGATTCGTGCGTTTGCGACCCCGCTGCACTCCGGTCAAACCCCGCTCTTCACGATTAACATTCGCCCGCAACAGGACGCTGCCATCGGTATCACCGTTAGCAGTAAGATTTATGTGGCGGATTATTCGTTTGGCGAAGTGCTTGTGTTCGATCGGCCGTATCACAGCGGCGAGACGCCCGTGAGACTCAATATGAAAATCGCTAACGGCGGCTTGAATCCGGCCCCGTTTGCTGTCGCCGTTGACCGTCAGCATTTGTTCGTGAGCGCAAGCAACGGTGTGTATCAGTACGACCTTCCGATAACCTCGAACGAAATGCCGAGCGCGATCGTGCCGATGACCAATGGCACTCCGACGGGTGTTGCGGTGTGGCCGAAGTGGCCGCAATGAAAAGCTTTTTGGAGGCAAGGAGACTCGAACTCCTGACCCTTACGCTGCCAGCGTAATGCTCTACCAACTGAGCTATGCCCCCGAGCGACCCGCCAAAATTCCCGGCGGTTTACAAACATCCTGGAGATGAGGGGGCTCGAACCCCTGACCCCCTGCTTGCAAAGCAGGTGCTCTACCAGCTGAGCTACATCCCCGAATAACGTGACCGGCGCTCGTTCGCAGGCTGCCGCGAACGCACCTTCCCCGGGCGTTAATCCCAACGTTCAGATTCCTTTCACGTCTTGTCTCCAGACTCAAAATTACCGATACTAGAATCGGAGGCGTAAGAAGATGATCCACGTGTTGGTGATGGCCGCGCTTGGTGCCATACCCTCGTGCTGGGACGTCTTCGATGCTGCCCTGCGGCACAACGCAAGTGCCGCACACCCGCCATACGTCACCTACAGGGAACGCATGTCTGTGAGCATGGACCGCGAGCAGATCTACACCAGTGATGCGACGGTCGATTACCGCGACGACGGCGTTGCGCGCGTATCCGACGAGCGCTTTGCGTATCAGCCTTTCGTGACGCGCCGCGAAGAGCCCGGGCCTCCCGAGCTCGGACCGTACGGGAGCCGGCGTCTGATGTGGATGCCCGAAACGCCCGACCTGCCGACTATCGCGCGCGTCCGGGCGCTCGCTAAAGTGACCTGCACGCTTGCGGACGAGGAAACGTACAAGGCGCACGATACCTATCATCTCGTCTTCAACGGCGAAAGCGAGTCGGAGCCGCGTCTGCAAGAGCTCTGGGTCGACGCGCATTCCCACGATATCTGGAAACTGATCGTCACCGGCCCGGTCATTTTCGACGACGGCACAAGAGCCGACGGCTTGGCTCAATTTCAAGTCGAGCTTGGATACACCGGACCGTATTTGCTCGTGAACCACGTGGTCTGGTCGTACCGTCTCCACCAATATTCGCAATACGCCGACTATTTCGGCGAATACACGTACGGCGATTACGCGTTCCCGTCCACGCTGCCGTCGTCGTATTTCCTCGGCTTCAGCGCGCCTCTGAAATAACAGAAGCCTCGGCGCGCAGCCGGGGCTTCCAAATGGTGGGCCATCAGTGA
>DATGJX010000151.1:0-19624 GCA_035294905.1 Vulcanimicrobiaceae bacterium | reverse complement strand
GCCACGGTGGAACCGGTGCAGTAGGCGCCGTACAATATGATCCGGAGGACTCCATGAAGTCGTACACCAGGCTGACCTACCCGCTGATCCGCGATGATGGGCAATTGCGCCGCGCCACGTGGGACGAAGCGCTCGATCGCGCCGCTGCGCTGCTCGATTCGGCGCGCAAGCGCGATGCGGCGCGCACGTTCGGAATGTTCAGCTGCTCCAAGGCCACCAACGAAATGAACTTCGTTGCGCAAAAGTTTGCGCGCGCCGTGATGGGCAGCAACAACATCGACAGCTGCAACCGAACGTGACACGCTCCGAGCGTCGTCGGTCTGACGGCGGTCTTCGGCGCGGGCGGCGGGACCAGTTCGTATGAGGAGTTCGAGCACACCGACCTCATCATTCTGTGGGGCTCCAACGCGCGCGAAACGCATCCGATTATGTTTCACCATATGCTGCGCGGCATTCACAACGGCGCGAAGATGTACGTCGTGGATCCGCGCCGCACGAGCAGCGCGCAGTGGGCCGATCTCTGGCTGGGTCTCGACGTCGGCTCGGATATCGCGCTGGCAAACGCAGTCGGCCGGGAGATCATCGCGGCGGGTCTTGCCAACACGGCGTTCATCAAGCACGCGACCGAGCATTTCGAAGCCTATCGCGAGGGCGTTGAGCCGTACACGCTGGAATACGCGCAGCGCGAAACCGGCGTGCCCGCGCACGCGATTCGCGAACTCGCACATGCTTATGCGCGCGCCGATCGCGCGCAGCTGTGCTGGACGCTCGGCATCACCGAGCATCACAACGCGGTCGACAACGTGCGCGCCTTGATCAACTTGTCGCTGCTCACGGGGCACGTCGGCCGCTACGGTTCGGGCGTCTGTCCGCTGCGCGGACAAAACAACGTGCAGGGCGGGGGCGACATGGGTGCGCTTCCCGACAGACTGCCGGGCGGCCAGAGCCTCGAAAACCACGAGGTACACGCGAAGTTCGAGCGCGCGTGGGGGGTCCGTTTTCCATCTCAAAAGGGGTGGCATCTGGCGCAGATGTTCGAGGCGATGGAGCGCCGCGAGCTCGATACGCTCTACGTCATCGGTGAAAACCCGGCGCAGTCGGAAGCAGATCAGGAGCACGCAATGGCGGTGCTGCGCGGCTTGCGCGGCCTCATCGTCCAAGACATATTTCTGACGAAAACTGCGCAACTCGCCGACGTGGTACTGCCGGCATCGGCCGCGTGGTGCGAAGCGGAGGGCACGGTGACGAGCAGCGAACGCCGCGTGCAGCGCTGCCGGAAAGCGCTCGACCCCCCGGGCGAAGCACATGACGACATTCAAATCATCGCCGATCTCGCTCGCAAGTTGGGACACGACTGGGGCGCAGTCAGCGCGCACGATGCGTGGGAAGAATGCCGTTCGCTCTCGCCGTGGCACGCGGGTATGAGTTGGGAGCGTCTGGAGAAACTCGGCGGCATTCAATGGCCGTGTTACGACGAGCAGCATCCCGGCTCGCCGTTCCTGCACGGCCGTTTGTGGGACGAGCCGGTGCAAGGTCTAAAGGCGCCGTTCAAAGCCGTGCAGCATGAACCGCCCGTCGAAGCGCTCGACGATGATTACCCGGTGCGCCTCACGACCGGACGCCGCCTGGAATCGTTCAACACGGGCGTGCAAACCGGCGGCTACCGTTCGCCGCTTCGCGTCGGTGAAACGCTCGACGTCTCGCCCGAAGATGCGCAACTGTATGGGTTGGAAAACGGCGAACCGGTGCGCGTCACGTCGCGGCGCGGTTCGGTCGTGATGCCGGCACGCATCGACCCGGGTTTACGCGCGGGCCTCGTTTTCACGACGTTCCATTTCAACGACGAAGTTGCAACCAACATCTTGACGATCGATGCGACCGATCCGCAGTCCGGTACGGCCGAATTCAAAGCCGCGGCGGTTCGGCTCGAAAAGGTTTTGGCCGGCAAGGAGGAAGCGACCGCGGCATCTGAAGCAGCGGCAGTGTAAGCATGGACATACGGCTCATGAAAGACGAGGCGACCGAGGACGAAGTCGCCGCAGTCGATGCGCTGCTCGGAGCGGAGCCGGTCAGCGATATGCGCGCGTTGCATGGCGGGAAAGCTTCGCGCGACGCACGCCATTTGCTGCTGCCGGCGCTGCATGCCGTCAACGATCGCACCGGATGGATCAGTGCGGGCGCGCTCAACTATATCTGCCGCCGTTTGAACGTTCCGCCGGCCGACGCATTCGGCGTGGCGACGTTCTACCATCTGTTTTCACTCGAGCCGCGTCCCGATACGATCGTGCACGTGTGCGACGACATCGCCTGTCTGGCAAACGGTGCCGATGCGGTGTGCGCAGCGATGGAGGAGCATTTTCCACACGACGCATGGCAGCGCAGTCCGTGTCTGGGCATGTGCGATCACGCACCCGCGGCACTCGTAATCAAAGCAGGCGCCGAGCCGGTACGGCAGCCGCTCGGACACGTACGTGCCGCGGACGTTCCGTCACTGTTCAACATGCGCGACGGGCGCACCGCAAAGCTTCACGTCGGTGGTACGCAGCTTCGTCTGCTGCGCCGGATAGGAAAGACCGATCCGCAGAGCATCGATGATTATCGCGCGCACGGCGGCTACACCGGACTGCGCCGCGCGCTGGAAATCGGGCCCGACGCGGTTATCGCGGAGATCGCCGCGTCCAAACTCGTCGGCCGAGGCGGCGCAGCGTTTCCGACGGGCCGCAAGATGGAGGCCGTCGCGCGCGCGGCCGCGCATCCGCACTACATCATCTGCAACGCGGACGAGTCGGAGCCCGGCACGTTCAAGGATCGCATCCTCATGGAACAAGACCCGTTCGCGATCCTCGAAGCGATGACGATTTGCGGCATCGCGACCGGGTGCGAGCACGGATACGTCTATGTGCGCGGCGAGTACCCGCTGGCCGCCGAGCGGCTGCAGCACGCCATCGGCGTAGCGCGCCGCCACGGATTTCTCGGGAACGACGTCATGGAACGCGGCGTGCGTTTCGATTTGGAAGTGCGGCGTGGCGCAGGTGCGTATATCTGCGGCGAAGAGACGGCGCTTTTCAATTCTATCGAAGGCAAGCGCGGCGAACCGCGCAACAAACCGCCGTTTCCCGCGCAAGCGGGTTTGTTCGGCAAACCGACTTTGGTGAATAACGTCGAGACGCTCGCGTGTATTCCCGAGATCGTCGCCGAAGGCGGGGAAGCGTTTGCGAAAATCGGTACTGCGGGGTCCACGGGAACCAAACTCTTCTGCGTGTGCGGCACGATCGCGCGCGCGGGCCTGTATGAGGTACCGTTCGGCACGACGCTGCGCGAACTAATCGATCTTGCAGGCGGATTGCGCGAAGGACGCACGCTTCGGGCTGTGCTGCTCGGCGGCGCGGCGGGAACGTTTGTCGGGGCCTCATCGCTGGATTTACCGCTGACGTTCGAAGCAACGCGAGAAGTGGGAACAACCGTGGGCTCCGGCGTCGTCATGGTGTTCGACGAGAGCATCGACATGGCGCAGATCGTCACGCGTATCGCCGAGTTCTTCCGCGACGAATCATGCGGTCAGTGCGTGCCGTGCCGCGTGGGAACGGTGCGTCAGCAGGAAGCGCTGCAGCGAGGAGACGTCGCGCTCATCAACGAGATCGCGCGCGCGATGCGCGACGCGTCGATCTGCGGGCTGGGACAAACCGCCGCAAACGCCGTCGAATCGGCGCTTACGCTTCGCATACTCGAAAAGGGTGCATCGTGATCGAACTGACCATCGACGGCAAAGCGGTGAGCGTTTCCGACGGCAGCACGCTGCTGGACGCGATTAAGGCAGCCGGCACGGAAACGCCGACGCTTTGTTATCTGGAAAACCTTGCACCGGTGAACGTTTGCCGCGTGTGCGTCGTCGAACTCGAAGGTTCGCGCGCGCTGGTCCCGTCGTGTTCGCGTAAAGCGGAGAACGGCATGACCGTGCGCACCGACAGCGACCGCGTGCGCCACAGCCGCAAGATGGTGCTGGAGTTCCTGGGCTCGTCGGTCGATCTTGCAACCGCGCCTGATGCACGACGCTACAGCGAGCAGTACGGCGCCGACCCCTCGCGCTATGAGAGCGCGGAAACGCTACGCGACCGCGACGTTAAAGTCGATAACCGTCTGTACGTTCGCGACTACGCCAAGTGCATTTTGTGCTACAAGTGCGTCGAAGCATGCGGCGCCGAGGCGCAAAACACGTTCGCCATCACTGCAGCGGGCCGCGGTTTCGATGCGACGATCTCGACGGAGTTCGACGTCGAACTTCCCGATTCGGCCTGCGTGTATTGCGGAAACTGCGTCGGTGTCTGCCCGACGGGCGCACTGATGTTTACGAGCGAGTACGAGATGCGCCGCGACGGCACGTGGAAGGAAGAGCAGCAGACGCAGACCGACACGATTTGCTCGTATTGCGGCGTCGGCTGCACGCTCACCCTGCACGTGCAGGATAACGACATCGTTAAAGTTACCTCGCCGATCGAGAACGACGTGACCGCCGGCCACTTGTGCGTCAAAGGCCGGTTCGGTTACCAATACGTGCAGAATCGTCCGGACGAGTAAATGCAAGAATTTGAGGAAGCGCGGCCCGGGCTAACCACGTCGGCGCGCATCCTCGCGTGCGACGGGGAGCAAACCCGCGAAACCGTCGACGACCTTGCCACCGAAGAGCCGCTCGAGGTTCGGCTAATCGCGGGCGGCCAAACCCGCAGCCTCGCCGTCACGATGCGCACGCCGGGCAACGACTTCGAACTCGCAGCCGGCTTTTTGTTGAGCGAAGGCATCGTGCATCGGCGCGAAGAGATCGCGGGCATTTCGTACTGCATCGACCCGCAAATCGACGCCGAGCAGCGCTATAACATCGTCAACGTGCAACTCGCGAGCGACGCGCTTCCCGCACTCGAGCGCTTGGAGCGGCATTTTACGGTTAACAGCGCTTGCGGCGTTTGCGGCAAAGCGAATATCGAAGCGCTGCAGACACGCGCCACTCCCATCGACGACCCCGTACGGATTTCGCTTGAACTGGTCTCACAGTTGCCGGAAAAGATGCTGCAGGCCCAGCGCGTTTTCGAGTCTACCGGCGGGCTGCACGCGTCTGCGCTTTTCGATGCGAACGGCACGCTGCTCGCGCTGCGCGAAGACGTCGGCCGCCACAACGCGCTCGACAAAATCGTCGGCTGGGCACTTCTAAATAAGAGCTTGCCGCTGCGCGGCTGCGCGCTCTTGGTTAGCGGCCGCGCGAGCTACGAACTCGCGCAGAAGTGCATTGTAGCCGGGATTCCGATTCTGTGCGCGGTTTCAGCACCGAGCAGCCTGGCCGTGGACCTCGCGCGCTGTTTCGGCCTAACACTCCTCGGTTTCGTACGCGGTTCGCGCGCAAACATCTACGCCGGCCGCGAACGCGTAGTCAGTGCAGATGCGCGACCATGATACGGGCAGACGTGAGCCGTTGTCCCTTTCGAACCACGCCGTCGTCGCCGAGTTCGTTCCAGCCTGAGTTTGCGATGTAATAGAAGTCCGATCCGACGACGACACCGTGCGTCGGGTCGATGCGCGAAGTGGCGCTCTCGATGACGCGCTGCGATAGCACGCGATCGAACGTTGGCGCAAGGCGAAAAGCCATCACCCGTTCGGGAGCGGTTCCGTTTTGCACGGCCAGCAGACTACCACGAAAAAAATACATTCCGTCGATACCCTCGAGCGCAAATTTTCCTTCCATTGGCAGCCACCGAACCCGCTTTGTCGTCGGATTCAAAACGGCAATTCCGCGGGCGTAGTCCGGGACAAACACGTCTTTGCCGTCCGGTGCGTACGCCGGCGTCTGCGGTGAGAGGAAATCGCCGTTGCCGATTCGTGCCATGACCGCGTGGACGGCGCCGACGCGGTAAACGGCGCCGCTAAGGCCGTCGCTCACGACGACGTCCCCATCCGAACCGAGCGTCATGTCGCCGAGGGCACTCGGTCGAGGCGCCTCTATGCGTCGCAGCAGCTTTCCGCTCGCGAGATCGAATGCAAGAAGCGCGGAACGGCCCCGATCGCGTTTTGGCACGAAACGAAAACCGTCCAAGGCCGCTTCCGTGGCCCACACGATGCGGCGCCGTGAGTCCACTTTAATCGCCAGCATCGGCCAGCGGTCCGGCGCTTGTGCAAAATCACGCAGGCGACCGCGCATATCACTGCTGACGATCTTCGCTTCCCGGATGCTTGTCAGAAAGAACCTGCGCTGCGCGGGATCGTAATCGACGTCTTCCGGAAGCAGGCCGGCATCCGCGATGGAGAACGCTTCTGCGGCATTTGAACGTGGAATGAGGTTGGCGTTCATCGCGCTCACGAGAAAGCGAAACTGCGGATAACGCCGGAGAGGGGCGAAGTCCCGCAAGGTTTTGATGACTGCAGGCGATTGTCCCATCCGAACGACGCTATCGAGGGTTGCAAATGCGTCCATCGTCCGTCGTAAATGAACGTCAGCGCGCGCACGTTCCAGCATCGCGTCGGGAGAGCCATTCAGGAATGCAGTCAGCTGCTGTGCCTGCGCGTAAAACTGCCGCCAGTCACCATGCAGACGGGCACTGTGCATTTCCTCCGTGATTCGCCCGAACTGCGTTACCGCACTCACGCCCGAAACCGCAGCGACGAAGGCGAGAGCGATAAGCTTAAGCACAGCGGCCTATGCCGTACGGCGTTACAGGGTTACCTTGAATATCCCGCCGCACCCGGGGCTAGAGCCCATGATGCAATGTCCTCCCCATTGCACGGCTCCATAAAGCGTTCCGGAGGCGTCGGCAAAGAGACCTATCGGAAATGCACCATCCGTTTGTTGAAATTCGTGAATCGTCTTGGGAAAATATGCGCCGCCGGAGTATTCAAGTTCGAAAACTCCGCCATACGACGGAGAGCTGCCGAAGGTCGTGAAGTAAACGTTTCCCAAAGAATCCACAAACGGTCTTCCCGTCGGATATGTTTCACTCGGCGATTCACCGCAAGGCGTCGAACAAGCGGCGAAGTTGATGGAGTATTTGTACCCCTGCACACCGGCCGGATTAGGCGTCATCTTGTACAGCGTGCCAAGCCCGTCGGCTCCGCCACTCGAGGTCGTGCCATAGAGCGTGCCGCTCGCATCCATGAACACGCCCGGTCCCGGAGTATTGCCGTCGGTGCTTTCGCTCGGTGGTTCAAAACTGTGCAACACGCGCAGATTGTATCCCGACGCCGTCCGAGTGAGTTTGAAAACGCTCCCGATATCGTTCGCCCCGCCCTCATACGTTGTTCCAAAAATCGCGCCGCTCCGCAACACGACGAGATTGTTTTGCGGGGTACCGGCCGAGCCGGCAAATGTATAGAGCAAGGTTGACGTGTAGCGGGAGCCACTTTGGTCCAGACGGTAGATGCCCTGCCCGCACGCCGCGTAGAGCGTTGTACCGTTTTCCGAGACCGCACCGTTGAGGTTCAAGAATTCCTTCGTCGGCGCACACGCTTGCAGCAGGCTTCCCTGCCATCCACTGCCCGTGTGCGTGATTTCGAAAATTCCGGCGCTGCTCACGCCGACAACGTTTCCCGTGGAATCACGAATTATCGGTCCGGGTTGATCGCCGAGCGGCCCCGAAACGGGAAACCGGAAAACGACATTTTCCGAATAACCGGATGTCGTCGGCGTAAGGACGTAAATGACGCCGTCGTAGCCGGTTCCACCGCACCTGGCGGAGCCCACGATGTGACCATCGTTATCGCCTACGAAGAACGGCGCATTAGGAAAGCAACCATGTGAAGCGTAAGGAAATTCGTACAACGTAGATTCCGCCGCTCCACTCGAACTCACCGCTGCAGTACGAATCGCATCGCTGCTCGAAGAGGAGGTTGTCGTGGGAAGTGACGGCGCCGCGTGCGAAGCGCAGCCCGCAAAAAGAATACCGCTGACCGCGATAGCAACCAATGCGCGAAGCGTCATAACACCCCCCGGCGACGATCGTAAGGACGAGCGTTCTTAATTACGTCCCGGACGACGGCCTTGGGAAGAAATCCCTAATTCGGATCGTGAAGAAAGGCGCGCAGCAGATCGTTGAAGCGGTCCGGCGCGTCGGCGTTGGCGACATGACCGGCGCCGGCAAGAACTTCGAGGCGCGCGCCGGGGATCACGCCGGCGATTTCTTGCGAAAACGGCGGCGGCGCCACGGTGTCGCGTTCGCCGCAAATCACGAGCGTCGGCACGGAAATTCCTGGCGCCAGGTCACGATAGTCACCCGTCCAGGTTGCGTGGGTTGCAGCGATGTACGACGGCACGATTTTGCACCCCATCTGCGCGATTGTCTCCGCAGTGCGTTTTCCCGGCGGCAATCCGAGACGCTGCGCGCGCTCAAACGCAAAGTGCTCCATCGTTCCCGCTGCTTCAACCGCAGCAATCACGTTATCCACGTAGTTCTGCGCGTCGGGATAGCAAGCGAAGCTGCCGACGAACGTCAGCGAACGTATCCGCTGCGGCGCGCGCTTCCAAAGTTCGAACCCCACGACGCCGCCTAGACTGCAGCCGACGAAATGAAACCGCTCCGCACTCGCGGCGTCGCCAACGGCGAGCACGTCGTCGACATACCCGTCGCGCGTGATTTCCGAGGGGTCAGGTTCCGGCTTCGGAATGCCGTTGCCTCGCAGCTCGACTGCAAAGCAGCGGTACTCGTCGCTCAGTGCATCGAGCTGATAATCCCAAATTGCGGCTGTAGAACCGACGCCGTGTACGAACATGACCGCATCGCCTCGCGATCCGCTCATGCGAGCCGTTGCAATCCTCATACGGACGCCGCGTGCTCTCGTTTACGCTGCACGAATGCAAGGACGGCCTCGAGCGGCTGCGCGTTGAGCACGTGCTCGCGCGTGAGGCCGGCGCGCCGCGCCTGGCTAACCGCGAGTTCGACGTTTGCGAGTTGCGAAACGTCGTGTGCGTCGCTGTCCGTCGTAAACGAAACGCCGAACGTCTTGGCACGAGCGGCAAGCGCCCACGGCAAATCGAGACGCGGCGGCTGTCCGTCGATTTCGAGTGCCGTCCCCGTGCGCGCCGCCGCTGCAAACACGGCGTCGTAATCGAATTCGTAGCCGGGAAAACCTTCGATCATTCGACCCGTCGGATGGCCGATGACGTTCACGTAGGGATTCTCGCACGCGCGAATCAGGCGCCGCGTCATATCGTCGCGTGAAAGATTGAACGCGGAGTGGACGCTGCCGACGACGATGTCGAGCTCCGCAAGAATTTCGTCGTCAAAATCGAGCGATCCGTCGGGAAGAATGTCGACCTCGCTGCTGCAGAGCGTCCTGACGCCGAAGCGATCGCCAAGCGCGCGCACGCGTTCGCGCTGCTCGCGCAACGCCTCAGCCGTGACGCCGAACTTCGGACCGCGTCCGACCGAATGATCGGAGATGGAATGATACTCGTAACCGCGCTGCGCCGCGGCGGCAATCATCTCCTCGAGCGTTTGATTGCCGTCACTGAAGGTGCAGTGCATGTGAAAATCGCCGCGCAAATCGCGCGTTTCAACCAGCGCCGGAAGTTCCCGGCGCAATGCCGACTCTATCTCGCCCATTCCGCTGCGAAGCTCCGGCGGAATATACTGCATGCCTAAATGCTCGTACACCGCCGCCTCCTCGCTCGCCGTAAAAACATCTCCCGTTTCGAGGTTCAGTATGCCGTTCTCGCTGACGCGCAGGCCTTTGCGCACGGCATATTCACGGAACTGAATGTTATGCTCGCGGCTGCCGGTGAAGTGCTGCAAGAGATTTCCGTACAGATGATCCGGCAACACGCGCAGATCGATTTGCAGACCGTCTTCGAGCCAGATGCTCGCCTTCGTGGGTCCTTCCGCGAGCACTGCGCGCGCGCGATCCCATTGCACGAAACGTTCGATCACCGCCTCCGCGTGATCGCTGGTGCAGACGATGTCGACGTCGCCCACGGTAACTTCGGCGCGACGCAAACTGCCGGCGTACGTCAATCGATGCAGCGGCGGCCCGGCTTCCAAGAACGCCATGATCTCGCGCGCGACGGCGAGCGCGGTTGCAAGGGGTGTGCGCCGCTGGCGGCCGCGATACGCGAGGATCCCGCGGCGCATGTTTTCGAGCGTCTTGCGGCCCATGCGCGGCGCCGCATCGAGCACGCCCGAATCGATTGCCTTCTCCAAATCTGCCAGCGAACCGATGCCGTACGTCTCAAACAGCACTGCCGCGGTTTTGACGCCGATGCCGGAGACGCCGAGCACCTCGAAGATCGTCGGCGGGTACTTCGCCTGCAGTGTCTCGAGATGTTCGCACGTGCCCGTTTGCAGCAGCTGTTCGATGGTCGCTGCCAGCGACTTCCCCACGCCGGGCAGGCTCGTCAGCTCGCCGGCTGCCAGAAGATCGCCCAAGGGCGGCGCGTTCTCCACTGCCGCCGCAGCGCGCTCGTACGCCGTGAACTTGTAAAACGTCTCGCCCCCGAGTTCCATCAGCGTGCGGATGCGCAGAAGCGCGGCGGCGATTTCGCTATTGGAGAGCACGCCGGATAGTTCTGTTTAAAGGCGCGACGGCCCCCGCTGTCCTATAAAAACGGCAGCGTGGCTAGGCCAAGATTGCGGCCGGAGATCTTCAATCTTCCGGTCGAGAAGATGCGTGAAGGATACTACTCCGACACGTACTTCAACCGTTCGCGACTGATCCTCGAGCGCGACGACCACCATCCCACGGCGCGGATGCAGGTATTTCAGCGCAGCGAGGCCGTGCTCTGCGGCATCGACGAAGCGCTCGCAATTCTGCGGCTGTGCTCCGGACGGCGATTGCCGGACGGCTCGTGGGAAGACGGCTGGGATCAACTCCGTGTCCGCGCATTGCACGACGGCGACCGCATCGAGCCGTACGAAACCGTGCTCTCGATTGAAGGCGACTATGCGCTCTTCGCGCACCTCGAAACGTGTTACTTAGGCGTCCTATCGCGCCGCACGCGCATCGCGACGAACGCGCGCGACATCGTCAGCGCCGCCGACGGGAAGCAAGTCCTGTTCTTTCCGGCCCGCTTCGATCATCATCTCGTGCAAACCGGCGACGGTTACGCCGCGTACATCTCGGGCGCACTCGGCGTTTCAACCGATGCAAACGCGGAATGGTGGGGTGCGCGCGGCATGGGCACAGTGCCGCATGCGCTGATTGCTGCGTACGGCGGCGACACGGTGCTCGCGACGCAAAAGTTCGCGCAATACGCAAACGGCGACGTGAACGTCATCGCGCTGGTCGACTTCGAGAACGACTGCGTCGGCACCAGCCTTGCCGTCGCGCGCGCGCTGCGCGACCGCTTATGGGGTGTGCGCCTCGACACGTCCGGAACGCTGGTTGATAAATCGATCTGGAACATCATGGGCACGTTCAAACCAACGGGCGTCATCCCGCAGCTCGTCTTCAACGTGCGGCGCGCGCTCGACTCTGAAGGCTTCACGCACGTGAAGATCGTCGTGAGCGGCGGATTCACTCCCGAACGCATCCGGCAGTTCGAACGCGACGGAGTTCCCGTCGACGCGTATGCGGTCGGAAGCGCCTTTTTCAGCGGTCAGGGCGATTTCGATTTCACTGCCGACATCGTCGCGCTCGAAGAGAACGGCGCTTGGACTGAATGTCACAAAGTCGGACGACCGGAGCGCCCGAATCCGGGCTTGGAGATCGTCGCGTAGCATGGCACTGCTCGAAATGCGGGAGGCAGCATATGCGCGCGGCGCGCGCGCGATCACAACGCCCGTTACGCTTACGCTCGGCGAAGGGGAGCGCCTCGCGTACACGTGCGACAGTGAAACGCAAGCGCAGATCGTCGCGCTGATGGCGGCCGGACTAGCAAGGCCGGCGAGCGGGTCGGTATTCATTGCCGCGTTCGATCCCTGCATTCAACCGGTGCAGGTCAAACGCATCGTCGGGTACGTTCCGCACGAAGCAGTCCCGCACGATTTTCCGTCATTCACGCGTTATGTCGAGTTCCGCGCAGCGCTGTGGGGTTTGCCGCGCGCGGAGAGCATCGTGCGCGCACGCGCGTTGCTTGCGCGCTTGGACGGCGTCCACGAAGCGTTCGCATATCCGCTCGCCGGTGCGCTTATCGCGCAGCCTCGTTTGCTGGTACTGGATCGTCCGCAAGCGGCGTACGCGCAGCAGATTCTCGAAGCATCCGGCTCGTGCGCGATCTTTTCGACGCATACGTCGGAGCGTGAGGCGCGCGCATTCGTAAACGTGCACGTGAGCGCGTGAAACGCAGCGCAGCAACCGTGGCAATCGTGACGGCGCGTCTGACAAAAGAGCGCCGCGTGCTGCTGCTTGCGGTTGCAGCGTGCGCGCTGCTCGCATACGTGCAGCGCTACGACGACGCGTGGGCGCGCTTGGCAGGCTGCCTCGTGTTCGGAACGTTGATCGGAATTGCGGTCGCGCTGCTGCAGCGCGGCGCGGGGCGGTTTCGCGAGCTGGAACTGTGCGAACAAAGCGCCCCGCTATTCGGTCGCGAACTTGCGCGTGCGACCGCGCTTGTACCCTGCATCATCGTCACCTTCGCACTAACCGCGTACTGGATCGTCAGCGCCGTCTATTTGCGGCCAAATGCGCCCGCCGTTGCGCTTACCGCCGTAGCCGTATACGCGGGAACGCTCGTTGCGCTGTGCGCAGGCGTGCGCAGCGGTGCCCCTCGCGTTTTGTACATTGCAATGGCGTGCGCCGTGCCTGCGCTTGCGTTTCTCGTTGCGGTAGCGCTCACGCCGATTGTCTCAGTTGCCGCCTGTGCGGCAGCGGCATTCGTTGCACTGCGGCAATACGGCGAAGCCCTCGCGCGCTACGACCCCATTTAAGGAACCACACGCCACGTGTCGGCGTGCGGCGCGCCGGGAACGATCACGAAGTAATCAAAGGGCTGCTGGACAGCCTGACGCGCTCGACGGCTCGCGATGAACGCACGCGTTTCCTCGAACAGCTCAAAGGAGCGCTGACCATCCACAACGCGATGGAAGAGAATCTGATCTATCCGGCGCTCGACAAGGTGGCCGGCCACATGCTCGAGACGCAGAAACTGTATCACGAGACCGCCAGCGCCGATATCATGTTCTTCCAAATCGATACCATGCTCAAGGAAGGCGACGAGACCAAGTTCGCGGAGATGTGCAAGAAGGCGCACGATGCGGTCTTCAAACACATCGAGGGCGAAGAACAACATGCGATGCCGCATCTGCAGAGAGGCGTCGACTCGAGCGAATCGCAGCTGTTGTTGCAATCGGTGCGTGAATTCCGCGGTGCCATTCGGTTCATGCCCGATGGAGCAACCGGGCGCATCGAAACCGGCGAGATCACCAGGTCGACGTCTCCCGCGTCAACACGGATACCGTAACTACACAGTCGCCGACTGCGCCGCGGCGAGTTTCTCCAGCATCGAGCGATTGAACTGCGTCAAGTCCTCCGCGCTGCGCGAACTGACCCAGTTGCTGTCCTGCACGACCGGCTGGTCGCGATAGAGCCCGCCCGCGTTGCGAATGTCGTCGGCGATTGCGTGGGCGCCGGTCAATTGACGGCCGCGCACGATCTGCGCCGAAATCAGGACTTGCGCACCGTGCCCGACCGAGAAGACCGGCTTCTTCGCGGAATCGAACTCGCGCACGAAACGCTGCACTTCTTTGTTCGTGCGGATGTGATCGGGCGAAGAACCGCCCGGGATGAGCACCGCGTCGAAATCCTCGCCCGTGCAGTCGGCGACGAGTTCCTCGGCTCGGGCTGCGGCGCCGTCGTCCAGGCCGCGCTTGCCGCGAATCCTCTGGCGCGCTTTCTCGTCCAGGCCGACGATAGTGACAATGGCGCCGGCTTCCTCGAGCGCGCGCCGCGGGTCCGAGAGATGAGTTTCTTCAAACCCGTCGCCGACGAGCGCGGCGATGCGTTTTCCTTCGACTGATTGCATCCGGCTCCGATTCTCCCCGTGGCTCGATGCTCCCCGTTCGGGCCGTCTAGAGCGTTCCGCCCGTTTGCTGAACCGCTACCCGGAGCAAATAAGCCAGCTCGACCTCGATTTTTCCGAGCGCGTCCAGCATCGGGTCGTCACCGACGGCTTTGAGCGTGGGGTTGCGGCGCGTCATGTCTGCTTCGGGGACCGTGTGGCGTGGATTGATCTCGCGCATGTAGATGCGGGCGTCGTAGCGGACCTGTCCCTCCGGCAAAAAATAGAGCGGATCGAGCCCAAAGGCATACACCTCGAGCGAGAGCAAGCCGGTCTTCTGCATGAACTCGATCGGATGTGAGCGCAGCGCTTGCACCAGCCGAGCCATCGTGCTTACGGCGACGCGCCGCGTGCCGTTGAAAACTTCTTCCAGCTCGGGTGCTGCCAGAGCTGAAGCCTCCGCGAGCTTCGAAGCGTCGACGTCGCGCGCGGCGGCATATGCGCGCAAGGCGGCGCCGAACGCCGGGCCGCCGGCCGTGCCCAGAGTTCCGTCCCACGAAATGACTTGCTCATGCATCTTCCAACGGCTCCGTCGAAACGTAGAGATCTTCGCCGCGCACCTGCAGCCCGAAGCGCGGAACGCGCGCAAACTCGCCGAGCGTCATTTTTCCGGAGCGTACGTCGAAGCACCAGCCGTGCCACGGACACGTTATGAGCGGACCTTCCAGCCATCCGTCCGCGAGCGGCCCGCCCTGGTGCGGACAGCTGTTTTCGAGCGCATGCAGCTCTCCGCCGACATTGAAGACGGCTACCTCGTACCGGCCGACGCGATAGCCGCGTGCGTATCCCACCGGTATATCGCGAAGGCGGCCGACGCGAACGAAAACCGGCGACGTTTCGGGCTGCATCACCCTATCCGAATAACCCGGCGATGAGTCCGCCGTCTACGGCAATCGTCTGCCCGGTAATATATCGCGCCGGTTCGCCGCACAAAAACGTCACGAGCGGCGCGAATTCGCTCGGCTGCGCAACGCGTCCAATCGGCACTTCGGCGCCTGCGCGCTGCATGGCCGCATCATCGTTGCCGTACAAGGAACGCAGCCGGGCGGTTTCAATACGCCCGGTCGCGATCGCGTTTACCGTGACGCCGTCCTTCGCAACTTCGGACGAAAGCGTTTTGAGTGCGGAAACGAGCGCAGTGCGAAAGATGTTTGAAAGTGCGAGTGTCGCG
Source organism: Vulcanimicrobiaceae bacterium (assembly GCA_035294905.1). Classification (GTDB taxonomy): domain Bacteria; phylum Vulcanimicrobiota; class Vulcanimicrobiia; order Vulcanimicrobiales; family Vulcanimicrobiaceae; genus DATGJX01. Next base: position 4,487 of record DATGJX010000151.1, on the reverse strand, counting down.
ATCGGCTGCTTCACGGACGTCGACGTGAGTGCGACGATGCGTCCCCAGTGCCGCTCGCGCATGCCGGGAACCACACCTTCGACAAGTTGCAAAATGCTGCGCAGCAACGCTTGATATGCAACGTCCCAGTCGCTTGGAGCGGTCTGCGTGAGCGCTCCGGGTTTTGGTCCGCCGCCGTTCGCGATGAGGATGTCGACGCCGCCGAACGCGTCGCGCACGTCGCGAAGCAAACGATCGATGCTGCGTGCATCACTCAGATCGGCGATAAACGCCTTGGCATCCGGCGCGCCCGCATCGTGCGCGAGGGATGCGACGCGTTCCAGTTCGTCGCGCCGGCGCGCTGCAACCGCAACGCGAACACCTTCAGCGGCGAGCGCGAGCGCGGTGGCCTCGCCGAGGCCCGAGCTGCCCCCCGTTACCAGCGCGACTTTGCCGCGAATGTTCAGCTCCATCGATTTTAACTTCCGCGAAGCGTCGTCCGAGGCTTGCAACAAGATTTACTTTGTGATACAAAGTAAATGCCATGCGTTGGAACGGTTTTGCCGCCAAGGCGGTCGTCGTGGCGGTCATTCTCGCTGTAATCGGCTACCCTGCTTGGGTAAAATTGCGGCCGCCGTACGTGGTTGCCGTCGGCACGCCGATTCGGCATGACGATTTTTTCTTCACGGTCAAACGGGTAACCGTGCAGCGATTGAGCGACGGCTTCACACTCTACCACGTCACGATCAACGTCAATAACGCGGCGAAAATCGTGAACTATCACTGGCGCGACGACATCGCGTACGTACGCGCATTCGACGACCGCGGCTTCGGACACGATTTCTTTTCCGAAACGCGCGGCTCGTTCACCCTCGCGGCCGGAGATGCACGCGACGCCGAGCTGGCGTTTCGCCTTCCGAACGGCGCATCGAGTCCCGGCGTGTACTTTTGGGACGGCATCTACATGGGGGATGCGCTCAACGGCGTCGCGTATGCCAAGGCCGTGGTACCGCTCGCCGATTATCATCCGCCGTTCGGAACGTGAAGATATCGAATCCGTTTGACGGCATCACGCTCGGAGCGCTGCGCGAACGCTCGAGCGAAAAGTGGCGCGTCTATCCGGCGGACGTGCTCCCGGCATTCGTCGCAGAGATGGACTTCGAGACGGCGCCGCCCATACGCAGCGCGCTGCAACGCGCGATCGACCGGAGCGACTTCGGCTATGCGGCGCCGAAAGAAATCGGGCCGGCGTTCGCCGGTTTCGCATCGAGTTTTCTGCAATGGGACGTCGATCCGCAGACGGTCTTCGCCGTCCCCGACGTCATGAGCGGCGTCTCGCAAGCGTTGCATCTGCTGACGCAGCCGGGTGACGGCGTCGTCATCAATCCGCCCGTGTATCCGCCCTTCTTCGAAGTCATCGCATACGAAGAGAGGCGCATCGTCGACGTGCCGCTCGTGGAAAACACGGCGTCGGGCTGGCTGATCGACCTTGACGGACTCGAGCGCGCATTTGCGAGCGGCGCAAAGGCGTATCTGCTTTGCAATCCGCACAATCCCGTGGGCCGCGCGTGGTCCGAACCCGAACTTCGGGCCATCGCGCAGCTCGCGCAGCGATATAACGTCGCGGTGATCTCTGATGAAATCCACGCGCCGCTCACGATGCCGGGCGTGCCGTTCGTTCCATTCTTGCAAGTTGCACGGGATGCGTGCGATGCAATTGCGCTCAGTTCGGCATCCAAGGGCTGGAACATCGCCGGACTCAAGTGCGGCGTGCTGATTGCCGGTACGTCACTGGCCGATAAGATGCGCGAACGGCTTCGCGCGCTTCCGACGGAGATCGAATCGCGCATTGGGCACCTAGGTGTGATTGCAACGATCGCCGCATTTCGCGAGTGCGTGCCATGGCTGCAGGAACTTCGCACATATCTCGACGGGAACCGCGCCGTTTTGCGCCAGTTGCTTGCCAAGCACGTTCCGGGAGTCCGCTACCGTCCACAGGACGCAACATTCCTCGCATGGCTGGATTGCCGCGACTTGGATGTAACCGGCGAACCATCGGCACACTTTCTGAAGTATGGCCGCATTGCGCTTTACCGGGGCGCGAGTTTCGGTGCGCAAGGGAGCGGATTCGTGCGTCTGAACCTGGGAACGTCTCGCCCGATTCTTGCAGAAATCGTGCAACGCATGGAGGCGGCGTTGCTTCATCGTTGAACGTCGCCGGCATGTCGCAGACCACGCCCGAAATCGTCGAACGCCGCACCGAGATCGTTTTTCCGACGGACGTAAACCACTACGGCACGCTCTTCGGCGGAAAAGCCGTCGCGATGATGGACGTCGTCGCCTCAATTGCAGCAATGCGAGCCGCGAAAAGGCCCGTCGTCACCGCGTCGATCGATCGCGTCGACTTCTAAGCGCCGATCCGTCAGGGCGACTTCGTGGAAACAGTCGCGCGCGTGGTCAATATCGGACGCACGTCCGTTACCGTGGAAGTCGAATTGTGGGGTGAAATTCCCGCAACGGGCGAGCGCAAGCTCTCGACGGTCGGCAAATTCGTACTCGTCGCAATCGACCGCGACGGCCACCCGACGCCAATCAAACCGGAATAACGTCAGTTGCCTAGCGAGGCGCTAAGCGGATTGCGCCGTCGAGGCGGATTACTTCACCGTTGAGCATCTGGTTTTCGACGATGTGACGAGCGAGCATCGCGTATTCTTCCGGCTTGCCCAGTCGCGCGGGAAACGGCGTTTGTTTACCGAGCGACTCGCGCGCAGCTTCGGGCAACCCCGCCATCATCGGTGTGTCGAAGATACCGGGCGCGATACTCATCACACGAATTTGGTGCTGCGCAAACTCGCGGGCGAGCGGCAGCGTGAGCGCGGCAACGCCGCCCTTGGATGCTGAATATGCAGCTTGGCCGATTTGGCCGTCGAATGCCGCGACCGAAGCAGTGCATACGATCACGCCGCGATCCTCGGTGGGGTTCGCAGGTTGTTTCATCATCTGCGCCGCCGCAAGGCGAACGACGTTGAACGTGCCGATCAAATTTACCGAGATGACGCGGGTGAAATGATCGAGCGGCTGTGGTCCCTCACGGCCGACCGCACGTTCGGCGGTCGCGATGCCGGCGCAGTTTACCAGACCGCTAAGCGCCCCAAACTCTTTGAGCGCGAGATCGATTGCGGCTTGCACCTGCGCTTCGTTCGTCACGTCGGTTCTTTGAAAGCGCACGCGGCCGGCACCCTCGCCCTTCGCCGGTTCGCGCGGCTCGTTCACGTCGCAGATCACCATGTTGGCGCCGGCGCCCGCGAATTCGCGCACGACCGCCGCGCCCAAACCCGACGATCCACCGGTCACCAAAAACGTCCTTCCGGAAAGTTGCACTGGTTTTTAGATCCTCTCTACAATCGTGGCGTTGGCCATTCCGCCGCCCTCGCACATCACCTGCAGCCCATATCGCGCGCCGCGGCGTTCGAGTTCGTTCAGCATTATGGTCATCAGGCGCGCGCCGCTCGAACCGAGCGGATGCCCCATCGCAATCGCGCCGCCGTTGACGTTCGTCTTCGCGCGATCGGCGCGCATGTCGTGCATCCAGGCGAGCACGACGCTTGCAAATGCCTCGTTCACTTCAAAGAGATCCACGTCGTCGATGCGCAGCCCCGCGCGCGAAAGCACCTTGCGCGTGGCGGGAATCGTTGCCGTCAGCATCAACTCGGGATCGTCGCCGCACACCGCATTTGCGACGATGCGGGCACGCGGCCGCAGTCCATGCTTACGTGCAAAGCTGGTTGACGCGATCAGCAGCGCAGCGGCTCCATCGCTGATTTGGGACGAATTTCCCGCTGTGATTACCCCATCTTCCTTGAAGGCGGGCTCGAGCGCAGCGAGTTTCTCCATCGACGTGTCGGTACGCACGCCCTCGTCGCGATCGAGTTCGTTCATCGGAACGAATTGAGACGCGAAGTACCCGGCAGACGTTGCGCGCGCGGCGCGCCGATGGCTTTCCAGACTGTACGCGTCGAGTTCTTCGCGCGTGAAGCGCCAGTGCTGCGCTATGAGTTCTGCGCTTATGCCCTGATTGTAAATACGCTCCATCGGCATACCCGGGCCGTTTACGAACGACGCGCCCAGCGGTACGCGCGTCATCGATTCCACGCCGCACGCAATCACCGCATCGTAAGCGCCGCTCGCGACGCCTTGCGCGGCAAACGCAGTCGCTTGTTGGCTCGACCCGCATTGACGGTCGACGGTTGTTCCGGGAACGTGATGCGGAAATTCCGCTTCGAGCAGCGCGCAGCGCGCGATATTGATCGCCTGTTCGCCCACTTGGCTCACGCAGCCGGCGATCACGTCGTCGACTTCTCCGGCCGGTATGGGCGTTCGGTCGACGAGCACGCGCAACGTTTGTGCGAGCAACCCGACCGGATGGCGATCCTTGAGCGCTCCGCCGCGCCGTCCCACCGGCGTGCGAACGGCATCGATAATCAACGCTTCTTCCATTTACATCTTTG
>DATGJX010000150.1:0-45504 GCA_035294905.1 Vulcanimicrobiaceae bacterium | reverse complement strand
CCGAACGAGAGCAGCATGATCCCGACGACGAAACCCAGCGCGTTTTCGGGCACGCGCGAGAAGGGATGGCGCAGCAGCACCGCGGCACCGGTCACGAGAGCGCAAGCCGCGAGCGCACCGGCTGCGGCCCAGACAAACGTTCCGCCGCGCGCAGCGGAAAACGTTATCACGATTACTGCTACCTCCAGCCCTTCGAGCAGCACGCCGTTGAATGCCGTTGCAAATGCGTAGTGCTTTTCGTGCTTGCGCAGATCCGCGATCTCGGCATCGAAGGCCGCTTGTTCATTGCGCATCGCTTTGCGTCCCGAATATCGCCAGATCGCTTTGCGAAGCCACGTATAACCGAAGAGCGTGAGAAAGACGCCTATGCCGATCTGCAACGCGTTCAGCGGCACCCAATAAACGAGGGCCGGACCGAGCAAACCCGTGATGACGATCAGTACGCCGATGGCCCACGCTGTCGCACTCAATGCGGTGCGCCACCCCGCGGTATATCCAACCGCCATGACGATTGTTGCGGCTTCGACGAACTCGAGCGCCGAGGCCAGAAACGTCGTGCCTGCGGCAACCCACGCGTGCACTATGGCCTCAGATGCGCGAGGATGTCGTTCATCACGCGCGGATCCACGGCGTCGGGGCGCGAGAAATCCAATTTCGCGCTGATCGCGGCGCCGTAGGCGGCCCTCGTGTTTCGTTCGTCCACATTGATTGAGGGCCGCACGGCGTCGAACGCTGCGGCGTTTACGACATGCATCGCGAACGCGCCGTACATCGGTCGCGTCGTTTGATCGTAGACGGACAGCGGCGGCAAGCCGAGCAGCAGTTCGATCGTTCGCACGACACTTACCGTCGAGTAATGCGTATGCTGCACGCCGCCGATTGCGTACGGGCTTGCGATGTAAAACGTGGACCGCTGGTCGCTGACGTGATCCGGACCGTTCTGAGCATCGTCTTCCAAGATAAAGATCGCGCTGCTTTTCCAGTAAGCGGAGTGCGAGACGGTATCCACCAATTGCCCCACCGCCCAATCGTTCGTCGCGACGTACGCACGCGGCGTAAGCTGCCCGGGAGCTGTTCCGGAGGTGTGATCGTTGGGCAAATACACGATCTCGAGTTGCGGCAAATCGCGATGCGCGACATAAGCGGTGAATTCACGCTTCCATTCGGCAAGGCGCGCGAGATCGCTGTACGAGAGGTCCCAGCCGATGTATCGCGGATCGAAGTGCCCGCGCAGACCCGGAAAGGTGTTGATACCGATTGCTACGCCGTGTCCCGGGAAATCGATGTCTTCACCGTAGTCGCGAAATGTGACGTTGCCGCGCAGCGCGGCGTCCCACAGATAGCCGTTGTGCGGCACGTCGGGCGACGCTCCGCTTTGAAAATCATACGTATCGCGGCGGTTGCCGTAATTGGGAGGCCAAAACCGCTCGACGTAATCGTTTGCGAAGGCTGCGTCGGTCCAGTTGTGCCCGTCCGCGCTCACCTGAGCATCCGCATACGCGTTATCGAAAACGCCGAAGCGGCGCGCGAGCGAGTGCTGATTCGGCGTAACGGCGGCTCCGAACATCGCGAGACTGCGCTCGCCATCGGCACCGGGGATATCGCCGAGCACTTGATCGTACGACCGATTCTCCTTGATGACGTAGAAGACGTGCTTGATCGGACCGCCGGCACGCAGAATCGTGCGGTCTGCGGGTACGGGCGTCCATTCCGGAGTTGCGTCGGCAGTAACCGCAGAACTTTCGGCTGGGGCATTCGCGTATTCGGATGCCGGAACGGCGCGTACCGAACCGATCGTCAATTCGCCGACGTACCCGCCTGAATGGCGGTTGAGCGGGTTGAATTGCGGATTCGCGGGTGCGCTCTCGCCTTTGCCGTTGCTCACGTAGAGCGTACCGTCCGCGCCTACCGCCACGCCGGTCGGATACCAACCGGCGGGGATGCGTTCGACGACGCGATCGCCGCGAATCAGCGCAACCGCGTTTTGCGCGCCGAGCGAAACGAAGAGAGCGTTCCCGTACACGGCGAGCGCATTCGGCGAGGCGCCATAAGCGCTCACACGCGACGCGTGCATGCGAACGGAGATGTCAGCGATCTTTGCGTTCGTTTGCGTGTCGATCACGCCGACCGCATCGTCGTCGCTCTCCGCAACGTACAGTTTGGTTCCATCGCCCGAGAGCGCGAGCGCCGATGGATGCAAGCCAACCGGAATGCCGGCTCGCTGCGTCAGCGACGCGACGTCGACGACGGCAACGCTGTTCGACGAACGCACGCTCACGTAGAGCGTCTTGCCATCCGCAGAAAGCACGAGATCGCTGGGATGATCGCCGACGTGCAGCGTTTTGCCGTCCACGGACACCGCGCCGTCACCATCGTCTGCGCTCGCAGCGCGCTGCGCATGCGCGGCCACGGCAGCCGGCCACGAATCTTTGCCGGTCGACACGCTGGTCACGGCGCCGCTGCGTACGTCGACCGTGAGAAGGCTGTCCGTGTTCGCGCCCGCGACGAGCACGCGATCGTCATCGAGCCAAACCGGTTTTCCGAACGCGCCCTCGAGCTGGATGGTGCGAACCTCGCGCAGTCCCGGAGTTTGCAGCAGCCGGAGCGCGGGAGCGGAGACGCCCGATTCGACGACGGCGAGCGTTCTGCCATCGGGAGAAAGCGCGATACCCTGCGGCATCGTTCCGGTCTGCGCCAGCGGACCGGCCGGCGGCGAAAGGCGCCATCCGCCGGGCAGAACGACCGTTGCAGTTGTAGCCGCCAGAGCGGCGCAGCCGAAAAGCCCGGCGAGCGCGGGCGCGAGAAGTCGTCTGACCATGGCGCGCCCTTCGCCTTCACCATTCGTTGCACCGTCACACTCGTCACGGCCCGCCTGATTGGCCGCTTGGCCGGAGGATGGCGCACCTGGCTCAGGAATCGCCGCAGGGACCCGCCCGCGAAGTTTGGGCGCCGACCTCGGAGGAGATTCAACGATCGTGGACCTGTCAAAAATTACGGTGTATGCGGGCGGTTCGATGCGCCCGTACGAGGATGCGAAGGTCGGCCTGCTCACGCACGGGCTGCAATACGGAACCGGCTGCTTCGAGGGCATTCGCGGCTATTGGGTCCCCGAGAACGGTGAGCTGTATCTGATGCAGCTGCGCGAGCACTACGAACGGCTCGCGATTTCCGCAAAGATCCTGATGATGCAGCTGCCGCTGAGCATCGACGAACTCATCGAGGTCACGGCGGAGCTGGCGGCACGCAACCGCTTCGACTCGGACATCTACGTGCGGCCGTGCATCTTTAAATCCGCCGAAGACGTCGGCGTTCGCCTGCACAACGTTCCGGACGCCTTCGCGATTATCCCGATTCCGTTCACGCGATATCTTGACGTAAACGAAGGATTGAAGGCGGGCGTGAGTTCGTGGCGCCGCGCGGACGACTCCGCGGCTCCGCCGCGCGCGAAGATCACGGGGCTGTACGTCAACAGCGCGCTCGCGAAGAGCGAAGCCGTCGCAAACGGCTACGACGAAGCGATCCTGCTCTCGCACGACGGCCACGTCTCCGAAGGGTCTGCCGAAAACATCTTCCTGGTCAGACGCGGCGTTCTCTACACGCCCGATCCATCCCAAAACGTCCTCGAAGGCTGCACGCGCCGCTCGATTTTGGAGATCGCGCGCGACGAATTCGACCTGCCGGTCGTCGAGCGCTCCATCGACCGAAGCGAGCTCTACGGCGCAGACGAGCTGTTCTTCACGGGTACCGCGGCCGGCGTTCTGCACATCCGCTCGGTCGATCATCGTCTGATAGGTGATGGAACGATGGGACCGATTACCAAACGCCTGAGCGGATTCTACGAGCGCGTGGTGCGCGGAAAAGAGCGCGCGTACGAACGCTGGCTCACGCCCACGTATTCGGGACGAACGGTTAAGGCGTAGCGTTCACGGCGGGTGCGGGTGAGGCCGGCGCGCTGCTCGCTCCCCACATCGGCACGTCTTGCTGCGCGTCGGACGCGGGCGCGGCTTCGGTGCCGTCCGTACTTTGCGTTTCGCTTACCGGAGCGGTCTCGGTGCTCGTATCCTCGGCATTGACCTGTGTGGGATCGAGATCGTTGGCGAGCCGCCATTGCCCGAAGCGCGTCAAATCGGTGTACGCCATTTTCGAGATGCGGTGAATGAACGAACGCCCGGAATCGAGCGACGGAAGATCCGTCGTCATGACGGCGATCACGTACGGCTCCTGTCCGAAGACGATGCCGACGTCGTTGAGCGTATCGTCGAACGACCCGGTCTTGTGCGCGATCAGCACGTCCGGCGGCAGCGGCACGGGAAGCAGCGTGTTGATTTGCTGACCTTCGAGAATGGAAATCATCTTCTCCGAAGCCGACTCGTCGATGAGCTTGTGCTTCGCCATGTCGCTGAGCAGCCTCACCATGTCCGCGGGCGTCGTGCGAAGCGTGCTGCGCACGTTCCACTCTTCCGTGCGAATGTAATCGGCAAGGTGCGTGTGATGCAGACCGAGGTCCGCCATTTCGGCGTTGATGTTGCGGCGGCCGACCAAGCGTATGAGCATGTTCGCCGCAGTGTTGTCGCTCACGGTAATCATTTTGGTGAGCAGGTACGAAACGGCAAAACCGGTCCCGACGGAGGCGTCGCAGATATCGCCCGAACCCCAATCGCGATCGCTTGCCTGTAAGTGCACGCGGCGGTTGAGATCGAATTTGCCGCCCCACATTTGCTTGAAGACTTCGACCATGATTGGGATCTTGATGGTCGAGGCGGCGGGCATGACGTCGTTCGCATTGACGCCGCGCGTATAACCCGTAGCGAGGTCTTCGATCTGAAGCGCGACATGGCCGGGAGCGTAAGCCGGTACGCTTGCCAGTGCCACTTGCAACTGGACAAGCGGTGCCGGAATATCGATCTGCGCGTCGGCGTGAGCCGTCAACGCAGCGAATAGCGCGAGAATAGCAAAAACAGCGGCGAGCTTGCGCATATTTAATTTTTCGGCAAAATTCTATAGTACTTTTATCTCACCTTTGAAAGCCGAATGCGCGTGTCCAGAGTCCTAATAGGGGATACCATCCGCCGCCGGCGCGCGCACCTTTCCGACGAGCCCGGCAATGGCGACGAGTGCGGCAATGTACGGTACCGCCTGCATTGCGTCGCTCGGGAGCCAGCCGATGCGGCCTTGCAGCACGTACTGCAGCGCCTCGAAGAAGCCGAAGAAGACGGCGGCGCCGGTCGCGCCCCACGGGGTCCAGCGGCCGAAAATGACGGCGGCAAGCGCGATGAAGCCGCGTCCGGCGGTCATGCCGTCCGAATAGATGTTCACCTCGCCTATCGAGAGAAACGCCCCGCCCAGTCCGGCAAGTGCACCGCTGAGGATCACCGCGTAGAGACGCAGACGAAGAGGATGAAGACCCGCGTCGTGCACGGCGCGCGGATTTTCGCCGCACGCGCGCACCCGCAGACCCCAGGGCGTAAAGTAGAGCACCGCATGCAACGCGAGCGCGCAGACGAATGCGAGCGCGACTAATATCCAATAGTTCGGGCCCAACGCGTTCACTTGGGGACTCGCTCCGGGCTGATTGTACAGCAGCGTGAGCGCGTAGGCCGCTCCGCCGAGTGCAACCAGATTGATTCCGGTTCCCGCGACGATCTGATCGACTTTGAAAACCGTCGCGGCAAAGCCGAGCACGAATCCGAGCAGCGCGCCCGCCGCGATTCCCGCGAGCAGTCCGGCGATCGGACTGCCGGTGATTCCGGAAAAGACGACGGCAGTAAATGCGCCGCCGGCCATCATGCCTTCGAGGCCGATGTTTACGATGCCGGCGCGCTCGGAAATGACGCCGCCGAGCGCGGCATAGATGATCGGCGTCGATTTGACGAGCGTGAGCGTGACGAGCGTCGCAATCGCAATGCCTGCGGCGGAACTCATATCGGTGCCGCCTCTGCACGCGTGGCGATGTAGCGGCGCGCTGCCAGTACGAGAATGATGAGTCCTTCGATCACGTGGATCGCGTCCTTCGGGACGTCCGCGAGCGCTTGCATCGCCAGCCCGCCGGCTTCCAAAATACCGAATCCGAATGCGGCGAGGCAAACCCACAGCGGATTCAAATCGCCGACGAGTGCAACCGCGATCGCCGTGTATCCGTAGCCGGGCGAAAGCTGCGTGTTGAAGCGATGCAGAACGCCCGTGACGATCGTTGCGCCGCCGAGCCCGGCAATTGCGCCGGAAAGCGTCAGCGCCAGCAGCGTCGTACGCGGCATGTTCACGCCGTTGCGGCGCGCGGCGTCGGGCGCTTCGCCGCTGGCGCGCAGTTCGTAGCCGAAAACGGTGCGCGTAAAGAGCCAGCGCAGAACGAACGCAGCGAGTATCGCGATGATCAGGCCGATCGACAAACGTGTATCGGGAATCAGCAGCGGAAGCCACGACGCTGCGGGGAGCGGTGCCGTTTCCGCGCCGACCGCCGCGGGGCTTTTGAGCGGACCGGAAACCAAATACGTTGCGAGCGAGATTGCAACGAAGTTCAGCATCAGCGTCGAGATAATTTCGTTTGCGTTGAACTGCGCGCGCAGCCAGCCTGCAATGCCTCCCCAGATGCCGCCGCCGACGAAGCCGCACGCGAGCAGCACGAATATTGCAAGCGGCGTCGGGGCTGCGAAATGCGCGCCTACGGCTCCGCACGCAAGTGCGCCGATGAGCAGCTGCCCCTCGGCACCGATGTTGAACAACCCTGCCCGGAACGCGAGCGAAATGCCGAGCGCGGGGAAGAGGAGCGCGGTGGTCTGCACCAGCGTTTCCGCGATCTGCTGCCGGCCGCCGAGCGATCCGACGAAGAGCGCACTGAACCCGTCGAGCGGGCTGACCCCTGCGACGAGCATCGCGCACGCGGCGAGAAAGAACGCGAGCAATATCGCACCGACGGGGCCGCCGAGCGCGCGGCGCAGCTGTATCATGCCGCAGAACCCGCCATCAAGCGTCCGATACGGGCGCGATCGATCTGCGCGCCCGAAAACGATCCGGCGATGGCGCCGCGATACATCACGAGCACGCGATCCGCAAGCGCCAGAACTTCGTCCAGCTCGAATGAGATGAGCAGCACGGCTGCGCCCGCATTGCGCGCTTCGATCAAACGTGATTGCACGAGCGCGGCGGCGCCCACGTCGATGCCGCGCGTCGGCTGGTAGGCGAGCACGAACTGCGGATCGCCGAGGAGCGCCCGTCCGACGACGATTTTCTGCTGGTTTCCGCCCGACAACGTCTTTACAGGCGCGTCGAGCGACGCGGCGCGCACGTCCAAGCTGCGCACGATGCGTTGCGCGTCCTCGCGTGCGGCCTGCCGATCGATCATGACGCCGCGGCGTATCCCGCGTGAACGCTGGCGACCCAAGATCGCGTTTTCGACGATCGACCAGCCGAGTACGAGCCCTTCGCGATGACGATCCTGAGGAATGACGCCCGTGCGTACCTGCGCACTCGCAAACGTGACCGTTCCGGTGTGTGGAATCATGCCGGCAACGGCGTCCGTGAGCGTGGTTTGCCCGTTTCCTTCGACGCCCGCGATGCCGACGATTTCGCCGGCGGCAACTTCAAGCGAAATGCCTCGAATCGCAGTTCCGCCGCTTCCGGCGGTCACGTTCTCCATGCGAAAGCACGGCGTGTGCGTGACGGCCGCACGCTGCGCCACCGTGGGCAAGTCGCCGCCCACCATCGCGCGCGCAATCTCGTCGATACTGGTGGCCGCCGTTTCAAATCGACCCGTAATGCGCCCATGACGCATCACGCTCACGCGCTTGCTGTAAGCGATCACTTCCTGGAGTTTGTGCGTCACGATCATGATCGCGGTGCCGCGCTGCGCGAGCGCCGTAATCGTTTTGAAGAAGCTGTCGATCTCCGCAGGTGCGAGAGCTGCAGTCGGCTCGTCGAGCAGCAGCACGGCGGGCTCGCGCTCGAGCTCGCGCAGCAGCTCCACGCGCTGCTGCACGCCGACCGGCAACTCGTCGACGTACGCGTCAGGTTCGATCTCCAAGCCGTTCTGCTGCGCGAGGCCGCTCACCCGTTCGCGCGCTTGTCGCGCGTCGATGCGCCAGCCCCGGCGCGGTTCGCGTCCGAGCAGCACGTTCTGCCACACGGAGAGCCGTCCGACGAGCTGAAAATGCTGGTGCACGAGTCCAACCGTGCCGGCGGCTTCCACGGTCCCCTCGTCCGCGCGCAGTGCGCCGAACGCGATGTTCGCAAGCGTTGATTTTCCGGCACCGTTCTCGCCGACGAGCGCGTGAATCTCCCCGGCGAAAAGATCGAGATCGACGTCGTCGACTGCGCGAACGCCGGGAAAGCTTCTGCCGATGCCGCGCAGGCGCAACGCCGGTTGCGGCGCGCTCACAACGCCACCGGCTTCCACGCAGCCAGCGCTTCGCGGGTTGACGGCACTTTGATGCGTCCCGAAATAATCGCCGCTTCCAACGTGCGCAGACGTTCGAGCTTTTCGGGCCCCACGTCGCCGCGCGTATATTCGAAATTCGTCAGCGAAATGCCGCCGTCTTTGAGACCGAGCACGACGTGCCCGTGCATCGGATCCCCATTTTGAATCGCTCTCGCGATATCGTACACCGCGACGTCGACGTGCTTGACCATCGACGTGAGAACCTTGCCCGGCGCAAGCGCGTCTTGATTGTTGTCGACGCCGATGATGTAGTATCCGTCCGGACGCGTGCGCACTGCGTCGATTGCGCCGAGCCCTACTTTTCCGGCTGCGGTGTAAACGATGTCCGCGCCGTCGTTGAAGAGCAGACTCGCCAGCTCTTTGCCGGTGGGCACGTCGTCGAACGAGCCGGCGTATTTCACGTCGACGCGGATGTTCGGATCGATCTCGCGCGCACCCGCGATGTAGCCGGCTTCGAATTTGCGGATGAGCGGAATGTCGATGCCGCCGATGAATCCGATGTGACGCGTCTTGGTGACCATCGCAGCGAGGGCACCGGCCAAAAAGGAACCGTCTTCCTCCTTGAACGTCACGGAGACGACGTTGGGATTCGGCACGACGGCGTCGATGATGGCGAACTGCTGCTTTGGAAATTGCTCGGCAACTTGACCGAGATCGTCGCTCATCAAAAACCCGATGGCGTAGATCATGTTGAAGCGGGCTTCGCTGAGCACGGTGAGGTTGGGCTGATAGTCGGCAGCCGATTTGGACTGCAGCACCTTGATGTATGCGGCCAGGCCGCTTTCCGAGTGCAGCAATCCACGGTACGCCGAATCGTTGAACGATTTGTCGCCGAGGCCGCCGACGTCCGTGACCATCGCGAGGGTGAGCTGCCCCGGGCGGGGATGCGGATGCGAACGGATGCATCCGCTCAGCGCCAAAGCGCAAACGGCTGCGGCGAGCAGTGAAACCGCCCCGCGGAACCTCATCCGTTCGATTCTACGCAGCGGAAGAGACCGAAGCCTTCGCGGGTAAGAGACCGACGTGCCGGAGCTTGAAGCACCCGACCTTCGTACCACGCCGCCGCGACGCTGGTCGGAGGAGATCGGCGGAATCCGGTGGCTGCCGCGCATGATCGACAAGGCGCGGGCGGCCATGCGGGGGACGTTGGGCGATTACCTCTATGGGCAAAGCCCGATGGATCGCAGCCTGCTGCGCGCGCTCGGCATTACCTACAAAGATTTCACCCAAATCGTTCGAGCGGCAAAGGGCGAGGACGACCGCGTGCTCGAGCTGCTCGAGAAGAACTGTTCCGACGGCGTCGCGCTGGCGCGGCGCTGGAGCGAGCATCTTCCGCGCAGGCGCACGTTTCTCTTCATCCTCGATCTCGACGACGGTTATTACGGCGGACCGTTGCAAGCGATTCGCGGAGTCATCCGCGTTTTTTACGGATGGCTCGCGCACTACATGCGCTACCGCTGGCCCGCGCGCGGCGCGCTTATCGGGCTGGAACTCGAACGCCAGCAGGAAGGCGTCAAAAACGAAGAGGCGCGCGGTGCAGACGAAGAGCCGTATCGTTGGCTCAACGCACAAAGTCTGGATTACAGTTGGAAGATTTTGCTTTCCGTTGTGCTGATCTTCCTCATCTTCAGTTACGTGATTCGTTTCGTCGAGCGCATCGGAATCATCTTCATCATCATCATTGCCGCGATTTTCTTTGCGTATTTGATCTATCCGGTCGTCAAGTGGCTCAACCGCAAATTGCCGCTCATTCTCGCGATACTCGTGTTATACGCCGTAATTGCCGGAATCATCGTCATCGGCTTGATGTATTTGATCCCGGCCATCACCTCCGAAGTCACGACACTCGTTCACGCGTGGCCCTATATCCAGCACAGGATCGACGCGTTCATCCAGGATCCCAACAACAAGCTGCTTTCGCACGCTCCCCCGTTCATTCGCCAAGAACTGGCGAAGCTGCCGCACGCCGTCGTTACATGGGTGCAGTCGCACGGCGCCGCCACTGCGGGGAATGCTTTCATGGTGCTCGTCGGCACTGCTGCGTTCATCGGCGCGTGCGTCGCGGTCCCGGTGCTCGCCGGCTATCTGCTGTACGACTCCGAGACGATCAAACGGTTCTTCATGGGCTTCATTCCGGCGCGCCGCCGTGAAGGCACACTCACGCTGCTCGGGCAGCTCGAGCAGGTCATCGGAGGATTCATTCGCGGACAACTGCTCGTGGGGTTGTCGGTCGGGATCATCATTGCGGCCGGGTTGTTCGTCGTGCACGAACCGTACGCGATTCTGCTCGGCGCAATCGCCGGTGCGCTCGACCTCATCCCCTACATCGGGCCGTTCATCGCGGTGATTCCGGCGTTGATCATCGCGTTCATCTCGGGCGGCTTCCAGGAAGCGGTTTACGTGGCGATTGTCTTTGTCATCGCCAATCAAGCCGAAGGGCACATCTTCGCGCCGAACATCGTCAGCCGCACGATTCAGCTCAGTCCGTCCGCGGTGCTCGTCTCCATCCTCATCGGCGGCGAGCTGTACGGCATTATCGGCATGTTCATCGCCGTGCCCGTGGCAGGTATCGTCCGGGTGCTGCTGCTCCATATCATCCCCGGGTCGGTGAGCCGCGACGAGGCAAAACCCGTTCTCACCAAGGACCCGAGAGACAGCACTGAAGAAGCCGCTCCCTCGTGAGCACCACAGCATCCCAGCGGCACATTCAGCGAGTCGACATCATCGGCGTTCCCATGGACCTCGGCGCGAGCCGGCGCGGCGTCGACATGGGCCCGTACGCCGTACGGTATGCGCGTCTGAACGAACGCCTTCGCGGCATGAAGATTCCGGAGATCTACGATCACGGCAATTTGCAGGTGCCGCAGCGCGAAGAGTTCGCGCACGGCGACCAGCACGCGAAATACTTCGATATCATCCACGACGTCTGCGAGCAACTCGCCTCCGAAGTGGAAAGCATTCTCAGCAAGGACGGCGTTCCGATCGTGCTCGGCGGCGATCATTCGATCGCCATGGGAACCCTTGCCGGCCTCAAGCGCGCGCGCGGGGAAGCGGCAGGTTTGGTGTGGGTCGATGCGCACAGCGACATCAATAGTCCGGATACTTCGCCGTCCGGCAACGTGCACGGGATGCCGCTCTGGTTCGCGCTGAAAGAGGGACATGCCGATCCGAAACGCACCGTGCAGATCGGACTGCGCGACGTGGATCCGCATGAAAAGGAAAATCTGCGGGCTGCGGGCGTTGTGGCGTTCACGATGAGCGACGTCGATCGCATGGGCATGACGCACGTCATGGAAGAAGCGATTCGCATCGCCGGCGCGGGCGCTGCGCCGATTCACATGTCGTTCGACATGGACGGCATCGATCCGAGCGAGGCACCCGGCACCGGTACGCCCGTAAAAGGCGGCCTGAGCTTCCGCGAAGCGCACCTCGCGATGGAGATGCTCGCCGAATCAGGGAAGCTCGGATCCATC
Source organism: Vulcanimicrobiaceae bacterium (assembly GCA_035294905.1). Taxonomy (GTDB): domain Bacteria; phylum Vulcanimicrobiota; class Vulcanimicrobiia; order Vulcanimicrobiales; family Vulcanimicrobiaceae; genus DATGJX01. The sequence goes on along the minus strand of DATGJX010000150.1, from coordinate 33,600 downwards.
GAGATGGTGGAAATCAATCCGATTCTCGATACGCGCAATCAAACCGGCACGCTCGCCGTCGGACTGATCTGTTCAGGACTCGGCAAATCCATCTTGTAACGCGTCGAGCGGGACGGGCTGCGAGCGAAAACCGCGCGTCATAATCGCGACGTACGTCAATCCCGCCGCCAGCCAAATGCAGCCGACGATTTTCGCGAGCGGATTGAGATTCCACCAGATCGCCGCGCAGAACGCAAAGCCGATGGCTGGAAGGATGCTGTCGAGCACGATGCGGCGCCGGTATCCTGCCGGCGGCGTAATAGTGTAATACCAGAACGACGCGGCATTCACGCCCATGAACGCGAGAAACGCACCGAAGTTCAGCATGTAGCCGGAGAGTTCGTACGCGTTGCCGATCCGGTTCAGCAAAACCGCCCCGGCGAACGTTAGCACGCCGATGATCAGCAGGTTGTACGTCGGTGTCGTTGTGCCCGACGCGGTGTGTCCGAAGATGGCGCGCGGCAGAACGTTGTCGCGGCCCATGCCGAAGAGCAGTTTGGCCGCGCCGAGCGCACCGGTGAGTCCGCTTCCCAGCGCCGCAACGACCAAGATCGCGCCCATCGCCTGAAACAGCGGCCATCCGCCGACGCGGTTTGCGATGTCCATGAATGCGCTGGTGACGTCCTTGAAGGCATGCCAGTTCGGCCAGATCAGCGAACCGAGGTAGACCTGCAAACCGCCGAAGATGCCGGTGAACGCGCAGACGAGCACCGTTGCAAGCAGAACGTTGCGCGCCGGATCACGTGCGTCTTCGGTGAGCGTCGTGATTCCGTCGAAGCCGATGTACGTCAGCGCGGCGAAAGACGTCGCCCCCCAGATGCGGTGCCAATCGAACGTCTTCGGGTCGTAGAATGGCTGTGTCGAAAGCATGCCGCCGTGCGCGCCGAGATAACGCAGCGCGAAGACGATGAATGCCGCGATGACGACGAACATCACCCAAAAGAGGACCCGGTTCGCGCGCGCCGACGAGCGCACGCCGAGCACGTTGAACGCGGTGAGAACGAGCGCGATCGCGAATGCCCACGCGGCGAACGGCACGTGCGGCAAATACCGCGCGGTCATCGTTTGGGAAATCCACGCCGTGTTGATCAGCGGCTGCAGCAGATAATCCAAGAACATCGCCCAGCCGATGAGAAATCCGAGATGGCGGCTGAGCGTTTTGCCGACGTACGTGTACGCCGAGCCCGCAGCAGGATAGACCGCGGCCATACGCCCGTAACTGACTGCGGTGATCATCATCGCGAACATCGCGATTAGGATGATCGTGGCGAAGTGCCCGTTGGAGAGTTGCTGCGCGACGCCGTAGAGCGGCACCGGCGCAATCGGCTGGATCAGCACGACGCCGTAGAAGATCAAATCCCAGAGCGAAAGTTGCCGGCGCGCCGCGCTCATCTTCAGACGATGACCTTCGTGAGGCCGCGCGGCGTATCGCTGTCCACGCCTCGGCGCCGCGCGACGTGCAACGCAAGCAGCTGCGCGGTAACCAGCCACGCGAGCGTGTTGTACGCATCGCCCACGATTGCACCCAAACGCTGCACGCCGTCAACGCCATACGTTCCGATCGCATACCGCAGCGTGCCGATGGCTGCGGCGTCGCGCAGCGGGCGGCCGACGACCTCTCGTGCGTCGGCGTCCATGAAGCCGACGAGTGCGCTGCTCGCGTCGATCATCGCCATGCTGCCGTGACGGAATTCGCCTGCCTCGAATCCCTCGGCGTGCATGTACGTTGCCTCTTTGAACTTCAGCGCGGATTCGCGTGCAATCGGTCCGCCGTAGTCCGTGCCCAAGAACATGAGGTTACGCCGCAGCGCAAGCTGCTCCGCTGCGAATGCGACGGTCTCGTCGTCGTCGAGCCACGCTTGCACCGAGCGCGCCGCCTCGACGAGCATCCGCATCGTGCGACGGTGCTCGCCGCCCAAGAGCGAAGCGGAAGAAAGGAGAATGGCGATCGTTGTGGTGACGCTTTTCGTTGCCGGAATCGCGCGCTCGGCGCCTGCGCCGACGTCGATGGTAAGATCCGCGCGCCGTGAAAGCGGTGAGAGCGGCGTATTCGTCAGCGCAACGATGCGGCGCGGATGCAGGACGTCCAACGCTTGAAGCACGTCGATCGAGTGTCCGCTTTGCGATACGGCGACGACGACGCGGCGCTGATATGCGCTGTGATCGGCGAGCGCTTCGGTTGCAGCGAGCGCGTACGCGCCGACGCCGCGACGGCGCAAGGCGAGCGCACCGATCTGCGCAGCGAACAGCGAGCTGCCGCTACCAATGACGATGGTCTCACCGTCGATCGCGCGCGCGAGGCGCGTCGGCGCGTCCGAACCGGCCAGCCGTTGCCAAACCGCCGGCTGTTCGCGAATTTCGCGTTCGAAAAGGCGCCCGAGCGAAGCGTGCATTTATGACTTTCTCCTTTGCGCGCGGCATGTCCAAACGGTGAGTACTTTGTCGGTTGCAACGAAAACGTAGCCGTCCGCGACGGTCGGGCTGTTTCCGGCGTAGCCGTACGGATTGCCCCATGAACCTGCAGCGACGGAAAGCAAACGCCGGCGCACGTCGAGCGCGTCGTACGCGCGCAAATACACCGTTCCAGTGGTCGGGCGCGTCAACGTCCACAGCAGCAGCGAACGCGGCGTCGCCGCCGGATCGGACGTGACGATCGCCGACTGGCCGCCGTTGAAGAGCCGTTCGCGCGTTTCACTGCGCAGCTTCAGCTCGCCGGTTTCGGCAAGAGCGTAGACGCGCAAACCGTCCGGTCCCGTTCCGGCGAGCGCAACGTACGTGACATTTCCGCTGTGCCACGAAGCCGGACCGCCCCAGAGGCCCCAACTCGTTTCCGCTTCGGAGACCGCGCGATCGGGACAGTGCGAACGAAAGCCGCCCAAATTCTCGCGATTCAGCACGTACGTGACGCCGTTCTTTCCGCCGGCAATTGCAAACTGCGTATCCGGTGCGAGCAGTACGCCTGCCGAGCCCACTTCCTGATCGTGCCGGTTGTCGTCGACTGCCGTGCAAGGCGCAAACAAGGACGCATGGGTGTCGCGCAGCCGAAGATCGGGCGTCAAGCGCAGCACTGCATCGCTGTATCCGCCGTTCGGAAGGCGATTGTAATCGATGCAGCCGTTGCCGGTGGAAAGAAAGACGTTTCCGGCGGAATCCGCGGCGGGTGCGAATCCGAGTCCCCAGATCGTCCCGTAATGAAATCCGCTGCAGAGCGGCGATGCGGTCGTGACGAACGCGCCGCGCGGCGCGAGCGTCGTTGCATCGAATGCCAGCACCCGGCCGTACGTCGTTGCAGCTTGGTGATCGCAGAATCCGCCGAACGCAACGTAAATGCTTCCGTGCGAAAGCAGCAACCCGGCGCGCTGGCGGTGCGCGCGCGTATCGCGAACGTACGGCGAGATGTCGACGCTGCGTACCTCTTTTCCGTTCGCGGCGTTCACGGCGTGAAGCGTATACGCCGCCCTTCCGTCGCTGACGGTGAATGCAACCAGATACAGGGTGTTGCGTGAAGAATCGATGACCGGCGTGCCGGAGATCCCGATGACGGGGGCAGTCGCGCGGCAATTGCCTACGTAGCGATCGCTCACCGCCGTGCCGAAATGGCGCTGCCAGCGCACGCCCCGGCGCGGATCGATTGCGTACAGCGTATCGTTTTCCGTCGCCACGTAAGCGATGCCTCGCGCATAGAGCGGCTGCGCGTCCACTTCGCCGTCCAGCGCGTAGTCGCCGATGCGCTGCAGGCTGCGCACCGTCGTTTGGTTCAGGCGCGTTTCGTCGTTATTCCACCCGTCACGCGCGTTGTCGAAATGATACGTCGTATAGCCGGTTGCGGCGGCGCCGAGCGGTGCGCTCAGCGTCGCCAACACCAGACACGCGACGCGTATGCCGCGAGCAATCAATAGTTGTACGTGCCGTTGCACTCGCCGTTCGACTCGTTCCATATCTGGCCGAGCGGCGTGACGTATTCGTTCGACGGCGGATTCAGGATGACGGGAACGTGTCCGCTCGGCGTCAGGCTCCGCTCGCAGGCCTCGACGTCCGACGCCACGTCGCTGCTGTTGCCGCCGACCCACAAATTGAACGTGTAGCCGCCGCACTGTCCGCTTGCGCAGTCGTCTTCGCGGATGAAGTACCGTTGCATGAACGGCACGTAGATACGCATCCCGTATGGAATGGTCGAGTCGTTTGCAGTCGACGTCGCGAACGTGATGGGATTACTATACGTTCCGGTGCCGCCGGCGCACGAGTGAATGACCGGATGCGCGATCGCGCAGCTGTTGCCGTTGTCGGGATAGCCGTAGAAGATCACGGTCGAGCTGACGCCGCCGCCGGGCGACGCGCTCGGCGAGGGCGAGGGCAACGGACTCGGCGAGGGGGAAGGTGCTCCGACCGGCTTGTTGCAACTGCCGTTCGGCGCCGGAATATCGTTATAGATCGAGCCGGTCCACGCGACCGGTTCGTTGGGACCCGGATGCACGATCACCGCAACGGTGCCGTTTTGCGTGAGCGAGTCCTCACAGTTGATGACGGCGCTGGACTTGGAACTTTTGTCGCCGCCGATCCACAGATCGAACCACAGACCCGAGCACCCCAAACCTTGCGGCCCCGACGTCGTGCAGTCGTCTTCGCGAATGAAATATTTTTGGATATACGGCACGTAAATGCGCGTACCGTACGGAATCTTCGCGTTCTCGCTCGAGGTCGGTTCGGTTGCGAACGTCGTCGGATTGCAATACGAGCCGTCGCCTCCGGCAAGTTGATGAATCACCGGGTGCGCGATGGCTGCGCCCGGCGGCGAGTTGTCAGGCCACCCGTAGAACGTCACCGTTGCGCTCGTCGTGTACGGTGATTTGGTGTCGCCGGAATAACCTGATGCGGTAGCCGCGGTGGAGCGCAGCGTGGAATTCGTGCTCGGTACCGTCGATTGGCCGCCGCACGACGCCAGCGCGCCCAGACCGGCAAGGGATAACAGAATCGAGAGCAGTTTTCGCTTCATCGCGATCTCCTCCAAAAGCAGTTACGGCAGTGGGAAAACGGAAGCAGCACCAGCCTTTAGGCGGTGCTTGAAGCTATCTCGATTGAGACGGTGGGTCCATTGCGAAACCTCCTAAGAAGTTTCGCTATGGCGCGGTGCTTACGGTACATGACCGGTCCGCGTGAACGCTAGCGGACAATCGCCCGCGTTAAGATTTTGTATTGTCCGGCCGCGGCGGCACTCCTCCCGGCCGTTGTCATCCTGAGGTATCGAAGGACCCCGAGCGTAGTCGAGGGGCGCTTAAAGTTTGATCGTCGCGGTCCCTTCGCAGCTCACCCCGCCGCCGCATACCGCCGCGTCCCAATTTGCCGACGCAAGCATCGATTCGATCTGCTGTTCCGTTTGCGAGTCGAGCGGCGGCTGAAACTCCACGCGTTTGGTGTGTCCGTCCTCACCGACGGTAACGATCAGCGTAACGTGCACGGCGAGTTTTTCGAGCTGCACGCGAACCGTCGGATCCAGCACCGGGTCTTGCATCGCGCCCAGCGGCAAGACGCCGCCGCGATCGTTTTCACCCTCCCCCGCAATTGCCCGCGGTGCTACCGTCGTCGCGGGCTGCGGCGAAGGTGCCGGTGCGGCCTGCTGCGAGGCAATCTGTGCGCTCACCGCGGGACGAGCGTACATCGGGGAATGCTGCGAGGCCAGCAGTCTGGGCGCGGCAGCGCGGTCGCCTTTCGGCCCGCTTTCCGCAGTCGGCCGAACGGTCGGCTTGCGTTTATTCGTGGTGAGTTCGGGGCGGGTGTGCGCGAACGAAACGACCGACGCGCGGTGAGTCGTGCGCTGAACTGCCGACGGGAGCGAGGCGGCCTTGGGACGTTCGATTTCAACGCGAACGACGTGGGAGAACGAAATGGCCTCAATCGGCTGCAACCCCGCCGAGACTTGCGTCGTCCAAACGGGAAGAAAGAGCGCCAACAGCAGATGCAGGCCTAGCGATGCCGCCAAAGCCCGCCAGAGGAGCCGGTTGCCCTCCCATGTCCGCACTACCATTTGCCGCCCTTTTTCTGAGAACGAGATTACCACGGCGCGCGTGACGCGCCCCGCTAAACCAAGCGGTCCCCCTTTGGAGAACTACGTTGCGAGACACGAACATCGTCCTTTATCAAGCCGAGTGGTGCCCGTACTGCGCGAAGGTGCGCGAGAAACTGACGGATTTGCTGCTCGACTATAAGATCGTCAACGAGCCGCGCAGCCACTCCGACCGCACGAACGTCAAAAAGATTTCGGGTCAAACCGGGATTCCGGTATTGGTCGACGGCGACACGCTGATTGCCGACGACGACGACGCGATTATCGCATATCTCGAAAAGACGTACGGAAAAGCGAAGACCGCTTAGCGCCATGGATGGCGCGTAACCGGCCGCGTGGCCGTGTGGATGCAGCGCGAATGCTTGTGTGCGTCGAACCCCGACGAATCGCCAGCGGCGACGTTTGGCGTTCATGCTGGATGTAACGCGCGAATTGAGTACGCGGAGATCACCGCGCTGCGCTGCGGACACGTTGCGGCGAGGAGCCGCCGAAGAAGGCGTTTTCGTTGTGTGCGTTGTGGCTTCGCGTGCCACGCGGACGTCAATGCGGCGCTGGTGATTCGGGCGAGCGCAGTTGGGCGCTCTGAGGATGCCGGATGCCGGTTCACAACGAATTAGCGCGCGACGAGCCAGCCGGCGACGATGGCGCCGATCGCCGTGGCGCACGCGTTGACTGCGTCGTTCGACATCCAAGTCGTTCCGCGGCGTAGTTCGGTAGGCGTTCCGCACGCGTGGGGATTCGTTTCGCACTCGCGCTCGCAACGCGGGCAATAGCGCAGCTCTTGCAGACCGGCGCCGATCAGCGAATCGGCAAGCGCTCCGGCGATTCCGCCGGCCGCGACGGCCCATAACGGGCCGACGCCGAGCGCCCATGCGACGAGCGCAACGACAAACGCACCCGCAACTTCGGCAAGCGTTCCCGCGAGCGTTATGCCGCCGGACAACCCTGTTGCAAGGGGTTTGAGCGTGAGAATCGATAGCGGCGCTTGTTTGGCGAGCGTGCCGATCTCCGTGCCCCACGTGTCCGCCGACGCTGCGGCAAAAGCGCCGGCAAATGCGGCAGCGATCGCGTGCGCGTGCGTCGCGGCAGCAAGCACGGCGCACAGTGCCGCGATGCCGCCGTTAGCCACGACTTGCCACGCATCGCGCGCGCCGTGCTTGCCGATGTCGACCAACGCGCGCTTGCGCGCGCGTCCGATGCGTGAGAGAAGCGTCGACGGAAGAAAAAACGCGAAGAGCACGGCGGTGTACATCCACGCTCCCGCGCCGAAAATGCACGCGCCGACGATCCATGCGGCAAACGCGCCGCTCGCCGTCAGCGCATGCAAACGCCGCGCCGCAAGCGCAACGGCGGCGGCAAATACGACGCCGACAATCGCCTGCGTCACTAGGCGGTCGTTGCGGCGCGTTCGAGCGCGGCGAGCAATCCGTCCACGGTGAAGGCTTCGGCGATGACGTCCACGCGCAGTCCGTGCGCGCGCGCTTCGCCGGCCGTGATCGGCCCGATGCAGGCGACGACTTTGCCGTTCGCCGCGCGAGCCGCTTGCGCGCTCCCGTGTAAGTTATGCGCGAAACCGCGCACGGTGCTCGCGCTGGTGAACGTCAGAATATCGCACGACGCGACTTTCGCGGCGAAATCAGGATCGTCGGTGAAGACCGTTTTGTAGGCCGCGATCACATCGGCTTCGCGTCCGGATTCACGCAGGCGAACCGGCAGCACGTCACGCGCCTCTTCGGCGCGAAAGATCAGGATCGCGTCGCCCGGTTTGCTCGCGGTGATAAGCGCTTCGGCTAAATCTTCGGCAACGTACGTCTGCGGAACGAGATCGGCGTATACGCGCTGTTCGAGGAGCGCCTCCGCGGTTTTTATGCCGATTGCCGCAATGCGTGCGGACCCAAACAGCCGCGCGTCTTCGCGGCGGGAGCGCATGATGTCGAAAAACGCGCGCACGCCGTTTGCGCTCGTGAACACGACCCACGTATAGGTAGCGGCGCGTGCGACGGCTTGCTCTGCGGCGGCGCGCTCGTCCGGAGGCACGAGTTGAATGGTCGGCGCGAGCACGGCTTGAGCACCCGCATCGGCGAGCATTTGCGCGAATTGCGCGTTTTGGTGCGCCGGCCGAGTCACCAGCACGCGCTTGCCGGAAAGAGCCTTCGCGCTACTCGTCAACGTCCAGCGTGGGAATCGAAGGGCGCACCTTGGCCAGTTCGTCCGCGATGTTCAGTTCGAAGAGCTCGTCCAGCAAACGTACGTGCGCGAGTGCTTCGGAGTGATTGGTGATCGCTTTGTCGCGGATCTTGGTGACGACGGTGTGCAGCAGTTTGGAGATGATGGTCATCGACATGCCCGTGATGAGCATCTTCTCGCGTTCGCTGAGCGCCGGACAACGTTGAAACAAGCGCTCCAGCTCCGCGGTGCGAATCGCCTCCGCTTTTCGCGTGAGCGAAGCGATCACCGGAACGGCGACGCGCGAATTATACCACTGGCTGAAGCGCTCGAGATATTCGCCGATGATTTCCTCGACTTGCGGAATCGCTTCGCGCCGCAACTCGAGCGTATGCTCGACGCGCGACCGCAGTCCGTCGATGTCGACGAGCGTAACGCCGTCGATGTTCGCGACGCCGGGATGCACGTCGCGCGGCACGGCAATGTCGACGATGAACATGCGGTGATCCGGGCGCCGCGCCATCGCGGTTGCGACGGCTTCTGCAGTCAGCACGAAATGCGATGCGCCGGTCGAGGTGACGACGATGTCCGCAGAAGTGAGCGCGTCGAGGAGGCCCGGCAATTCCACCGCATGGCCGAAGCCGAGTTCTTTCACCAAGTCCTGGGCGTTCTTCGACGTGCGGTTGGTGACGACGAGATTGTGCGTGCCTTCGCCTCGCAAACGCTTTGCGGCCGTACGCGCCATCTTGCCCGCACCGACGATCACGACGTTGAGATCGCGCAGCGTGCCGAACTCTTTCTTGGCCAATTCGATGGCGGCCGTGGCAATCGACGTCGAATCGTCGCCGATGCGTGTTTGCGTGCGAGCCGCTTTGCCGGCGCTCATCGCTTCGCGGAAGAGGCGGTGCAGCGTTTTTCCGAGCGAGCGCGCTTGCTGCGCGGCGGTGAACGCGTCCTTGACCTGTCCGAGAATCTCCGCCTCGCCGATGAGCATCGAATCCAGACCTGTGCTCACGCGGAACAGATGCTCGACCGCCTGGCGCCCCAGCAGCGTGTACAGGTACGACTCGATGTCGTACGCCGTCATGCCGTGGCGGAAGTTCAGCAGAAACGACTTGAGCTGCGAGACGCCGGCTTCGTAATCCGAAACGTCGGCGTAGATCTCCAGACGCCCGCAGGTTTGCAGCATCACCGCTTCGCGGACCGCATCGTATTCGCGCAGCGCGACGAGCGCCGCTTCCATACGCGCAGCGGGAAATGCGTGATGTTCGCGCACCTCGACCGGCGCAGTCTGATGGGAAAGCCCAAGACAAACCAGCGGCATGGCCTAGAGTGTATACCCCGAGTCTGAAGACTCGTTAAATGTCAGGCGATGCGTGAGGATCGAGAGTTCGCCGGCAAGGTCGATGTTTCGCACGATGACGGGTTCCCGTAAGCACAGCGAAGCCGGTGCGAAGTTGAGCAGCGCGCGCACGCCTCGTGCGGCCAGGCGCTCGGCGACGGTCTGCGCCGCGTCGGCCGGCACGGCGATGACGCCGATGTTGCAGTCTACGGTTGAGAGGACGTTTTCCAAATCGATGACGTCGTGCACAGGCGTATCTTGCCACACTTTCCCGATAACGGCCGGAGAGCGGTCGAAGATTGCCGCCACTTTGAAACGCTCCTCGCGGGCGGCGACGAACGTCGCAAAGGCGTGCCCCAAGTACCCGAATCCGACGATCGCTATGCGCCAGTCGCGTTCCAATCCTAAAACCAGCGCGAGCTGCTCTACAAGCGGTTTTATCGCATACCCTTGACCGCGGCGGCCTAGTGGGCCCAGCGCGGATAGGTCCTTGCGGATCTGCGCCGAGGCAATTGTATGCCCGAGCAGGCCCGCAATGCCGTGTGAGGTGATGACGTCTTTTCCGCCGGCGAGAGCGCCTGCAAGCGCGCGATGATACGCGAATAGGCGCGGTATGGCAACCTCGTTCAGTTCGAAACGAACGAGCGCGCGCTTTCGTTCGCCGATCGGCTGCAGCATCAGCGATTCACCGGCTCCGTGGCGGCGCGAAGCGCGTCGTCCGCTGCGGCGATGGTACGCTCGATCTCTCGAGTGCCGTGCACCGTGGAAATGAACGCCGTCTCGAACTGCGAAGGCGCAAGGTACACGCCGCGATCGAGCATTGCATGGAAGAAGCGGCCGTACAGCGCGGTGTCGCAGCGCATGGCGCTCTCGAGATCGTGCACCGGACCATCCGTGAAGAACGTGCAGAGGATCGAGCCGGCGTACGTGCTGTAATGCGGAATGCCGTGCTTGGCGAACACTTCGTGCAGGCCGTCGCAGAGTAATTTCGAGAGCACTTCCAAACGTTCGTACATCGTCGCGTCGGCTGAGATTGCGCGCAGCGTTGCGATGCCGGCGGCCATTGCGAGCGGGTTTCCCGAAAGCGTCCCGGCTTGATACACGGCTCCGTCCGGTGATAGCTCCGACATGATTTCCGCGCGTCCGCCGAATGCGCCGACCGGAAGGCCGCCGCCGATCACTTTACCGAGCGTCGTGAGATCGGGTACGAGGCTTTCGCGTTCTTGCACGCCGCCGCGCGCCACACGGAAGCCCGTCATCACTTCATCGAAAATCAGCAGCGCACCGTGTTGCGTGCACAGATTGCGCAGCGTCTGCAGATACGCCGGTTTGGCGGGAATCAATCCCATGTTTCCGGCATAGGGCTCGACGACGACGGCGGCGATCTCGCGCGGATTGGCGTCGAATGCTGCGGCGACTGCGTGCGCGTCGTTGAACGGCAGCACAATCGTGTCTTCCGCGACGCCGCGCGTGACGCCGGGTGAATTCGGCACGCCGTTGGTCAGCGCACCGCTGCCGGCGGCAATCAAGAACGAGTCACCGTGGCCGTGATAGCACCCTGCGAATTTCACGATCTTGTCGCGCCCTGTGTACCCGCGCGCGAGACGAATCGCGCTCATCGTCGCTTCGGTGCCGCTCGAGGTGAAACGCACGCGCTCGACCGACGGCACCATCGTGCGAATCAGTTCACCGAGTTCCGATTCCGCTTCCGTCGGCGCGCCGAACGAGCTCCCGCGCTGCGCGGCTTGGACGATCGCCTTTACGACGGCCGGGTGTGCGTGTCCGAGAATGAGCGGTCCCCACGAAAGCACGTAATCGATGTACTCGTGGCCGTCGATGTCGCACATGTACGCGCCTTGTCCGCTCTTCATGAATACCGGCGACCCGCCGACGGAGCGGAAGGCGCGAACCGGCGAGTTGACGCCGCCGGCAATAATGCCGCGCGCGCGCGCAAATGCGGAGATCGATCGTTCCAGACGCAAGATTTATGCTTTCAAGAGATTCCAGTCGGCTGGCGTATTAACGCTCCAGAAAACGCGTTCGTTCGAAAGCTGCACGCGCTTGGCTGCAAGACATTCGACGGCCGCGGCCACGCCCCCCGACCCCTGCGACAGAACGGCGCGCGCGGCGTTCAGCAGCGCGGCACGATCGTAAAGCGCACAAAGCGGTTCCAGGCGATCGTGCCGGTTGAGCGGCACTACGGCCTCGATTTCCGGCTCCCAGGCGCTTGCGAGTTCGGCGGCCACGCCGCCGTCGACGTACGGCGCATCGGCTGCGACCACGAAGACGCGCTTGGCCCGGACGTACGGCAAAGCGTGATAGAGAGCCGCCAGCGGACCGCGCCTGGGCCAGCGGTCCACGATGACGGGGCAGTCCAGCTCGCAATCAATCTGCTCAGGAAATGTTCCCGAAGCACAAATCCAGACGGGTCCCACGTCGCGCACCCCTCGGTAGACTCGCAAGACGAGCGGAACGCCGCCCGCCGGCAGCTCGAGTTTGTGCGGAAGCCGGGAAGCTTCGCCTCCCGCTAAAATCACGACCCCCAGCGGTGCGTCACTGCGCGCCATGCCGCGCGGCGTAATCCTTCGCAAAGTACGTGATGATCACGTCGGCGCCCGCGCGAACGAACCCGACGAGCAATTCGTCGACGGCGCGATCTTCGTCGATCCAACCGTTGCGCGCAGCGGCTTTGATCATCGAGTATTCGCCGCTCACGTTGTACACGGCAATCGGTACGTCGAAGCGATCGCGCGCTGCGCGCACGATATCCAAGTACGGCATGCCCGGCTTGACCATCACGATGTCCGCGCCTTCGTCGACGTCGATTGCGATCTCGCGCATCGCTTCGCGCGCGTTCGGTGCGTCCATCTGATACGAGCGGCGATCGCCGAACTGCGGCGCCGAATCGGCCGCCTCGCGGAACGGCCCATAAAATGCGCTGGCGTATTTCGCGCTGTACGCCATGATTGCGACCTGCTCGAAACCGTCGGCATCGAGCGCTTCGCGAATCGCCTTGACGCGGCCGTCCATCATATCCGACGGCGCGATGACGTCGACGCCGGCGCGCGCGTAGGTAAGCGCCGTGCGCACGAGGATTTCGACCGTTGCGTCGTTGTCGACGTAACCCTGTTCGTCGATAATACCGCAATGGCCGTGATCGGTGTATTCGCAATTGCAGAGATCCGCGACGACGAGCATGTGCGGAAACGCGGTTTTGATTGCTCGCGCGGCCTGCTGCACGATACCGTTCGGATCGTAGTTGCTGCTGGCAACCGCGTCTTTGGTTTCGGGGATGCCGAAAAGCAGTACGCTGCGCACGCCGAGTGCTTCGAGCACGCCGGCTTCCTGGACGGCCGTCGTAATCGTGTGACGCGAAACTCCCGGCATCGAGGTGATCGGTCCCGCGTCGGAGGGGTTTTCGACGATGAAGAGCGGTTGAACGAGCTGCGCGATCTCGACGCGGTGCTCCCGCACGAGCGCGCGCATCGTTTCAGTACGCCGCAGCCGGCGCGGGCGGAGCAGCTGCGCGAGGCGTGTACGAATCATCGTCATGGTGAACCTATCGAACCATCCTTCGCAAGTAAGTGTGCGCGCACCGCGCCGACCAGCGCGTCGATCTCCGAGTCGGGTGCGACGACGTCCGGGGTAAAGCCGGCGGCGTGAGCGGCTGCAGAACTCGCCGGACCCATTGCGGCTACCGCGGGACGGCGCTCATACCGGTGAACCCGGTGCAGGTATGCGGCAGCTGCATTTACGGCGGCGCTCGACGGAAAAACGATGACGTCCGGAACGCGCTGGCCCAGCGTGCTCGACTCGGTCTCGCCGGATCGCAGCTCGACGACTTCGGCCCCGTCCGCGCGCAACGCAGCCGCGATTCGGGTAGCCCGCTCGTGCGTGCGAGGCAATACGACGACCTTCCCCGCAAGCGGCAATGCTTGCGGACGCGGACTGACGGCGAGAATCGCGCCGGCGCCTCGCTCGAGCATCGCTTGCGCGAGCTGCACGCCCAGCGCTTCAGCAGCCTCCGTCGTTGTGACTACCGCCCGGCAACGCTCGCGCAGGAGCTGCGCGCCGTCCAGCGAGGCAATGGCGCCGTCTACTACGAGCTGTTCGTTTTCATATCGCGCATGAATACCGATCGGCGCTTGGCAGCCGCCTTGCAGCGTGCGCAGCGCGGCGCGTTCACAAAGCACGGCGCGTTCCGCCGCCCCATCGTTGATTGCGTCGCGTATGCGCTGCGCGATGATGGTAGCAACCGCTCGCGTTTCGACGGCCAGCGCGCCTTGTGCGACAGCCGGCACGACTTGTGAAACGTCGAACGGCACCGTGTGCGTCGCTTGCGTGCCGAGCCGCCGCAGCCCGGCTGCTGCCAGCACGATAGCATCGTAGTGGCCTTCGCGCAGTTTGCGCAAACGCGTGTCGACGTTCCCGCGAACGTCGGCGTAATCGAGGTCGGGGCGAAGCGCGGCGAGTTGCGCGCGCCTGCGTAAGCTCGAGGTACCGACGCGCGCTCCGGCCGGAAGCGCCGCAAACGACTCGTACCGTTCGCTGCAGAACGCGTCGCGCGGATCTTCGCGCGTGGAAATTGCCGCGAGGCGCATGTCGCCGGGCAACGCGCTGGGCAAATCCTTACAGGAGTGCACGGCGTAGTCGGCGCGCTTCTCGCGCAGCGCCGATTCCAATTCTTTGACGAACAGGCTTTCCGCGCCGATGGCGACGAGCGAACGATCTTGCACGCGATCGCCGGTCGTCGTCACGTTCAGAATCGTGGTTGCGATGCCGAATCGCGCAAGCTTCGCTGCAACCATGCGCGTTTGCGTCATTGCCAGTGCGCTGCCGCGCGACGCGCAAGTAAGCGTCGTGGTCTCACCTTGCATTTCGCCGGTGTCACCCTGAGCTTGTCGAAGGGATACAATCATCGCTTCCGTTTCGTGTTCGGCTTGCACCGGGTTCATCGTTGCGAGGCGTTCTATCGGCAACTGTGCGAGTGCATGGAACACCGCGCCGCGCTGCGCGGGCGGGAGCACGGTCTTGATGTAGGTGCGCATCAGGGCCAGCGTGCGCGCCGCTGCGGCGATGAGGTCGGAGCCTCGCTGGGGAGATGACATATGAGCACGCATGACTTCGCTACGTCCATGCCCAAAACTGCCTAGGAGCCTATCGGAGTATGTCGTTACCGTTCGTTGCAGCAGATTCGTTCGAGGCCGAGGCGCTATGGGCGTCGCGAAGCCGTAGCTTCGTGACGCCCACGGCGCCTCGCCGACGGGCGCCGCGTTGCGCGTCGCTAAAATAGTGTCGAAAACCATGCGTGCGGGGCTCATCGGCGCGGCGATTGCCGCGCTCGTTACCATTCCGGGGCTGGGGAGCGGTACGCTTTGGGACAACAGTGAAACCGCGTACGGCGAAGTCGCCCGGGAGATATTGCTCACGCACGATTGGGTCGTCATGCATCTCAACGGTGCGGCGTGGTTCGTGCAGCCGCCGCTCTACTTTTGGATTGCGGCGATCTGCGTAAAAATCTTCGGGCTGACGTCGTTTGCGCTGCGACTTCCGTCGGCGCTCGCGACGATGGCGATGGGCGGCGTAGTGACAATTGCAGTAGCGCGCCGTTTCAGCACGCGTGCGGGCATTTACGCCGGCGTCGCATTGTCCACGTGCCTGATGCAAGCGATCGTCGGCCGCCTGGCCATCATGGACGCCCTACTGAATCTCGCAGTGATCGCGAGCATCCTGTGCTGGTTTCACGCGCTGCGTACGGGTGACGACCGTTACGTTTGGTACGGCGCGGCCGCCTCGGCGCTGGGGTTCCTGGCGAAAGGTCCGGTCGCGCCGGTGATTGCACTGCTCGTCGTCATTCCGTATGGGCTTTGGGAAAGTGGCTTCTCCCGCGTACGGCTGCCCTCGTGGCGCGGGTGGCTCGGCGCCGCGCTGCTGTTCTTGGCGATCACGGTGCCGTGGTTCGCGGCACTCGTTGCGCGCAGCGGCGTCCACGCGGTCGTGCAACTCATCGGACATTACACCGTGGGCCGGTACACGGGAACCATCGAGAACCAAAGCGGACCACTGTGGTACTACGTGCCGGTCTTCGTGCTGGCGTTCTTTCCGTGGATAGCCTTTTTTCCGTCGGCGCTCGCATACGCGATTCCGCAGTTGCGCAAGCGCGACCAGCGGTCCAACGGCCTGGAAGCGCGGCAATGGATCCGCCTTGCGTTTTGCTGGTTCGTGCTGCCCTTTCTGTTCTTCAGCTTTGCGCAGACGAAGCTGCCGAACTACATCGCCCTAGCATTGCCCGCACCGGCGCTGCTCGTGGGATTGTATCTAGATGAGGCCGTGCAGCGGGCGCGCAGCCGCTCGGCGCTCATCGCCTCCGCCATCGTTCCGGCGTTCATTCTGATGCTTGCGGTTGCGATGGTGTGGTTCTCACGCGACAATCGCCTGACCGCGGCGTTCAATCATCTCGCGTTCAATTTGATCTACGTGGGCGCGGCGGTCTTTGTCGGCGCGATCGTTTCGTTCTTTCTGTTCTTGGCGAATGCCGTGCGCACGCGCGGCTTGGCTCCGTATGCGCTCGGCGTATCGATGCTTTTCGCGCTCGCGTTTCTCGCGCTGCTGGCCCTCCCCGAAACCGAAGCGTTCAAGCCGGTTCCGCATTTGGCGCGCATTATCGATCAGCATCGAAGGGACGGCGACGCCGTCGCGATTCTGCACGTCTCCGGCGGAAACGCGCTGGTGTTCTACACGCATCCGCCGGTCGATGTGCTGGTGGCGCCGGGAGATCCGAACCCGGGCGGCATGGGCATGAGCCCGCGCACGGTGATTTGTTCGAGCACGCGAACGTGGCTGATCGCGCCGGTAAACCGGCAGACGCCGACCTTCGGACATTTCCGGCGTCTCGTTTCTCGCTGGGACAAAGCGGCGTTATACTTGTATGAAGGCCGCGGATGCAGCAACGTCTCCATGGGAGGCTAAAGTCCCTACACATGCGCAAGGAACGGTTGGTGGCGTTCAGCGACGGCGTTTTCGCCGTCATCATCACGATCATGGTGCTGGAGTTGAAAGTACCGCACGGGACGGATCTGGCAGCGCTTCACTCGACACTGCCCGTTTTTCTCGTCTACGTCTTGAGTTTTCTGTACGTGGGCATCTACTGGAACAACCATCACCACCTGCTGTACGCTTGCGAGCGCATCAACGGGCGCGTGATGTGGAGCAATTTGCACTTGCTCTTCTGGCTATCGCTCATCCCGTTCACGACCGGATGGATGGGCGAGAATCATTTCGCCGCGATACCGACTGCCGTATACGGCGTGGTGCTGCTGCTCGCGGGGATTGCCTACTGGATATTGGTCAATGCGCTGATTGCGGTGGGCGGCGCCGAATCGATGCTTGCCCGCGCTATCGGCAGCGACTTCAAGGGCCGAATTTCACTCATGATGTACGCCATTGCGATCGCGAGCGCGTTTGTCAATCAGTGGATCGCGGATGCGCTGTACGTGCTTGTCGCGGTAATATGGCTCGTACCCGATCGGCGAATCGAGAAAAGGATTACCGAACCGCAGTAAGAGTGGGAGGCGTACATGCGCCGTAGCGTCGTTCCATGCATCGTCGCATCCGCGATTTTGACGGCGTGCGGAGGCAGCGTTACGCCGACCGCGCCGCCGCTGCATACGCCCATGCCGAGCGCGTCGCCGCTCGCGCGCGAAATAAGCACCGATCCGCTGACCGATAGCGCCGGGCAGCATGCAACCGAAGTCGAACCGTCAGCGGCGGTGTGGGGTTCGACGATCGTCGCGGCATTTCAGGTGGGACGCCACTTCACGACCGGCGCTTCGGGCATCGGCGTTGCGGCGTCGCACGATGGCGGTGCGACGTGGTCCAATACGCTGCTTCCTGCACAAACCGTTGCATCGACTCCACGGGGCAGCGCGATCTCGGCGAGCGATCCCGCAGTCTCGTACGATGCAGCGCACGCGCGCTGGCTGGTGGTGAGCTTGCCGATCGCCGGCACAACGCTGCTCGGTCCATACGTTGCAAGCTCACCGGACGGCATGCAGTGGAGCGCACCGGCGCACGTTCCGCCCGGTCCCGCGCTTGCCGACAAGACGTGGATTGCGTGCGACGACGGAACGGCTAGCCGCTTTTACGGGCGCTGTTACGTTGTATGGGACGACGGAGGAGCGCAAGGAGCGCTTCGCGTGAGCGCATCGGACGACGGTGGTGCTACGTGGAGCGTATCGAATCAAGTTTCCGGTGCGTACGGCGTCGGAGCACAACCGCTCGTGCGCGCCGACGGAACGATCGTCTTGGTTTTCGAGGACTTCAACGAGCAGAGCATTCTCTCGGCCAGTTCAATTGACGGCGGCGTATCGTGGAGCGCGCCGCAAACGATTACAAAGATCACGGGGCACGTCGCGGCGGGCGGTTTGCGTGCGGGTTTCTTGCAATCCGCGGTGATTGATGCGAGCGGAGTGGCGTACGCGGTGTGGCCTGATTGCCGATTTCGCGTGGGATGTACGCAAAACGACCTGCTGCTGACGAGGTCGGTAGACGGCCGGAACTGGACGCCGCCGGCGCGCATCGCCGTCGACTCAGCGGCGAGCTCGAACGATCATTTCATCACCGGTCTTGCCGCAGATCCGTCGATTCCCGGGCGGCTTGCGCTCACGTATTACGAATACAGCCAGGCGAACTGCACCGCGTCCACCTGTCAACTTTTCGCCGCGCTCTCGACTTCGTCCAACGGCGGTGTGACGTGGAGCGCGTCGACGATACTCTCCGGGCCGATGCATCTTGCCTGGCTTGCGCAAACGGCGGAGGGTGCGATGGTCGGCGACTACGCGGCGGCCGTCTTTGCCGGCGGCCGCGCACATGCACTTTTTACGGCAGCATCAGCGCCGAGCGGTGCCCTCCTGGCGGAAGGCACCTACTACTCGCTTTGAGGCGCGCTACTTCTTGAGCTTCGCTACGTCCTGCACGGTCACTGCGCTCGCACGGTTGTTGCCAAGTCCCGTGCGGATGTACGTGACCACCGCGGCGATGTCGTTGTTGGAGAGCGATGCTTTCCACGGCGGCATCGTGCCGTTGTAGCCGGAACCGTTCACGGTGATCGGACCGGTCTTGCCGTCGAGCACCGTCGTAATCACGTCTTTCGCAGGCCCGGTCACGAACGGATTGTTGGCGAGCGGCGGAAACGCGCCGGGGGTACCCATTCCCGTTGCGCCGTGACAGCTGGAGCAGTTTGTCGAGAACACTTTCTGTCCGGCAGCTGCAAGCGGGCTGCTCGCAGCGCCGCCGCCGCCCGATGAAACGCCGGAATTGTTATTCGCACCCGGCGCAGTGGCATTGCCGCCCTCGGCTGCGTTCGTTTCTTCCATTGCGAGAACTTGCGCTTGCGGGGCGCTGGGTGGAGCTGCGGCCTGTTTCGACATGACGGTCGTCTGCGCGTACAGCGTGAGCGCCCACATGACGGCGAGCGAAACGCCGAGCAGCCACATGATAAACTTGCGATTCCCGAGCATACGCGTCGTGCTTCGATCGATCCACGGAAGCAGCAGCAGAATGACTGTGGCGATGCCGGGAACGATGAGCGCTCCGACGATTTCGAAATCACCTGGAACGACTTGCAATAATCCGAAGAGATCGAGGAAGTACCACGCCGGATATGGGATGAACTGCGCGTTCGCAGGATCCGCTTTCGCATCGAGATACGGCGGCGCGAAGAGCGCCAGTGCAACGATGAACAAAAAGATCAGGAACGACGCGAACGCGTCCATGAACATCTGATCCGGCCAGAACCGGCCTTTTTTGAGCGGGCGCGGATCCTCGACCGGCGGCCCTGCCGGGCCGTTCCAACGGAAGATTGCCAAGTGCGCGCCGACCAGCGCCACGAGCACAGCGGGCATCAGCCACACGTGCAGACCGAAGAAACGGTTGATCGTGAGCGTGCCCATCGTCGTGCCGTCTTGCGTGAACTGCTGAATGAACGCCCCAAGAATCGGCGCGGTAAGCGTAAGATTGATGGCAACCTGCGATGCGAAGTACGCATCCATGTCCCACGGCAGCAGGTAGCCGGTTAGGCCGAGCACCATGGTGACGAGCAGCAGCAGCACGCCGACGATCCATTGGATTTCGCGCGGTGATTTATATGCGCCCCAGATGACGACTTGCAGCAAGTGCAGGAAGACCAGCGCGATCATCGCGGACGCGCCCCAGTAGTGCACGCTCAGAATGAAGTGCTGGAAGGGATGACGATAAATCGAGGCCGTCGATTCCCACGCGGTTGCCGCCGACGGTGCGTAGAAAAACGTGAGGAAAATGCCGGTGACGATCTGCAGGATCATCGCGAACAGCGTCGCGCTGCCGAACACGTACCAGTAACTGGCGCCGCCCGGGACGTCCTCAGTAAGGAAATTTTTCGTCATGCTGACGAAGCCGGTGCGCCGCTCGATCCAATTAAGCATCGCTTACAGTCCTATCTCTCTTCTCGTTAGCTGGTGTACGAAACGACGATGCGATCGGGAATCGTCGGCTTGTATCGGATCCATTCGATTTGGGCGGCACCGCTTTGCTCGCGAAGCGGAAGCGGATCGAGTCCGCGCGCTGCCGGGCCGGCAATGTGAGCGCCCTGCGTGTCGAATTGCGACCCGTGACACGGGCACTGGAAGCGATTCGCGTCGGCGTGCCATTGATAGTGGCAACCCAGGTGCGGACAGATCGGGCTGAAAATCACAAAGCCCATCGTGACGATCTGGTACGGCAACGTGTCTTTTCCGGATGTTGTGAAAAGGTCGGGCCGGTCGGCTTTGAACTTGCTCGGATCCTTCACTTTGATTCCGTAGACCGATTCCGCCATCGACTGCTCGGGCAGATACGCGTCTTTGGCGTGAAGGTTGAAACTGATCGTCACCGGTTTGCTGTCGGTCGACGCCTGAAGCTGTTTCCAACCGGCTTCGTCGAGCGGCGTCCACGTCGCGCCGCCGGCACCGACGTCGGGAATGAGCGATCCGACGATCGGAATTGCGAGGCCGAGGCCGATGAGCCCGCCGATGGTGATCGTGGCATTGGCCATGAATTTCCGGCGCGAGATTTCCTCGGGGCTGCCGACGTCTTCATAGGCGCTCAAAATTCGAGAATGGCCTCCCTCCGGGGAGGCGTGCGCGTGACTCGCCAAAGCTGTTTATTCTCCGAAGCGTATAGAGGTAGGCGTGGTTTTTCCCACCCGATTCTACGCCCCTTTGCAACGAGCAGGCGCCGACGTTCCTCGGACCCGTAAGGGCGAGGCCCTACCTGCTGACCCTTTACCGGCTGCTTATGTAAAGTGCACGCAAAGGAACCGGACGCTCGTTGCCAAATAATTGCCATCGCGTCAACGGGTGTGGGCATCTTTTTTCTAGCCTCTATTTCTAGGTGACTCACCCTCGGGCGCGAGCTTTTGACGAAAGGATGAGTCATTGAATACAAAACCTATTGCGTTCCTCGTAATCCGAGTCTGCTTGCATCCTGTGCGCGTGCGACCCCACCGCCACAGGATGTGACTTCGGCAAGGTTTTCTTTCCAAGTCAAGGATGATCCGACGTTATCTGCCACACAGGCTTACCTTAAGTCTCATCCGCTACCGATGACGGACTGTGGTCCGCCGCCCACGAACATCCAGCGCCCCGGCGACAACCGTCCGCTGTATTGCGACTACGATACGCCGCCCCGAATACGTACAACAACTGGGACGTGGCATATTATCCGGGAAATGGCTACACCGGAATTACATTTGGAACGTATTACGGAACCGTTCCGGTTTCTTTCCATCCCGGCATAGGCACGTGCGTTGGTGAATCTTTGCACAATCTCGTGGCTGACGCTGCCACGCTCGCTGCGGCAGTTCAGAATGCGTATAGCACGTGGAAGAACAACAATGGGGCCGCCCAGATGGAAAGTCTTCTCGGCTCGTACGCAGCTGGAGAGATCGGTGCGCTGGCCTTCATTGCGGGGACCATCGACATTCTCGGCGTCGCAGCGGTAGGATTAGTCATCGCTGGTACGGGATTGACACTCTATTCGCTTGTGGCTATCGCGGAATGTGCCTACACCGGAAATGCGATCGGGTACGTGACTCGAGGGCGAAAGATGATGGCTTAGCAAATGGATCCGGTATTTCTCACGGGTGGAATTGTAATCGTCGTTTTAGCGATTATTGCGCACTTCAAAGACGGTTACAGCAAACGCTCGACGGCAATCGCACTCCTGTCCGGTGCTGCATTTATCATTGCGGGCGTCGAACGTTCTTTGAGTGATAGCCTTATTGGTTCGCTGCTTTTCATCACGTGGTTGCTAATCGCGATACGCGAGCGATTGCGCAAGACCTAGCCGAACATTTCAGCGCGGCCTGTGCCCTACACTTTGTAGCTGTGCAGGCCGCTGATCCAGAGATTCACGCCGAAGTAGCAGAACATGATCGTCAGAAAGCCGATCGCGCTGATCCACGCGGTGCGAACGCCGCGCCACGCGTTACGCGTGTGCAAGTGCATGTAGATGGCGTAGACTATCCAGGAGAACAGCGCGGCGGTTTCCTTCGGGTCCCACTGCCAATACGCTCCCCAAGCTTCGTGTGCCCACATCGCACCGGTGATGATGCCGAGCGTGAGCAGCGGTAAACCGACTGCGACGATGCGATAGATCAAGATATCGAGCTGCGCGAGACTCGGCATGGTGTTGAACCACTGCGCGGTCGCGTTTCCGCCGGCCGCTGCCGTGGCGATGTTCGGTGCATCCAGGCGTACCCGCATGTCGGCGGTCGAAGCGCCTGCGGGAGCCGTCGTTCCAGTCCCTGCCACCGCAAACTCGGTTCGCGCGCCGGCCGCGCCCAGCGCGCGCTCGTAGTAATACTTCAGCAGATACATCGCGGAGATGACGAACGAGACCATGAACGCGCCGTACGATGAGACGACGAGCGGCACGTGGATCTTCGCCCAATACGATTGCAGCGACGGAACGGCGGGCATGGTGCCTTCGTTCCACGTAACGCCGTACGCGAGGAATACCGCGGCTAGCGCGATGACGAATCCACCCGCAAACCAAAGTTTGTACCGGAATGCAAAGTAGATGAAGATCGCGACCGACACGACCGAGAACATCGAAAGCGAACCGTACAAATTGAGCAGCGGCCAAATGTGCGTGAGTTCCCATCGCGCAGCCAACTGAGCAATCTGGGCCACCACACCCGCAATCGCCAGCGGAATGCCCAAATGCTGCAACCATTCGTCGCGCGTGAAAAAGTACGCGAGCAGTGCGAGCGCACTCACGACGTAAGCGCCGAGCGCGATGATCATCAGAACTTCGTCGAGCGGCATGTGTTGGTGCATTTAGGTAGCCTCCGCGAGGGATAAAGAGGTCGCTGGGACGTCCGGAGCGAGCGCCTTACGCAGCTCGGCGAGCAATTCGTTGAACTGCGTTTCGAAGATGTCGTAACCTTTGACCGTCATCGCGGCAACTCCGACGGTGCATCCTTCGACAAGCTCAGGATGACGAGAAGCATGCGGGCGCACTTGCACGAATAGGCGCGCCGGCAAGAAATAGAACGAGATGACCAGGCCCGCGAGCAGAACGAACGCGCCAATGCCGACGAGCGGGACGCCCGGGTCGTAACGGTATTGCAGGCCGCTCACCATGATGTACTGCTCGGGTGTGACGCGCCAGCCGTCGCCCACGTCGATCCAGGTCTTCATCGGGACGAGCGCGGCGCCGGCCATTTGTCCGCTTTGATTGACGGCAAGCGCAACGGCAGGGTCGTTGATGCGCGGATCAGGCGAGGGTTGGCCCGTCTGCCGGTCGACGGTCGGAACGAATTGCATCACTTGAATTTGCCGCTGGCTGCCCGGCAGCGTAATGGCATCACCGGTGAAATACGTCTTATCGGAAAGCGCGGCCGATCGTGTGCCGTCGTGCGTTACGAGAAGCTTCATCGCGAACCCGTAGCTCGACTGATAATAGAGCGAACCGTCGATATCTATCGGATGGTTGACGCGAATCGTTTCGTTCTTCGGGATGCCGTCCTTACCGACGACCGTGACGTTCGAAACGTAGTCGATCGGTTGATAGACCATGCCGCCTTTGGTCATAATCGGCTGCACTTTGAACTTGAAGTCGTTGAGGCGAAGCGTCGCTTGCCGATGCGGCACGTCGATCGTTTGGCCGACCAGCATGGCGGAATCACCCGAAAAGCCCTTCGCCCAATACACGGTCGTGCCGGCGGCGATGATGGCGAAACCGATGTGCGCGATCAGCACGCCGCGGCGCGCCCAATTGTGCTTGTCGGCGAATGTCCACTCGGCGCCGTCGAATTCACGGTTGCGAATTTGCCAGCCGCGTTTGCGGAAGAACTGTTCGACGCGAGCGCGCACGCTTTCGTCGTCGCCCGGAACGTCGACGCTGGCATTCAGCGGAATCTTGTCGATCTTCACCGGGCGCAGCGCCGGCAGACGCGCGGGAATGACGCGCTTGAAGGTGCACACCGTCAGCGAAACCAGAATCAGACCGATCATGCCGACGTAGTAGGGCGTGTGGTAGATGTTGTCGACGTTCAGCCGCAGGATCATCCGCGCAAGCGGCGCCGCGTACATCGAAAAATATTCGCTCGGATCCTTGCCCTGTTGGACGATGACGCCTACCAGCGTCATCAGTCCCCAAATCAAGAGCAAGCATACGGCGAACAGCACGTTGCTGAACGTGCGCAGGAACTCATCGTAGTACGAGCGGAGCGCTGCGGTCATCTAGCTCCTACCTTAGTACCCGACGGGCTGGACGCGCCACGACTTCTCTAGGCCCACGATAATCCAGAGGCTGACTTCGTACAGCAGGTACATCGGGACCGCCATCATGGCCATGGTGAGCGGATTGCCGTCCGGCGCCGCGATAGCGCCGAAGCAGAAGAACCCGAACAAAAAGTAGCGCCGCGTGCGCTTGAGAAACGCGGAGTTGACGATGCCGATTCGCGCGAGCGCGATCATGATGATCGGCGTCTGAAAGATCAGCGCGAACGCCAAAAAGACGAGCAGAATGAAATTCAGCGTCGATTCGATGCCGAACGTCGGGGTCGCTACGTGGTTGGTCAGGCCAAGCAGCGTCCAGACCACGCGCGGCAGAACGACGAAGTGCGCGAACGCGATCCCGAGCAGCGCCAAGAAGAATGATGGAGCGACGTATGCGTACACGACGCGGCGCGTGCGCGGATGGAACGCCGGCACGACGAACATCCACAGCTGGTAGAGCAGTATCGGCAGTCCGATGACGATTGCCGCATAGATCGAGAACTTGAACTCGACCATGATGACGTCGGCGGGGCCGAACGCGTGCAACTGCACGCCTTTGAAATACGCGTGCGTCAAGAACGGAATGACGTATTGCGACGGCCAGAACAGCACTATCGCCAAGCCGAGTACCGTGCCGATCGCAACTAAAAGACGATGACGGAGTTCCCGAAGGTGCTCCGTAAAAGTCATCTCCTTCTGGTCCCAATTCGGCTCTTGGGCCGGTGCGGCGACAGCCGGCGCTTGGTCGGCGAGCATCGGATTAACTGCTGAGCGTGCCTTTGTCGGGCGTGGGCGGCGGAACGTTTTCTCCGACGCCGGCGGCGTTGTTCTGCCCGACGTTGTTCATGATGTCCGCGTTTTGAGCTTGTGCGCGCATGCGTGCCTGCTCGCGCGCTTGTTCGGCTGCGGCGTCAGCCTCGGCTTGACCCATCATGAACTCTTTTTTCGCCTGTCCTGCGCTGCGCGCGAGTTTGGGCAGTTTCTCGGCGCCGAAGAGCAGCACGGCGGCGACCACGACAATGCCGATGATCTCCGGGCTGAGCAGCGCGAGAACGGGATGAAATACCATGATTTCCATACTCCTAGTTATTCTACGAGCAGCGCGTCGGCCAAGCGCTGCAGCTCCGCTTTTGCGGTACTATTTTCGAGCGGGGCGAGCGATAGCTTGGCACGGCGGGCGTAGAGCGCAATCTGCTCGCGGGTTCCGCCCAGGCCGCCGCAGCGCGCGATCCCTTCGATGACCGCCGCGGTCGTGGCGTTATCCTCACCTGCGTAGAAACGTTCCACCAGGCCGCGGGTGTCACCGTCCGCTCCGGCAAGCGCTAGAATTAACGGAATCGTTATTTTGCGCTCGGCCAGGTCGTTGCCGACCGGCTTGCCGAGTGACTGCGCGTCCGCCGTCATGTCCAGCAGATCGTCCTTCATCTGGAACGCAATGCCGTAGTAGAGGCCGAAATCGCGCAGGGCCTTGACCGCAAGCGGTTTGCCGCCGCCCATGATTGCGCCGCACTCGGCAGACGCCGCAAAGAGCGATGCCGTTTTCTTCATGACGATCTCAACGTACGCGCCGAGCGCCAGATCCAGATTACCGAGTGCGCGCAGCTGCAGCACCTCGCCGTCGCAAATATCGGCAAGCGTCGCTGAGAGGATGTTCGGAATGGGATGCGGGTACTGCGAGGTGACGTTTTTGAAGATCCACGCGAAGAGATAGTCGCCGGCGAGTACGCTGATGCGGTTGCCGTAATCGACGGCGGTAGCGTTCACGCCGCGCCGCGTCTGCGCGTTGTCGACGACGTCGTCGTGGATCAGCGTTGCAACATGGATCAATTCCATGTACGCAGCCAGGTGCAGGTGCGATTCTGCGGCGGCGCCGTTTGCTTCGGCCGATAATAGCGTGATGCGCGGACGCAGGCGCTTCCCGCCCGCTTGCAGCATGCGCCTTATCGCCTCCGTGATGAGCGGATTGTCCGTCGTGAACGTGTTGCGAAAGAAATCCTCGACCAGCGAGTACAGGCTCGCGTCCGTGCGGGGCCGGCGTGAAATCATCATGCGCTTCCGTAGTGAACGGCGATCGCGCCGCCCATCAAGCGAACGAAGCCCGCATCGTGGAATCCGGCAGCCGTGAAGCGGTCGCGCAATGCCTCGGCGCCGGGGTGATGCGTGAGTGATTGCGGCAAGTACGTGTACGCCGCGCGCGAGCCGCCGACGATTCCGCCGATCAGCGGAACGACACGATAGAAGTACACATTGAAGCACGCCTTCCAAAGCGCGTTCGGCGCTTTGCTCATGTCGAGGTTGACGAACTTTGCGCCTGGACGCAGTGCGCGGCGAATCTCGCGCAGCGTCGCATCGATGTCGACGACGTTGCGCATCGAAAAACCCATCGTCGCACCGTCGAAGGATCGATCCTCGAACGGCAGCGTCATCACGTCGGCCTGCACGAATTCGACGTCCCCCCGCGCCTCTTTCGAAGCGCGAGCGCGGGCGGTTTGGAGCATCGGCTCGCAAAAATCTACGCCCGTTACGTGAAGACTCGGGTCCGTCCGCAGCAGGTGGAATACCACGTCGCCGGTGCCGCAGCACAGATCCAGCACCCGTCCGCCTCGGGGCGCGGCCAGAATGGCGATGGCGCGCTTACGCCATCCCTCGTCCATGCCGGCGCTGATGACGCGGTTCGCGGCGTCGTACCGGGGCGCGATTTGGGCGAACATTTCGCGCACGAAGGCGCCCTTATCCGGATTTGGCGAGCGAGTGCTCTGGGTGAAGCTCATAGGAACCGGGTGTCCTTTCGCGTCCCACCTAGCCAGTCATTCCCTGCGAGGTGATGGCTATGCATGGTCTCAGTCTCGTCGACGGCTGATCTGCTCGCCGCGCTGCACCGCGCCGGCCGCATCACCTTTTGCTCGTACGTGCTGCGCCCGGGGCAGGTTGAGCAGGCGCTGGAGGCCGCCGCGAAGCGTGGGGCCCGCGTGCAGGTCCGCCTCGACGGCTATCTTTGGGGTGGGAGCGATGAAATGCACGATGCCAACGCGCGAGCGATAGCGGCTCTGAAGTCGGCAGGCGCGGACGCAAAGCTGGTACACCTGCGGGACGACGACGGCCCGGGCCTGCATATGAAGGCTGCCGTTTGCGACGGCGTCGCGTTTTTGGACGATTGCAACTGGAACGGCGGCAAGGACGCCGTTCTTCGCGACACCGGCCGTACGCACGTGAGCGCGATTCGCCGGGCCGCTCTGCAGCACGACGTCTCGCCGAAAGGGCGGCTTGCGCTGACGAAATCGGACGCGCTCGATGCGGAAGCGGCCGTCATTCAGCGCGCCGGACGCGGTGACGAGGTCGACGTCGAAAGCGAGGCACTGCACGACTACTCCGCGATCACCGGTGCGCTGCGCAAGGCCGCGAAAAACGGCGCGCACTGCCGCGTGCTGGTCTCCGAACTGTCCGCAAAGCGTGATGCGAAGACGGCTAAGGCTATCACGTCACTCGAGAAAGCCGGTATCGACGTGCGCACCGTTCGCTCGAGCGAAAAACTTGCGATTGACGGGCGGTTGCGGGCATGGGTCGGTTCGGCGGATGCCACGTCGACGCAGTACGATGCCAACCAAATCGAATGGTCGATGCGCAGCGATTCATCGCAGATCGTGCACGCGTTGGAATCTCGCTTCAACGCGCACTGGAAGGCCTCGGCGGCCCCTTCATAGGGCCTAACGCAAAAGACGCCGTATCGCTCCCGGAATGGACTGGACGGCAATCGCGTCCATCGCCGGAGCGGTGCTTACGGCCGTTACCGCGATTGTGACGCTGGCACTGAACCAGTACGTTGCTACGAAAGCCCGAAGCGACGACGTGCTGCGCTCTGCCATCGCTTCGCTCACCAATGAACAACCCACGGCGCGATCGCTCGCGGTGCCGATGTTAGTGCGCTTTTCGCGCGACAAGGTCTATTTTGCGGACGTCCTGCAATCGCTGTGCACCGTTATCCGGTTCGAGCGTGATATCTACTTCATTCAGCGTGTCTTTGAGGGTATCGGCCAGCTAGGCGAACGCAATGCGTTTGCCGTGCAGCAGGCGCTCTCGGAACTGCGTGTCAGCCTCGTCCACGACTTGCTGCGGCAGATCGGCGAGTACGCCGCGGATCATCACGTCGCCGAAGACGCCATTGCGGCGCAGGTCGCAGCGTTCTCGCCGGAAGGGCGCAACGCAATAGCACCTGTTATTAACGCGAATTCGGAAGAGCTGCGGCATCAAATCGCCGCTTCCGAGCTGCTTGCATTACCCGATGGCCGAAGCCGTGACGTCTACCGCAAGTGGAGTGTAAGGATAACGTCCGCATCCATCGTCCAACTCGACCATGTCGTCAGACATCTGGCGGCAGTCCAAACAACGAGCGCGCAATAGCGCCACTTTGCTCGACCACGAACGCGGGCGCGACCTCGAGCAGCTCGGCCAGTGCGCGTGCAGTGTCGAGGATGTAAGCCGGTTCGTTGCGTTGCCCGCGGTGCGGCACCGGAGCCAGATACGGGCAATCGGTTTCGAGAATGAGGTGCTCGGAACCGACGCTTTTGACCGCGTCGCGGACCGGTTGCGCAGATTTGAATGTGATGACGCCGCCGATACCGAGTCTCATGCCGAATTCGCCCACATACGTCTGTGCCTGTACCGCGTCGCCGGTGAAGCAGTGGACGACGCCGCGCATCCCGGCATGCCATTCCTCGCGCAGTATCGCGGCAAAATCATCGAACGCGTCGCGATGGTGGAAGATCACTGGAAAATCTCGCTCGCGCGCGAGAGCGATTTGCGCGCGCAGTACGCGCTGCTGCACGTCGCGCGGGCTGTGGTCGTAATAGTAGTCCAATCCCGTTTCGCCGATGGCGACGGTGCGATCATTTGCCAGAAACGGCTCGAATGCAGCGGCGATATCGCGCGGCGCATCTTTTGCTTCGTGTGGATGGACGCCGACCGACGCATACAACTCGTAGCGCATCGCCGTTTCTAATGCTCGCGCGGAATCAGCCATGTCGCAGCCGACGGAAATCGCGGTGCGTACGCCCGCTTCGCGCATGCGGTTAACGACGGCATCGCGATCCGCATCGAAGGCTTTATCGTGAATGTGCGCGTGCGTGTCGATCAGCATTTCGGCTATGCGCTGATTTCGATGACGCGGTTGCGCCCCTGCCGTTTGGCTTGATACAATGCGCGGTCGGCGCGCGCAAGCAATGTGTCGACGGTGTCACTGACGTCCGCAACGGCGACGCCGATGCTCGCAGTCAGCGGTTCGCCGCTCGCATAGCGCATCTCGTCGTTCGCGATTGCGGCGCGCAGGCGTTCACCCACCATGCGTGCCATCTCGCTCGTCGTATCGGGCATCAGCACCACGAACTCCTCGCCGCCGATGCGCCCGGCGCGATCGACGCCGCGAATATTCGAGGCGATGATCCTGCCGACAATTCGCAAACAGCGATCGCCCGCCTGATGGCCTTGCGTATCGTTGACCGATTTGAAATGGTCGATGTCGAGCAGCAGCACTGCGCAAGGATTGCCGATTGACACGAACTCGATGCGTTCGCGCAGAAATTCCATGATCGTGCGGCGGTTCGGCAACCCCGTGAGCGGATCGAGCGTTGCCGCCGTTTGCGTCGCTGCAATCGAACGGAAGTCGCGCAGCAGCGGGGCGAGTTCCGCCGCGGCCTGCGTGAAACGGCGCGCTGCAAGCAGCGTCGCCGTGTGCGCCGGGCGCACGACGATGAGCGCGCCGAGCAGCGCTTCGTTGGATGCGCGCACGGCGTATGCGGTAACGACGGACGTACGCATGCGGTGCGTGATGCTCTGCCGATCGGCGTGCTGCAAATCTAGCAGTGCGCGGCGGCATGCGTGCGTTTGTTCGTCGTCGAGGGCAGGCCCGATGCGCGCAAGCGATGCGAGGCGATCGTCCGACGACATCGCGCCGAAAATCTGCAGCGATTCCTCGGCGGACGGCGTGTACAAGCTTGCCAGCAGCGAACTCATCTGCGGGAGCGGATCGCCGTCGCCGAGCATTGCTTGCACGGCGTCACGCGCCAAGCGAAGCCGGTGCAGTTCGAGGTGATGCGCGTGCAGCGATCGCAGCGACGCAGCTAGGAACGGCAGCGGCGCGAACATCGTCAAGCCGAGTGCCATGCCTGCATGCTGCCACACCACGGTAACGACGTATCCCCACGACACGACCAGAAAGAAGTACGTGAGGAAACGCGTGTCGCGCAGCAGGTTGCGCCATAAGCGCAGCACGAGCACGGGGCGCACGAGCGTTTTGAGCGGCTGCCACACGGCGAACAGAAACGCGAGAATGCCGAGCATGAAAAAGCAGACGTATCCGGCGTACGCACGCGGCGAGAGATTCGGGACGCGCGAAATCAGCAGGGGCTGGAGCGCACCCAAATACAGCCAGAGAAACGCCTCGGATCCGCCGTCGAGCACGCGGCGCATGAGCCGCGATCTGCCATCTGCCTGGAACGCCAGCACATTGCCGAACAAACCGACGAGCGCCGCGCCGATCGGCCCGTAAAACGCCAGCACGGCGAGCATCACCGGCATTTCCAGCGTCAGCCGCCCGGGTTCCAAATTCCGCCGCCGCACATGTGCCTTCGAGAGCATCGGTACCGTAATCCGCAGTAAGACCGTATAGAGCAGCAAGCACACCAAGAGCGCGATGACGTCGTCGAAACGAAGCGATTCGACGAACGCGCGACCGCGCAAGGCGACGGCGGCGAGCGCAACGGCAAGCATGCCGAAACGCAGCGCGAGATACAGGCCCCGCCGCCGCTTGCTCATCAGCTCACGTCAGGCGGCTTCGATCCGCGGAAAGAGCGTTTCAGCGGGCGCGGTTTGCGTGCCGGGCGCGAGGCCGCCCCACTGCAGCGCTTGCTCCCACTGCGCTTCGATTGAATCTGCAACTCCGAGTTGCTGCCAGATGATCTCGCTGCGCTCGGGCATGAACGGATGCAGCAGAATCGCAAGCCAGCGCAGCCCTTCGCACAGGTCGTAGAGCAGCGCGTCGAGTTCCGCTTGGCGCCCTTCTTTGAAAAGCACCCACGGTTTGCGTTCGTCGATCGCGCGGTTCAATGCGCCGACCAATTCCCAAATGGCTTCGAGCGCATCGCGGAACTGCAGATCGGCTATGAGCGTGCGCACGCGTTTGGGCAAATCGTCGAACTGCTGACCGAACGATCGGTCGGGCTGCGCTTCGTCGAATCCGGGTTGCGGCACCAGTCCCTCGCGATATTTTTCGAGCATCGCGAGCGATCGGCGCAAGAGATTGCCGAGATCGTTGCCGAGATCGCTGTTGTACCGCTGCACGATCTTCTCTTCGGAGTATGAGAAGTCGCTGCCGAACGGCGCTTCGCGCAGCAAGAAGTAGCGCATGGCGTCCGATCCGAAGCGTTCGGCAAGCGCGAAAGGATCGACCACGTTTCCCAAACTCTTGCCCATCTTCTGGCCCTCGACGGTGATCCAGCCATGAGCAAAAACCATCTCCGGCGCCTGCTCGCCGATGCCCCACAGAATCGCGGGCCAAATCAAGGTGTGAAAGCGCGCGATCTCTTTGCCGATCAAATGCACGGAGGCCGGCCAGAACGCTTTGAATTTCTCGCCGTCGGGCCAACCCAGCGCCGAAATATAGTTGATGAGCGCATCGAACCACACGTAGATCACGCCGTCTCCGCCCGGAACGGGAATGCCCCATTCGAGGTTCGTACGCGTGATGCTCAAGTCGTCCAGGCCTTCGTCGAGCAGCGCCATCATCTCGTTGTACACGGCGCGCGGCCGCACGAATTGCGGATGGTCCAAAAAATACTGTTTGAGGCGCTCGTTGTACTTCGAAAGACGGAAAAACCAATCGTCTTCGGACAGCCACTGCACCGGCCGTCCGCACGTGGGGCATTTGCCGTCGACGAGTTTTGATTCCAGCCAGAAGGTCTCGTCCGGAACGCAATACCAGCCCTCGTATTTGCCGAGATAGACGTCGCCGCTCTCGCGCAGTTTTTCAAAAACGCTCTGCACGACGCGCGTGTGGCGAGGTTCCGTCGTACGGATGAAATCGTCGTACGTGACGTTGTAGCGCGCGAAAAGCGACTGCCAGCGAGGGATGAGATCGTCGCACCACTGCTGCGGAGATTTGCCTGCCGCTGCTGCGGCGTCGGCGACTTTCTGCCCGTGCTCGTCCGTGCCGGTCAGGAAATACGCGGAACCGTTCGCGCGCGCGGTGCGCGCCAGCACGTCGGCCACGACGGTGGTATATACGTGCCCGATGTGCGGGTTGCCGCTGATGTAGTAGATCGGCGTGGTGACGTAAAACGGGTCGGAAGAGGTCATTAGGTCTCTCTATCGCGGCTCGGGGGAGCCGTCCCTCCGCACGCGTTTGCGATCGGTCGTTCGCGCGTAAATGTGCCGCCGCTCGCCCAGGCCTCGCTCCGAAAGTGCTTTCGCGACGGCCGAAACGCTCAGGCCGCGCTTCAGTAACGTATCGATCTCCTCATCCAGTTGCGCCGGGCTCGAGGACGACGCCGCGGCAGCAGCAGACGGCTGAACCACGAGCGCGATCTCCCCGCGCACCGGCTGCGGCAACTGTGCAGCCACCTGTGCCGCCGTCCCGAGCAGCTGCTGTTCGAAGCGTTTCGTGTATTCGCGCAGCAGAAAGACGCGGGCATGCTGATCCAACGCGGCAACGTCCGCCAAGAAGGCATGCACGCGCTGCGGCGACTCGTACCAAACGCTCGGAACGTCCAAAGCGAATGCGCGGGTCAACGCTTCGCGGCGTGCGCCGCTTGCGCGCGGAGCGAAGCCTTCGAAGACGAAGCGTCGCAGCGGAAAGCCGGAGAGCACAGCCGCACCGATGGCCGCGCTCGCACCGGGCAGAACTTCCAGGGCGATGCCTGCCTCGCGCGCGGCAGCCACCAACTCATTGCCGGGGTCGGAGACGCCGGGCATGCCGGCATCCGTGACGACGGCGACCAGTTGGCTTTGGGCGCGCTCCAGGATTCCGGCCGTTGCGGCTTTCGCATTGTGCTCGTGGTAGCTCCATATCTCTTTGCCCGGCAGCGCGAGGGCGGTGAGCAATTTGCGTGCCACGCGCGAGTCTTCGGCAACCAGCAAATCGCAATTTCGCAGCACGTCCAGCGCGCGCAGCGTGATGTCGCGGAGGTTGCCCAGCGGCGTCG
>DATGJX010000149.1:0-7543 GCA_035294905.1 Vulcanimicrobiaceae bacterium | reverse complement strand
CGCGCAGGACTGCGAACCATACTTGTCATGGTGAGGTATCGAACCACCCCGAGCGTAGTCGAGGGGCAAGCGCAGGACTGCCAACCATACTTGTCATGGTGAGGTATCGAACCACCCCGAGCGGTAGTCGAGGGGCAAGCGCAGGACTGCCAACCATACTTGTCATGGTGAGGTATCGAACCACCCCGAGCGGTAGTCGAGGGGCAAGCATCGGAGTGAAAACGTAATGGAATCTCTCGATTTGACGAAAGCACCGCCACGCAGCCCGTACGCCGAACTCGGCGGGTTGTATATGCTTGCGCGCACCATCGACAAGATACGCGCGACGCTCCCGGGCGGAAACCTCGGCGCCTATCAAATCGACGGGTTCAGCCGGCGCATGCTGGATGCGCTGGTAATCCCGGAGGACGATCTGCGCGCCGTCATCGCGCTGGCGAACACTGACGACGAAGTGCTCGCGTGGGTTCGCAAACACGGCGACACGTCGAAAATCGCCGAAATCAACGCCGGCCTCGAGGAGCTGACCGTGGCGCAGCGGCTTGACCGTCCGGACTGGATGGCCAAATATCCGGTAGCCAAGACACTGCCGCCTGAAACGAAACTGCTGCGCGTCCTCGAACTCGACGACGAAATGTCATGGTGAGGGTGACAAAGTACCGCTGTTAACGCATGTGCATGCTAACGCATCAGGTCGCGCAACCGCGCCTGGCCTTCCATCGCTTCGCGATGAAGCTGCGTGAACACCGCGTATTGCGCCGGCGTCGGCTTGGCGTACGCCATGTCGACGTCGGATTGCAAATAGGCCAAGTGATCGCGCGTGCGCGTGCCGGTGGAGAGCGGGCCTTCGCTGGAATGCGTTTGCAGATTTACGAGCCGGTTGATTTCCCGATCCAATGCCGTCTTGCGCGCACCGTCCGCCATGCGATCGCGTGCGGCGAGGGCGGCGTTGATCGTGCTGTCCAGCGAATCGATCGTATCGCGAATTTGCATCTGCAACGCGAAGCGCGCCGCCAAACCTCCGGGTGCCGGATGGAGATTCGGCCCGAGAGCGATTGTGAACGACTTCGTCTGCGAGCTGCCGCCGTAGCGCAGCGTAACGCGGTACGTTCCCGGCACGACTTGCGGCCCAATCGGGAAATCGTTTTCACCGCCCGCTGCGCTCGGAACGTAAAAGCCGTTCACGTCGGTTGCATCGGGATAGCGAAGATCCCACTGGAAGCGGTTCATGCCGGCCGTAATGCCCTCGGATTCGTTGAGCGTGGCGTCTCGGATTTGCTGAGGCGACATGTTCTCACGCATGTCCTGCGTCAGCGTGTCGCTCTTGCGCTTGAGATGCAAGCGGAACGTGCGAATCGTGTTTCCGCGCGCGTCGCTGAACGTCAGGGACACGGGCGTCATGCCGTTGTACGTCGCGGGAATGTTGAAAAACACGCTCGCGCCGAACGGCGGATTCTCGCCGCTGTCCGGCCTCGGGAAGAACCCGCCGCCGTACAAGTGCGTCAGCCATGCAGTTTGCGGAGCGAAAACGCGCGCTGACGACGCGCTTTGCTGCGGTGCGCGCGCGATCTGTTCGAGCAGCGCGAGGTTGTCGAGCACCCAGAACGAGCGCCCGTGCGTTGCAACGGCGACTTGGCCCTGACGCGAGTCGATGACGATGTCGCGCACTTGAACGCCCGGTAAATTGAGCGTCAGCGGCTGCCACGAATTGCCGCCGTCGAAGCTGACGTGCACCGTATTGCGCGTACCCGCGAAGAGCAGATTGGGCTGGTGCTGATCTTGTTTGACGACGTATACATACTCGTCGCTCGGAAGTCCGTCCGTGATCTGCGTCCAGTGCGCGCCGTAATCACTCGTGCGATAGACGTACGGGCGGAAATCGTCCCACATGTAGCGTTGCGCCGTCAGGTACGCGCTGCTTTGCGAGGTATGCGATGGTTCGATGGAACTGATCTCCGCCCACTGCGGAAGTTGCGGCGGCGTAATGCTGTGCCAGTGCGCTCCGTGATCGGTCGTCACGTGAACCAAGCCGTCGGAAGAACCCGCCCAGATCAGCTTACTATTCAGCGGCGAGACGCCGATTGCCGAAACGTACGGATAGATTTCGGCGCCGGTTTCATCCAACTCGACCGGTCCGCCGGTGGGTCCTTCAACGGACGGGTCGTTGCGCGTAAGATCGGGGCTGAGCTGCTTCCACGACGTTCCACCGTCGGTCGTACTCATCACGTACTGCGCCCCCACGAGCAGCTCGTGCGGATTCGAGGGCGAGAACAGCACCGGGTGCGTCCATGCAAAGCGGTACTTTTGCTCGCCGCTCGTCGAGCCTTCGAGATAATTCGGCCACGGGCTTACGCTGCGATATTGGCCCGTCTTCTCGTCGTAGCGCAAAAAGATGCTGTAGTAGCCGCTTCCGAACGTCACGTCCGGATTGCCGGGCTCGGGTGCGACGAACGTGCTTTCGCCGTAGGCAACGTTGTGCCAATCACCCGTTGGTATCGCGCCTTCGCTCGTCGCCGACGGCCCTTCGAACGAACTTTCGTCTTGCTGCGCGCCGTAGATGTGGTACGGGAACCGGTTGTCGATGGAGATGTGGTAGAACTGTCCCGTCGGCTGATTGTGCTCGTCGCTCCACGTTTTTCCGCCGTCCGTTGAAACGGTCGCGCCGCCGTCGTTGCCTTCGAGCAGAATGTTCGTGTCGTGCGGATTCACCCACACGATGTGATTGTCGCCGTGCGGCGGACGCAGCACGTGCCACGTCTTGCCGCCGTTCGTCGACTTCCACAGCCCGTCGACGTTCGCCGAATACGCGGTATCCGCGTTTTGCGGATCGGCAAAGATGTCCATGTAGTAAAAGGCGCGCTGACGCAGCTTCATTTCACTGTTCACGCGCGTCCAAGTCGCGCCGCCGTCGTTTGAGCGAAATACGCCGCCTTCGTGCGCCTGCGCGATTGCGTAGACGACGTTCGAATCGGCCGGAGAAACCGCAACGCTCATCTTGCCGAGCACGCCTTGTGCAAATCCCTGATTACCGGAGATCTTCTTCCAATGCGCGCCGGCGTCGGTCGACTTGTAGAGGCCGCTTCCCGGTCCGCCGCTCGAAAGTTTCCACGGCGTCCGGTACATCTGCCACATCGACGCGTACAGCGTATCGGGATTCTTTTGATCGATAACGACGACGTTACCGCCGGTCTTCGCATCGACGTACAGCACTTTATTCCACGTTTTGCCGCCGTCGCTCGTCTTGAAGATGCCGCGATCCGGATTATCCTTGAACACGTGGCCGAGCGAGGAAACGTACACCACGTTCGGGTCGCGCGGATCGACGGCAATCGACGTAACCGTATGTGTATCGCGCAAACCGGCGTAACTCCACGTTTTGCCGGCGTCCGTCGATTTGTAGATCCCCATGCCCGTCACCATCGTGCCGCGTGGGTCGCCTTCACCCGTTCCGGCGTAAATCACGTTGGGATCCGACGGCGCAACCGCAAGAGCGCCGATGCTGTCCGCGCCGAGCGGAATCTTTCCGTCGCTGATGTTTTCCCAGCGTATGCCATAGTCGGTGCTTCTCCAAATGCCGCCGTCGACACCGCCCATGTAAAACAAATTCGGATTTTGCGGCACGCCTGCAACGGCGACGACGCGTCCGCCGATGAACGGCCCGACGTTACGCCAGTGCAGCTTGCTCATGAACGTTTGCGCCGATGAGTTTTCCGCGGCGCGCGTTGCAAACGGCAACGCCAAAAGAGTGACACAAATCAGTGCAGCAATGCGCTTCATGCCCAGGCATACCGCAGCCACCTTGGGCAAGCCTGCGACGGCACACGATGTGCCCCCCGGCAAGCGGGAACCGCCGGTTTGTGTGCAAAGTATCCGGCATGGATACGACGTTGAAAACGATCACCGAAATCATGCGGATGCCCTCGCCCGCACCGCGCCCGCAGGCGCTCGCCGCGGATGGCGACGTGCTGTGGATGGGTTCGCTGGGAACGTGCCGCCTCTACGCGATCGACATCGCGCATTGGACGGTGCGCGAAGAAACGCAGGCGCCGGGCAAACCATACGGGGTTGCGGTAATGGGCGACGAGTTGCGCGTGCTGCTCTCCCTGGGCGAGGAAGATCACCGCGTCATTCGCCGGTACGTTCCCGGGCACGGCTTCAAGAACGATCATGCGATCGATTGTCCCGACGACACCGGATCGCAGCTTTCGTTCGACGGCGATCGCCTCTACGTCAGTCAGTGGTACAACAAAAAGATCATCTCGCTCAGCCCGAACGGCACACCCGGATCCGTCATCGACACGCCGCACGGCGTCTGCGGTCACGTTATCGTCGGCGGGGTCTTCTACGTGCTCGGCACGGACGATGAAGAGTCGAACCGGTATTTTCTAACACGCATCGACGCGCGCAACGGATCGCCGAAAGTCGAAGACGTCGCGCACGTGCACTTCCAAGGCCGCGCGCTCGCATATGACGGATCGCGCTTTTGGAGCAATCATCGCGAGAGGCACGAGATCGTCGCCTTCACCGTGGACGGACTCACGCCGTAACCATTCAAGCCGCACTTGAAGCGGAGGCTCGCGGAGATTTCCTCGAGAGCTTCCGCTTGTGCGTGCGCTATCTCGAACGCGAGCCGCACGACGTAAGCGCGCTGACGCTCGTCTCGCGTTTGTGCCGGCTTGCGGGCGATTTCGGCGCCGCAATCGCGTGCGGAAACGTCGCGGTTCGACTCGATCCTTCGGACGCGGCAGCACGCGAGGCGCTCGATGCCGCAATGGCGCTGCGGCCCGATCCGGTGCTTGCGCGGGAACGTCTTCAACAAGCACTCGACATCGAACCCGAGATCGCGGCATACGCGCTGTGCTACGGCTCGGCGCCGCCGTTTCCCAATATCGAAAGCGCCCGTGCGCTGCTCGAAGAGGCGGTGCGTCTGGATCCGGCGCTTGCTCGAGCATATGCGGCGCTTGCGAACGTGCTCGCGCGGCAGAATCAAACGCTGCTTGCAATACCGGCATATCGCCGCGCGCTCGACATCGATCCCGAGCAGCCCGACGCGGCGCTCGCGCTTTCCGAACTGCTGTGGGACGTGAACGACGCCGCCGCATCGGCCGCGTACCGCACGCAGGCGTTTTCACAGAAGCGCTTGTACGGCCCGTGGCCGCGCTCAGCGAATGCGCCGTGCAGCGTCCTGGTATTGAACGCGCCCATGCCTTGGCCGCAAAACACGCCGCTCGAATTCATGATCGATCCGCAAGCGGCGGCGCTGCATCGTCTGTACCTCGCCGGCGATCCGCTGCCGGAAGGTTTGCCGCAGTACGACGTCATCTTCAATGCAATCGGCGAGGCCGAGCGCGCACACGACGCAATTGCGCTTGCGGCTCAGTTCATCAACGAGCATCCCGGACGCGTTTTGAACCGGCCCGAGCATCTCTGGAAAACGGCGCGACCAAATCTTGCGCAGGCGCTTGACGGTGTATTCGGATGCGTCGTTCCGCGTACGCGGCGCGCGTCACGCGACGAGCTCGCCGCTTGGAATGAATTTCCAGTGCTGGTGCGTCCAATCGACACGCACGCGGGCCGCGGCTTGGAAAAGATCGATACCGTCGGTACGCTCACGCGGTATCTCGCATCACACCGCGACCAGCGCTTCGACGCCGTGCCGTTCGTCGATTATCGAAGCGACGACGGCTACTATCGCAAATACCGCGTCGTTCTCGTCGACGGCGTGCCGTACCCGTACCATCTGGCTATTTCACCCGACTGGATGGTGCACTACATCAAGACGCCTACCGCACGCACCGAGTGGATGCGCGAGGAAGAAAAACGGTTCTTGCACGATCCGCAATCGGTGTTTGCGAACTGGGTTCGCACCTTCACCGAGATGGCGCAGGCGCTAGGCTTAGACTACTTCGGCGTGGATTGCGCACTGCTGCGCGACGGAAACGTACTGGTGTTTGAAGCGGATACCGCGATGCTCGTACATTGCCGCGAGCCGGCGGATTCCTACAAGCACCGGTACGTTCCGCGCATTTTCCGCGCAGTCGAAGCGCTAGTCGATAAACGCTAGCCTAGTGGCCATCGTGGTCCCGATCGCCATTGTTGTCGCGACGGTTGTTCTGGGCTCGACGCGCGTAGATTTGGGCGTTGGTGTACCCGGCGCGGTTGTTGTACGCCGTGCGGTTGTTGTAAACGGTGCGCCGGCTGTAGGCGCTGCCGTTGTACCCGTTGTTGTAGCCGTAGCCGTTGTTGTAGCCGTAGCCATTGTTGTAGCCGTAGCCGTACCCGTTGCCGCCGCTGATGGTGCAGTATTGATTGCTGCACGCCACGGTTTGGCCGTTATTGCCGGGGTACCAGGAGTAGCCGTTCGGCGAGACGACGTGCCCGTCTTGATAGACGACCGAACCGTCCGGCAGATAGCCTTCCATCGAATTTGCGAGTTGATGCTTGTGTTCGACGTTGTAGAGGGTGAACGCCGCCGCAGCCGCTGCGGCACCGTAGAGAATGTCCTGCGTGGTCGTGTCCGCACGCGCCGGCACCGGCTTTGCGATGAAGGCCGATGCGAGAACGGCGCTGAGCGAGATTGCGATGACGCCGGAGCGCACGAGATGCTTGTTCATGCATCGAGCGTACGCCCCAATCCAGAGAAGTTTCTGATATCGGCTACGAGCCGTGGTGCGCTTTATGAGAATGCGATGAGTGTTGCAGAGCGCGTTCCTGGATCTGTTCGAGCCGCAGCAGATAGATCTGCTGCTGGAGCAGCAAGTATTGCATGGTCGAGCTGTTCTGCTGCATCTGAGTCTGCAGGTTCAACTGCTGCAGATTTTGCCGCAGCTGCAGCTGCGTTTGCTGCACGTTGAGCTGATTCTGCAACTGCTGCTGGAGCGCATTACTGACGATCACGCGATTGACCCGCATGCTCGGATCGGCCTGGGTAGCAAGCGGCAGCGCCGCAAGCGCGAAGGCAATCAGTGCGGCGGCGTACTTCTTCATGGCAGCTATTTTACTACAATGCGGGCGGCGGTTTCGAGCGAGGCAAGCGCAGGCGGACGCTCGTGCCGCGGCCGGGTCCGGTATCCAGTTCAGCGCTTCCGCCGGCGCGCTCGAGCGCGCCCTTGGCAATCGCAAGCCCCAAACCCGTTCCCTCGGCATCGGCTCTGGCCGCGCCGCGATAAAATCGATCGAAGGCGTGCGCGGAATCCTGCGGGTCCATGCCGGGACCGCTATCTGCAACCTCGACCCAAGCATGCCCCTCGTCGCCCGCAACCGACACGCGCACGTCAGACTGCGGCGCGTATTTGAGCGCGTTGTCGATGACGTTTTTGATCGCTTCGTGCAGCTCGCTCTCATTCGCCGTAACGAAGTACGGGCCGCCGGTGCGTTCCAGGTGAATGCGCCCGTTTGCCAGCGGTGACAGCGTTTCCACCGCGCTTTCCGCCACGCTCCCCAAATCGAGCGCGCTCGGCGGTGTGTTCGGCGTTCGCTCCAGCCGCGCGAGCAAAATCAACTTCTCGATGAGCGTGCGCATCTTGCGGCTCTCGTCGAGCATCGT
>DATGJX010000148.1:0-31453 GCA_035294905.1 Vulcanimicrobiaceae bacterium | reverse complement strand
CTCTACTTCGCTATGACCGACTACCACGAGTGGTCAGCCGAACGAAAAGCGACGAAGGAGCGAACGAAGGCGGCGTAACCGCCGACTTTAGGCCGAATCGAATTTACAGCAGATTTGGGACTTGACTCTAACCGGCACTATACAATGTTTTGTATAGTGTATCTTTTTGCATCACCGTCACGCGGGAAAAGCGCTGCCGCCTCGGAATGAGCGCACTCTGACTTCCGCTTTGGGCTTTCGCGGCTGGAGAGTTCGCCATTTCTGACCTGATCGACCCGACGAACGTTTTCGCGCAAGAGGACACCTGTGCGCCACTCACCGAGATGCCGTCTTGGTGGAGCGCTTTCATTTTTCAGGTACTCAACGGGCGGCAGCTGTCGCTGTATTTGTATCTCTCGATGCTCATGGGCGATCGAAATATCTGTCATCCTACCACGCTCGAGATAACGCGCGATTTGGGGCTCTCGAGCAGCACGATGGTCTTTGATTCGATGAACGTGCTCGAGCGCTATGGATTCATTTTACGTACGCGGCGCTCTCTTGCCGAACTGAACTCTCGGCGCAACGTGTACCAGCGTCCCTCATGCGCGTACACCATCGTTCGTCTTTTGAGGGAAGGACGAATCGATGGGTTTCTCAGACCTCGCCATATTCCCAGCCGGTAGCACAGGAGGCCGAAGCGATGATCCGGCAAGGCATCGAGGATCTGCTTGGGGACGCTATAGAGCGTTATGACGCTGCGC
Organism: Vulcanimicrobiaceae bacterium; assembly: GCA_035294905.1. Taxonomy (GTDB): domain Bacteria; phylum Vulcanimicrobiota; class Vulcanimicrobiia; order Vulcanimicrobiales; family Vulcanimicrobiaceae; genus DATGJX01. Next base: position 30,710 of record DATGJX010000148.1, on the reverse strand, counting down.
CCGACACGGAAAAGGCGCGCACGTTGGCCGCGTTGCTGCAAAATACCAAGCAAAGCGACGGCTGAAAATGGTGCCTGCGCGGGAATATTTGGACCAGCGAGGGATGCCAGTTGTTTGATTCATACGACGAGGAGGCGGCCCGCTGGTGTGAAGCTGTCGCGAACCGCACGCGAGAGGTGGATCAAGCGTATCTAAGCGAGGTGCGAAGAAGCACGCTCCGGTGCTTGCGTAAGTCGTTGCCGTCGGACGTGCGCGCACAGGTTGCGGACCTATTGCCTTCGAGTGTCCGCGAACTGTGGCTGGACGGATGGACGCCCGATGAGCGCGTCGAGCCCTGCGCTACGACCGAGCACTTAGTATCGTGCGTGCGGCCGTTCGTGAAAGAACATCACGCCGACGCCGTCATCGAGGAAGACGTGCTCGCAGTCACGCAGACGTTCTTCGCACACTGGCCGGCGGCACAGCCGCTCGCCCAGCCGCATCTGCCTGCGGATCTCTTCGGCGCCACGTCGGAACAAGGTGAACAGCCGATAGCATAAATTGTGTCGCGTACGCGAACAGTGAGACGGCCTAACGGAGAGGAGCAACTGTGAACGTACTCGATTTGCTCAAGCAGGATCATCAAATGGTAGCGCGTCTCATCGACGAGGTGCAGCGCTGCGAGCCCGATGACGAGAAGCTCGACGACCTCGCGCAGCAAATGTCGCTTGCGCTAACGGTTCATGGGGCGGCCGCAAAAAACAAACGCGCGCGAGCGCACGAAAGAAGGGCGCAAAAAAGTCATCGAGCCGCCGCTCATCGCCGAGCCGCTCGCGTTTTTCGTGAACCATGCGGCAGAACTCCGTCGCGGCACTGGCCGTTTTCAGGCAACGGTCGATCCGAAGCGGCCCAACGCGCTGTTGCAACCTTTAGTCGCTCCAAAAAGCGCTCTATCGGGGTTTCGTAATAAAATGAGGTGAACGCCAAAAGATACCCAAAAAACTGGTGATGTTCGGTCGCCCAGAATACCGTCTAAACCGCTATGCCGGAGCGGGCACCATTCGCGGCGCGTTCGCGCGCGGGAGCCGTCCGTAGGTCCAACGCACGCGCCGGACGCGTGGCATATGTCGGTGCTTCCATAAAGATGGAGGCACCCGCCATGAACCTCATCTTTGAAGACCGCATCCTACCCGACGGAAAGCACGTCCTGGTTCCCAAAGTCGAGCGGCCGCGCACGTGCCGGCGTGCCGACGGCGTCCCGAAGGTATGCTACAATTCGCGCGGCGCTGCTCGTTCGGCGCGCACGAAACACGACGTGCTTTACCGGTGTCCGAATTGCGATCGCTACCATCTCGCGACGGATCGCCGCCACCGCTAGCGGACGATTGCAGCCTAATCGCCAAAGTGCGGCTATGGCCACAAAGCGCTTCGGCAAAGCGCGGCCGTCGGGTGAGCCGAGCGGCTCGACGGAGCGCAAGATTCGCATTTTGCTCGAGCTCATCCGCAACAAATTCGTGCGGCTGAGCCGGCTCGCGGATGACTACGGGACATCGGAGCGCAGTCTGCTGCGCGACCTGCAAGAGCTGCGAAAAATCGGCGCACGCGCCGGCTTTCAGTTGAGCTCGAAAGTCGAGAACGATCGCGCGCGCCTCGTTTCGTTCGACGCGCGGCCGACGGCCATCGACAAGAGTGGGCGCGCTCTGCATTCGCTGATTCGCGATGCGGCACACGCGCTCGGAGCGCCGGTGGAACAACAAATCGAATCGCTGGAGAACGGCGAGCCGCCGGCAGAGCGGCGCTTTTTGCATTTTCTGACGCCCACGTTGCGCGAAGGCAGCCGTGTCGCGCAGACGTTCGAAGAATTGCAAGCGGCGTGGGTCAACAACGCTCGCGTCACTTTCCGCTATTCCGGAAAGGAGCGGCGTTTGGAGCCCGCGTGCGTATTCGTGCGTTCCGGCCGCTACTATTTGCTCGGCCGCGATCCGAATTCGCGCGCGTGGAAGTATTATGCGCTGGATGCGATCGAACCGCCGATCAAACGCGCGGGCTCATTTACTCCGCAGCCGATTCCCGAGCGCTATCAACGGGAAGATACGCTTGGGTTCTTCCAAGGAACCGGCGAGGAGCGCGTCTCTGTTTGGATTTCGCCGGCGATGGCGCCTTCGGCGACCTCGCGTGTATGGCAGCGGAATCAGCAGATCGAAATGCACAAGGACAGCTCCGCGACGATGACGTTCACCGTCAGCGACGCGGGCGAGGCCATCCGCTGGGCGCTGGGTTTTGGCAGCGAGGCGAAGGTCGTCGCGCCGCCGAGTGCGCTGGAACAGGCCCGAAGGCTCGCGCAAAACATCCTCGACTCGTACGAGAAATAGCCGCGACGGTTTCGGGCAAGACCGCCGCAGCGTTCATTCAGGAACGGTACTCGGCCGCTGGAACGCCGCCTGCAGCGCATCGAGCCGTTCTTGTCCGCTGACGATGCGGAAGATTTCGGGGTAGTGCTCTTCCGCCAGCTGCCGCAGCAGGTTCGCGAGCTTCCCAAACACCGCGGAGTCGACGTGCTCTTCGCGATATTCCAAGTCCAGGCACAGGACGTCCTCGCTCTTGGTGAACTTCGCAAGCGGGATTGCGAGGTTGAGTTCGGCGATGCGTTCCAAGAGCCGGCTGCGCGTTGCGCTGAGCGCCGGCAATTGCAGAATGTAGACGCACGTGTGAAGCCAGCCGTTACCGAGCACGCAACGGATATCGAAGTCGCGATACGTACCGTGGAAACTCAGCTCGTAGCCGCTGCCATGGCGCCGTACCGAGAAGCCGGCGCCCGTTGCCAGGGATTTTAGACGGCGAAGCCGCCGACGCGGTTCTTCATCTTCGTTCATGCTCAAATTGTAGGCCACCCCCGCGCCATACGTGTGGCACCCCGGAGCCTTATCATCGCCGCATGGACCATAGCAATCCAACCGATCCCCGTGGCCGCGGTTTGGCCCCTATCCCCGCTATGCACAAGGCCCGGGGCCGCGATACGCTAAGGACACGGTGAACCATGCAGCGCATTGAGGGACGCTTTATTTACGCAGCGTCCGATTTGAATAATTTTCTGGAGTGCGGATATCTGACCGAACTCGATCGCTCGGTTGTGCTGGGCGAGCGGGAAGCGCCGCAGCAAGACGATCCGCAGGTGGAACTCATCGCGCGCAAAGGCGACGAGCACGAGCGCTGGTATTTGGGACAACTTCACGCGCGTTATGACGGTGGTGTAACGGAATTCGGACGCCCCGAGCACAGCGTCGAGGGATTCGAAGCCGCCGAAGCCGCTACGGCTGCGGCGATGGAGCGCGGCGATGCGCTCATCTACCAAGGCACGTTTTTCGATGGACAGTTCCTCGGCCACCCCGATTTTCTGCGCCGCATCGACGTGCCGTGCGAGCGTTGGGCATGGAGTTATGAAGTCATCGACACGAAGCTCGCGCTGAACACGAAGCCGTACTTCCTGATCCAACTCTGCAACTACAGCGAGCACGTTGCGCGCATTGCGGGCACGATGCCGGAGTACTGCTACATCGTGCTCGGCAACGGCGAAGAAAAGCGCTTCCGGCTCAATGACTACTCCGCGTACTACCGCCATTTGAAGGCGCGGTTCTTGGATAATTGTCATCCTGACATATCGAAGGACGCCGAGCCTGTCGAGGCGCTCTACCCGCACAAATGCAGCCACTGCAAGATCTGCAAGTGGTCCGAGGTGTGCGCGGCGCAACGCAGAGATGACGACCACCTCAGCCTGGTTGCGCGCATGCGTCGCGATCAGATTGGAAAACTGAATGCCGGCGGCGTGCAAACCGTGGTGGATCTCGCTGCGGTGCGCGACGAGCAGCGGCCCGTGGGATTGAATCCGGACACGTTCGCGAAGCTGCGCCGACAGGCGAACATGCAGGTGCGCGGACGCACCGACGGTCCGGTGTACGAACTACTGGAGCATGCGCCATGGGAAGGCTTCGGCCTGATGCCGGCACCGGCGGAAGGCGACGTCTTCTTCGATATGGAGGGCGACCCGCTCTACCAACCCGGACGCAGCCTCGAATACCTCTTCGGCTGCTGGCTCAACGACGGCACGTACAAAGCCTTTTGGGGGCTGGACCGCGCGAAAGAGAAAGACGCATTCGAGCAATTCATCGACTTCATCGCCGAGCAACGCCGGCGCTACCCGAACATGCACGTCTACCACTACGCGGATTACGAGAAGTCCGCGCTGCGCCGCCTCGCCCAAGCGCACGGCACGCGCGAACAAGAGGTGGACGATCTGCTGCGCGGTGAGGTGCTCGTCGATCTCTACGCGGTCGTTCGGCAGGCGCTGGTGATCTCCGAGGACAGCTACAGCATCAAGCGCCTCGAGAAATTCTACGGTTTCAAACGCGAGACTGAAGTGCGCAAAGGTGACGACTCAATCGTTATGTTCGAGCGGTGGCTGGCCGATCGCACGCAACGGCAGATTCTCGACGACATCGAGCGCTATAATGCCGACGACTGCCGCTCGACCCTGCTCCTGCGCGACTGGCTGCTGCAACGGCGTGATGAGGCAATCGCAAAGTTCGGCGCCGACATACCGTTTCACGAGCCGAAGCAGCAATGTCATCCTGAGCCTGTCGAAGGATGTCCTAGGTGCATGAAGCGTGCAAAAGACGAGCGCGAGGCCAAAGCGACCACCGATTTGCAGCGGACGCTGCTCGACGGCATCCTGACGCCGCAAACCGAGGAAGAGTATGCGCTGATGAGCGACGATCATCGTGCGCGCTATCTGCTGGCCAACCTGCTGGCGTATCACCGGCGCGAAGAAAAACCGGTGTGGTGGGCGTTCTTCGATCGCTGCGAGAACGTCGACAATCTGTTGGAGTTTGACAAAGATGCGATCGCCGGTCTGCGGTTCTGCGATGATGTTGAGCCGGTGAAAGAAAAAAACAGCCGGCTCTATACGTATACATTCCCCGACCAGCACTACAAAGTTGGTGTCGGCGATTCCGTGCATGATCCCGACATCGGCAAAGCGACGAAAGCGGCGGGTAGCGTTTTTGCGCTTGATGACGATGCCAATCGGCTAACGCTCAAGTCGACGTGGCCGTTGGAGGACGCGCGCAAGATCCGCGCGCTTATCCCAGCCGGGCCACGGGATACCGATGAGCAAAAGGCATCGCTCGCACGCATTGCGCAAGCCTACCTCGACGGCACGATCGCGCCCGCAACGCTGGATTTGCTGCTAGCACGTGACCCGCGGGTTCAGTGTCACCCTGAGGTATCGAAGGGCATACTACAGCCGGAAACCGTTACGCCGGGTGCAGTAACGGCCGTCACGCGTGCCCTGGACAACAGCTACCTGTTCATTCAAGGACCGCCGGGAACGGGCAAGACCTGGACCGGTTCACGCGTTATCTGTGATTTGCTCGCCGCCGGTAAACGCGTCGGCGTCATGAGCCGCGGCCATAAGGCGATGCACCATCTTCTGCACAAAGTGGAAGCGTGCGCGCGCGAACGCGACTCTTCATTTCGCGGGCTCTATAAGTACACCAAGGGTAACGGCGATTCGCAGTATATTTCAGAACTGGCTGAGCCGCTCATCGCGTCGGTGCCGAATAACGAGCCGTTCGAAGACGAAGATTACGATCTCGCGTCCGGCACATCGTGGCTCTTCTCGCGCGAAGGCTTGACCGGCCATTTCGATTACCTTTTCATCGACGAGGCCGGCCAAGTGTCGCTAGCCGACGCGATCGCCGTGTCGGCGGCGGCAAAAAACGTCGTGCTGCTCGGCGATCCGCTTCAGCTCGCTCAAGTGTCGCAAGGCGTGCATCCGCTACACGCCGGCGCTTCAGTCTTGGAGCATCTGCTTGGCGATGCGCAGACGGTGCCCGAGCAGCGCGGCATCTTCCTGGACGTGTCGTACCGCATGCACCCGGACATTTGCGGGTTCATCTCGGAAATGTTGTATGACGGTCGTCTCCGCGCGGGTGACAAAACGGCACGGCAATGCGTAGACAGCCCCGGACTTTCCGGTAGCGGCTTGCGGTACATCGCGATTCAACACGATGGCAATAGCCGCGAGTCGCGCGAAGAGGCTGAACGTATCGTCGCGGAAATCGCACTTCTTCTACAAGGAACCGTGACCGACGAAGACTGCGTCATGCGCCCCACGCGACCGAGCGATATCATTGTCGTTACGCCCTACAACGCCCAGCGCCGGCTCATCACGCGATTGCTGCGTGAGCGGGGCCTCGACGTGCGCGTCGGCACCGTCGATAAATTTCAGGGTCAAGAGGCTTTCGTTGTGTTGTACTCGATGGCGACTTCGAGCGGAAATCACATCCCGCACGACATTGGCTTTCTCTTCGAGCAAAATCGTTTCAACGTCGCGATCTCGCGCGCGCGGGCCTGTAGCGTCCTCGTAAACAGTCTGCGCCTGCTCGACACGGCATGCCACTCCTCGCAGCAAATGGCTCTTGTGAACCTGCTATGCCGGTACGTCGAGGCCGCAGATGGGGCATTGCTGCCGCTACGATAGCACCGCCTACGGAAATCGAACCCTGCTCACTGGGGGCTGATGCGAGCTCTGCGGATTTTCGCCGATTGTTTTGACGATTTTGTGTTAAGTCCGCGGTGTTGATGCTGGTCTGTTGCTGCTAAGCAGAACGCTAAGTAAACACCGAGAGCCTAACCAGTCTCCACTTTAGCACACTCCAGCATCGGTACTGTAACGTTAACGAATCGCCGAACGCTTTCGGCGTGTCTTAGGAACCCGTTGCTAGACCGCTCGAATCGAAGGCTAACTTGATCAAATCCCGCAAGAATGTCGTGTGCTTCTGAAGGTCCTGCTTCTTGAGTCGGAGCCGATAACAGCCCCACCTCGAGTAGGCCTGCGTATCGACGCACGACTCGTCGATCTTGGCCTGAACCTCATCGGACTGTTTCAACCCGACTTCGAAGACCAGGGCATTTTTCTGAGGACGAAAGTCGACGAAGTTATTCGGCTGTCCGTGCCTTGCCACCCCGATGTAAAACTTGTTGTATTTCAATTCGAGGGCCGGATCAAGCTCCGCGACAATCTTAAATAGCTCGTCTACCATCCCGAGGGTTTCCTTTGCGCTCCTGGTCTCCCAATACGCGCGATCCGTAGGCGCCGCCTCGGCGTCTTCATCCTCGTCAACGAGTCAGGTGCTGCGCGTACGAGCGGCCAAAGCGCATATCACGGACGAGCAGCTCGACGTCCTTCGCGATCTCGCTGCACGGCTTGTCGAGCGGGTGATTAAAACGGAAGGCGGGTAGACATGCAATATGCGATTCGGGGAATCCCGGCTGATAAGGCTTCGGAGCGGGCCCGGGCGGAACAGGACCGCGTCAACGAGGCAGGCTTGCATTGAGGGTCGCGCTTGACGCGAATCGCTGACAAGTGGGTCTTCAAATCGCGATTTCGAGCGCACGTGTTCGGCTGGCGCTCGCAACCGGCGATTACGCGCATCGCCGAAGCGGTAAGCGAGATTAAGCGCGTTGCGCGCACCGATCCGGTGCTCGCCGCCGACGGCGCCGTCGCATTTCTCGAGCGATTGGTGCCTGCTATCGAGCAAGTCGACGGGTCGTCCGGCGCCATCGGATCGGCGGTCAAGCGCGCAATAAGTGAGCTCGCAAAACTGGTAATCGCGGCGTCTGCGCCCGCAAATGTGCGCGATGAATGGCTGGAACGACTCTGGGATGCGTTTAACAAGGACGGTTATGGTTATCTTGACACGCTCGGTGACCTGTGGGGTGAGCTCTGTGCAACGGACGAGCGCGCGCACGCATGGGCGGATCGCTTATCGCAATTCGTTCGCACCGAATATGCCGCTCCGCGCGAAGGTTTTCATTACGTCAAAGGCGTCGACGCTTGCCTGAGCGCGCTGTTCAAAGTCAAACGCTTCGACGATCTGCGCGCAATACTCGAACGTACCGGCAAGCCCTTTTGGCCTTATCATCAGTGGGGATTCAAAGCGCTCATCGCCGAGGGTAAGCGCGCCGAAGCGCTGCGCTACGCGGAGAGCCACCGCGGGATCAACGACGGTTATGCAATCGACCGCGCGTGTGAAACGCTGCTGCTCGAATCCGGCCTCGCCGATGAGGCGTACCGCCGATACGCGTTACGCACGAATCAGCAATCGACGTACCTTGCAACGTTCCGTGCAGTCGTCAAGAAGTATCCCCACAAAGATCCGCGCGCCATTCTTGCCGACCTGGTTAAAAGCACGCCGGGCGAACACGGCAAGTGGTTCGCTGCCGCGAAGGGCGCCGGCCTCTACGATGACGCCATTGCGTTGGTGCAGTATGCACCCGCCGATCCCAAAACGCTCGCGCGCGCAGCGCGCGACTTCGTAGAAAGACGGCCGCTGTTCGCAATGGAAGCCGCGGTCGCGGGACTGCACTGGGCAGCCGAGGGGTACGGCTACGAAATCACCGGGCTGGACATCCGCGAACTGTACCGCAGCGGGCTGGCCGCGGCCGCGAACGCGGACCGCACGGACGATTATCATGCCCGCACGCGCGCTATTATTGAAACCGCGGACAAGCCGTTCGTCGACGCAATCGCGCTAGCCCATTAAATCACGACTGAAAAAAGCAAGGCCGCTTCAAACGCTGAAGCGAACATGGCACGCCGAGCATGATACTCCCAATTGTTCCGCAACCGGCGCACGTCAGCGCCCTTTCCGGCTCCTATGCCGTACCGAAAAGCATTTCCATCGCCGCAAGCACACCCGATGAGCGCAACGTGGCGGATTTCGCCGTTGCATTCCTGCGCGAGCGTGGCATCAGCGCGGTAATCGTTCCGAATGCAAACGGCGCGCAGCTGCGCTTTTCGACTGCGAATGATGCGTCGCTGGGCGCAGAGGGGTATTCTCTCAGAGTGGACGGGAGCGGCATCGCTATCGCTGCAAAGACCGGAGCGGGTTTGTATTACGGGTTGCAAACCCTCGAGCAGCTCTTTGCGCAAGACGGCAGTTCAAACACGATTTCCGACGTGCAGATTCAAGATGCGCCGGCGTTTAAATGGCGCGGGATTATGCTCGACGTCAGCCGGCATTTTTTCGATGTGCCGACGGTGGAGCGTTTCCTCGATCTCGCCTCGCACTACAAGCTCAACATCTTCCACTGGCATCTGAGCGACGACCAAGGCTGGCGCGTCGAAATCAAGCGCTATCCGCGACTCACGACTTTTGGGTCGTGCCGCAACGGCAGCGAGGTCGGCAAGAATCCGCGCGACGTCGAGGGCGGACCGTACTGCGGACACTATACACAAGACCAGATTCGCGAAGTGGTCGCATACGCGGCCAAACGCTACGTGACGATCGTTCCGGAGATCGACATGCCGGGTCATTCGACCGCGGCAATCGCGTCGTATCCGTTTTTGGGCTGCTCCGGAAAACAGATTCCCGTTTCGACGACCTGGGGCGGCAGCTATCCAATTTGCCCGACGGACCGCGCGATTGAATTCGAAGAGAACGTGCTCGACGAACTGATGCAGATCTTTCCCGGGCCGTACATTCACACCGGTGGCGACGAAGTGCCGTTTAGTCAGTGGAAGGCCAGCGCGTTCGTCACCGATCTCATGAAGCGCGAGCATTTGACGACCTATCCGCAAGTGCAGTCGTACTTCGAGAATCGCATCGAGAAATTCGTCGAGAGCAAAGGCCGGCGCATGGTGGGCTGGGACGAGATTCTCACCGGCGGTATCTCGCGCAGCGCGGTGATTATGTCGTGGCGCGGCACGGAAGGCGGCATTAAGGCGGCAAGTCTGGGCAACGATGCGGTGATGACGCCGGATGGTCCGCTGTATTTCGATGCATATCAAGGCGACCCGGAGCAGGAGCCGCTGGCGATCGGCGGCCTCTCGACGATGCAGATGGTGTACAACTACGATCCGCTCGCGAAGATTCCGGCGGATCAGCAGTCGCACATTCTGGGCGTTCAGGCGAACATTTGGGCCGAATGGATCCCCACCGCGGAGCACATGTTCTACATGGCGCTGCCGCGCGAACTTGCGCTCAGCGAGATTGCGTGGACGCCGCAAAACGCTAAAGACTGGACCTCATTCGAGGCGCGCATGGGGCCGCAGTATCTGTGGCTGCAGCAGCAGCGCTACAATTTCCGTTTGCCGAATCCGGCGTTTGCGGTGACGGGTGGGACGCTGCGGTTTGACAACGTCGTGCGCGGCGTGCAGGCGATTAGCGCGCACACCGATGCGTCGAGCGTGACCGTTGCCATTAGCGATCCGATGCCGAATGCGGCGCTGGTGTATACGACGGACGGCACGGACCCGACCGGCGGCTCGACCCATTACGCGCATCCGCTGCAGCTGGCGCTCGCGCCGGGGCAGCGCGTGGAGGTTACAGCGGCGGCGGTACTGCCGGATGGGCGGACCAGTTCGACGACAAAGGTCATCATTGAACGAAGCCGATAGCGCCGAGCTAAGGACTTTTGGACTATAGCCGATATTCCGATTGGGTGGGCGGCGACGAGCGCGGTTTTTTGGAGCTTCCGCGCGACTCCCCAACTGCTACTCGGGGCCGCGACGCGTTACATCGAGGCCCTTTTCTCTATTAAAAGTTCGACTGCGTGAGACGCCGGCACGTTGTAACTAGCGTCTGCAACGCGCTTCTAAAGGTCCGAGCCGCTCGAGGTGGAGAAGCGCTTTGAGCAAGTCCCGACGCCCGAGGAGATGAACGCGCGTTTCGACATTGTGGATAACCGCCTAGACCGTTTGGAGCGCCGGGTTACAAACCTAGAGACTCGCCCGCCTCGACAGGCTCGGCGTCCTTCGATACCTCAGGATGACACAGGTGGGGCTCAGGATGACACAGGTGCGGCTCGGGATGACACAGGTGCGGCTCAAGGGGACAAGGTAGCGAGGGCGATGCGGTTGACGCCGCTGCATGCCATTGCGATGTTGCCGTCGGGAGTCGGCATCATGTTGCGAACCACGCCGCCGCCTGACGGAATGGGCCACGTTTGGAACGTGTGCTCGTGCACGTCGAATCGCACGAGCGTGTTGGGCTGAACGCCGGATTCACTGTACCAAATCGCGCCTTTGGTGAACGTAATGCCGTACGGCTGCGAATTCGGGCCGCCCGGTGAAGGCCATTCCGTAATCGCATGCGTGCGCGTGTCGAAGCGGCCGAGATACCCGCGCGCATAGTCACTGTAGTAAATCACGTCGTTGACAATCGCGACGCGGCGCGGGCGCGCATCGGCATTCGGAAGTGCATACTCGGTGATGTGCATACTCAGGGGATCGATACTCGCAAGCTTATTGCTGCCGAATTCGGCGAACCACGGAACGTCGTGCGAGTCGATCACCATGCCGTACGGATTCGCATGCGGCGTCGGCACCTGCACGACTTTGGTGGCGCCGGTTTTCGGGTCGAGCCGGCCCACCAAGTCGGCGCCTTGCACCGTGAACCATAACGTGCCGTTGCGATCGAAGCGCGGCGTGTGTGGATCGCGCGCTACCGCAGGCAAATGATGCACGATAACGTTGCCCGTTCGCGGATCCAACTCGCCGATGTAGCCTTTGAAATTCGCTGTGTACCAAATATGGCCGACGGAATCGGCGACTAAGCCGTGCGGCCCGGAGTCTGCAATCGGCAGATGATATTCTTGTATCGTTCCCGTGCGCGGATCGAGACGGCCCAGCACGTTCGCAAGCTGCCCGGTATACCAAATCATGCCGTCCCGCGTTGCGAGTGGATCGTGCGGACGAGATCCGGGCGTCGGTACTTCCCATTCTTTGATCGCGACGTGCCAGCTGCCGGGAAGAATCACCGCGTGCGGACCGCGCGGCGGAAAATTCGCCGACAAATACTTCGACACCAGCGTGACCTGCTGCGGTGTGAGTTTTGCGCCGTAGTTCACCATCATGCTCACCGTGGTGCGCCAGCCGTCGGGTGTATTGCCGGACCGCACGACGCGATCGAGCGAGTGACACTTCGTGCACGCGCCTTGAACGAGCGTCTTTCCGGCGCCTTCGGGCAACGCCGGTACGTCCTGCGCGGCTACGCGCAGCGCGCCCAACGCCGCAACCAGCGCGAACAGCAACCCTTGCCGTATCATGGCGCCTTCAGTATAGCAGCGTTTATTCGGCAGGCGCGACGAGCGAGCGGTCGAGATCCGCCTTCAACGCATCGAACGGCTCGAGCCCGACCGCGATCCGTAAAAGATTCGGCGGAGTCGTCGACCGCGGTCCTTCTATCGATGCTCGGTGCTCGATGAGGCTTTCCACACCGCCGAAGCTGGTTGCGCGCTTGAAGACGCGCGCGTTTGCCGCAACCCGCATCGCTTCTTCTCTTCCGCCGCGTACCTGTATCGAGAACAGTGCAACCGGGCCACGCAATTGCCGGCGCGCGACTTCATAATCCGGATGTGCAGGAAGTGACGGATGGTGGACGCGCTCGATACCCGGATGCGCCTCTAAAAACTGCGCCAGTCGAAAAGCCGTGTCGCCTTGCGCGCGCACGCGGAGTGATAGCGTGGTGAGGTCCCGCGAGGTGAGCCAGGCCGCGAAAGGCGACGGGACGCAGCCGCACAGTCTTTGCAAAAAGCGAATCGATTCCCAGTACGCACTATGTTCGCGCGCGACGAGCACGCCGCCCATCGCGTCGTGATGTCCCGAGCAATACTTCGTCGTCGAATGCACGACGACGTCGACCCCGTGTTCGAAGGGTCGCTGCAACTCCGGTGTGGCTATCGTATTATCGCAGACGACGAGCGCGCCGTGCGAATGCGCGAGCTGCGTTATCTGCGTTAGGTCGGAGATGCGAATCAGCGGATTGGACGGCGTCTCGACAAAGATGATCTTCGCTGGGTTTTCGAGCGCACGCTCCAATGCTGAAAGCTGCGTCGTGTCGACGAGATCGACGCGTAAGCCCCAAGGTACGAAAACGCGTTCGAGCATCTGCCGAACGCCGTAGTAGCAGTCGTGCGAAACGATGACGCGATCGCCGGGACGCAGCGCTTGGAAGAGCGTCATGATCGCCGCCGAGCCGCTGGCGAACGCGGCCGCATCGACACCGGCTTCCATTTCGGATATTGCGTGTTCGAAGTCGTGCCGGTTCGGGTTGTCGTCGCGCGCGTACTCGAACCCGAGCGGATACGAACCGTCGGCGGAGCGTTCGAACGTCGTGGAGAGATACAGCGGCGGCGCGAGCGCGCCATAGGCTTTGTCCGGCATCCGCAATATTTTCGACGAGGTGGGAGATGTGCATTTCCGGCGCGTAGCTGTACGCTATGATTCTTGCGGCCCTTGCCTTTTCGTTGACACAGGCGCTTTCATATCCGCTTCCCACCACGCTCGCGCCGAGCGCTGACGGCCATACCATCGTGTACGAGATCGATCAGCAAGGCAAGCGCAGCATTTGGACTGCGCGCGCGCCGCAGTACGAACCGAAGGAAATCGTTGCGTATAACGACGATAACGGGCAAAGCGTGGGTTCGGTTCGCATTTCAGCCGACGGCTCGCACGTCGTCTACGTGTACGGAAATTCGGAAAACCCGAGTTTGGGTTTGACGAAACCGCAGGAACAAGTCTGGTCGGTGGATGTTGCAAGCGGCCGGCGCGTCATGCTCGGCTTGGGAACCGGACCCGCAATTTCCGCAGACGGGTCGCAAGTCGCGTTCGTTTCGGGCGGCGCGGTATGGACGGCGCCAATCGATGCAAGCACGCCTGCCAAACAGCTCTTCTACGATCAAGGCAAAGATTGGGACCTGCAGTGGGCGCCGCGCGGCGATGCGCTCGCGTTTGTGTCGGCGCGCGACGACCATTCGTTCATCGGCGTCTACCGCGGCGCGGATCATCCGCTGGAGTTTTTGGTGCCGTCCGTGTACAACGACATGGAGCCGCGCTGGTCGCCGGACGGCTCGCGTATCGCGTTCGCGCGCACGCCGGGCAACGGTGGTCCGCCACAGAATCCGCTGGAGCGTCCCATCGTGCCGTGGTCGCTCATGGTTGCGAACGTCGCCGACGGAAGTGCAATCGCAGTTTGGCGCAGCCCGCACAACGAGCGCGCGTCGTTCCCAACCGAAGGCGGCGACGTCGATCTCACCTGGGCCGGAAACGATCGCGTGCTGTTCCTCAGTGAAATGGACAACTGGCCGCATCTTTATGCGATAGACGCGAATGGTGGCTCCGCGAAGCGCTTGACGAGCGGCGATTTCGCGGTGATTGGTTTCGGCGTTTCGCCCGACGCGAAGTCGGTGGTCTATGGCGCGAATACGGGCAAAACGCCCGGCGATGTCGACCGGTGGCATCTCTACCGCGTGAACGTCGCGAGCGCTGCGACGCAAACGTTGACGACCGGTGCATCGTCGCAGTGGTGGCCGACGCCGCTTTCGGATGGACATCTTGCGTACGTCACGGCCACCGCTCAGCAGCCGCCGCTCGTTGCACTCGGCGATGCAAATGCTGCGCACGCGCGGATGTTGACCGCGGCGCTGGTTCCGGCGGATTTTCCGGCGAGCAAGATGGTTACGCCGCGCGAAGTGACGTATCACGCACCCGATGGTACACTCATTCATGCGCAGCTGTTTGGCGCTTCGACGAAGAAAGCGCCCGCGGTGATTTTTGTGCATGGCGGCCCGATGCGGCAGATGCTGCTCACGTGGAATCCGAGCGGGTATTACTCGAACTCGTATGCGGTGAACCAGTACTTGGCGAGCCGCGGTATCGCCGTGCTTTCCGTAAATTATCGTTCCGGTGTCGATTACGGACACGATTTTCATTATGCGCTGCGGCGCGCATGGACCGGCGCGAGCGAATACCAAGACGTGTTGGCCGGCGCGCGCTGGCTGCAAGCGCAGCCGGAAATCGACGGCGCGCACATCGGCATTTGGGGCGGCTCGTGGGGCGGGTATCTCACCGCGCTTGCGCTCGCGCGCAACTCGGACGTCTTCAAAGCAGGCGTCGACTACAGCGGCGTGCACGAGCTGGTGCACGATGCGGACTGGTATTTTCAGGACGACAAGATCGACGAGTTCGACATGAAGCGGTGGCGAAAATTGGGTTGGGAATCATCGCCTGATGCGTCCGTGTCGAAGTGGCGTTCCCCGGTACTGTTGATTCAAGGCGACGACGATCCCGATGTCTCGTTTCACCAGCTCGTCGACTTGGTGCCGCGTCTGGACAAATACCACGTGCCGTACCGGCTGATGGTCTTGCCGGACGAAGGCCACTCGTTCTTGCGCTACGCCTCGTGGCTGCAGGCCGACAGCGCCGCGGCGGCGTTCTTCCAACAGGCTCTGCACGACAAGTAGGGCGAATCGACGGGCATGCCGATTCGTGCGTCGAGCAGCCTGGTCAAAGCCGCGGGTCTTCTCGCGGTGGTCGTGCTGTTCGGAACGATGGGCTACGTCGAACTGGAACACTGGTCGTGGTTCGATTCCTTTTACATGACGATCATGACGATCACGACCGTCGGCAACGGCGAACCGCAACCGCTGAATCTTGCGGGAAAGTGGCTGTCGATTGGCGTCGTCGTGTTCGGCTTCGCGGCGCTGACGTACACGGTGCTGCGGCTGATGGCGTACATGGTGGAGGGGCGGCTCGAAACCGTATTCGCGAGCGCGGGTCAGCGCCGCAGGGTGAGTAAAATGGAAAACCATTATATTTTGTGCGGTTACGGGCGCGTCGGTCGCGAGATCGCCAATGCTTTCAAAGATGGCGGGACGCCGTTCGTCGTCATCGACATCAACGAAGATTCGCTGCGGCGCGCGTCGACCGAGGGCTGCACCGTCGTGCATGGAGACGCGGCGGAATCGGAAACGCTTCGCACCGCGGGCGTCGAACGCGCGCGCGGATTGGTTGCGGCGGTCGACAGCGACGAGAAGAACATTTACGTCACGCTTTCGGCACGCGTGCTGAATCCGCGTTTGTTCATCATCGCGCGCGCCAACTGGGACAACGCGGAAGAAAAGTTGCGGCTGGCGGGCGCGAACCGCATCATTTCGCCGTATGCCATCGGCGGGCGCCGCATGGCGAGTTTGGCGGTGCGGCCGACCGCGATCGAATTCGTCGACACGGTGCTTTCCGCGCGCGATGCCGAGCTGCTGCTCGAAGACTTTTCGGTTAGCGCGGAATCGAAGTCACGAGGCAAAACGATCAGCGAACTGGTTCCGGAGTCGAGTGAAATGATCGTGCTCGCGCTTAAGCGCGACGGCCGCATGACGCTGCGGCCGCCCCGCGAGACCCGCCTAGAGCAGGGCGATGAAATCGTCGTCGCCGGGCCGCCCGAAGACATGCGCTCCCTCGAGGCAGTCGTCTAGGAAAGTGACATACAGCTGGCACGTCGAGGGGCGATGCTGGGTGCATGGACACGGACATCAAGAGGACGCTTCAGGACTTCATCGAGCAGTGCGCACGGCGTGACGGCAACCGCGCCGTACCCGAGGACGAAGTGCGCCGCGCAATTCTCGGCTACGTGAAGTGCCGGAACATCGCGTACCGCAGCCGGCGAGAACTCACACCGGCCCAGCTGGACCGCGCCGTGCGTTTCTATCACAAGCGGCGCATCGAGCTGCATCGCCAACCGCCACTGCTTGCTGCATGAGGACTGGAATGGCGCCGTCGGCTATATCAGCAATAAACGTCGGCTTCTTGCCAGTAGAATGACTCGCCGGTTCCCTGACGCAATTCCACGCCGACGACAGGCTGGGGAATGCCGTCCATTCCGTAGCACAAGTGCGGCGTTACTTCCATGGTCGTGTCGAAGACGTGCTTGTCCGTTTTTGGGTCGATCACTTCGCCGCGGACGTGGTAGTGCGATCCCAATAAGTAGCAGCAGTGTGTCCACTTCCGCGCGTCGTGCGGTTCCACCATTCCGTAGTCCAGGTGCTGGGTTTTTCCAAGGTCATAGATCGTTATCCAAATTTTATAGCCGGTCTTGTTGTAGGTCCAGATAAAGCCTTGGTGCATTTGCGGAACGGGTTGCGCGCCGCTTGCCGCCGGCAGCATCAATGCCAGGGCGATGAGAGCAAGCGCGAGCCTGTGCAGTTTCCTTGTCATGATAGCTCCTTCGGCCGCGCTAGCAGCGGTCGTTCTTCTCCCAATAGAACGACTCGCCCGTGCCCTTCACCAGATTTACGCTGATGGTAGGCGTGGGAACGTTATCCATTCCGTAGCACAGGTGCGGCGTTACTTGGATGGTAGTGTCGAACACGTGCTTATCGGTCTTGGCGTCGATCACTTCGCCGCGGACGTGATAATAAGAACCCCACAAGTAGCCCCCGCTCTTCCAGTCGCGCACGTCATGCGGTTCGACCATGCCGTAATCGAGGTGACGCGTTTTCCCGAGATCGTAAACGGTGATCCAAACCTTGTAGCTGGTCTTGTTGTACGTTTGGATGACGCCTTCGTGCGATTGTATGATTTGGGCGCCGCTTGCGGCCGGCACGATTAGTACCAGGCCGATCAAAGCGAATGCGAGCGTGTGCAGCTTTCTCATCGTGTGTCCCCAAGAAAGGTGAGGGTTGGTTGCTTCTAAGCTATCGGCAAGTAGTTCCTTCGGCCCCCTACTAGACAGGGCGAGTACCCAGAGGTATGATGACCTAAAGTTTTAGGTGACCCAACGGAGGGCAATGTGCCTCGCGCCAAGTCCGAGAGTTTAACCGAAGTGGAGCAGCGCGTTATGGAAGTGCTGTGGTCCACCGGCAGCGGAACCGTGAGCGAGGTGCTCGCGGCGGTCGAAAGTCCGAAACCGCTGGCGTTCAACACCGTGCAGACGATGCTGCGCATCCTCGAACAAAAAGGTTACGTGCGTCACTCTGAAGAGGGGCGCGCGTTTCGATACTTTCCGCTTGTCGATAGAGCTGCCGCGTCGCGCACTGCCGTGCAGAGCGTCGTGCGCAGATTCTTCGGTTCGCCCGGTGCGCTGGCGCTGAATCTGCTGCAGAGCGAATCGCTTTCACCCGATGAACTGCGCCACATCCGGAAACTCATCGCGGACTCGGAGCGTGCGCAATGAACGCATCGCTGCTTCTCACCGCATTATTCAACGGTGCATGGCAAGGCGCGGCGCTGTGCGTGCTCGCCCTCCTGGCATTCCGCATTTTTCGGCGCTTGAACGCGACGACGATGTTCGCCGTGTGGAGCGTGCTGCTCGGTATCGCCGTGCTGCTGCCGGTTGCAAACTATGCGTTCGCAACGAAGCCGTACGTAGTGGTGCAGCGTGTGCGTGACGCCGGCGCTTCGATACCTCAGCGTGACACCCGCACTTCGGTGCTTCAGCGTGATACGCGCGCTTCGACGAAGCCTCGCCCTGAGGTATCGAAGGGTCAGCGTGACACACGCGCTTCGATAAACTTGGTTGCCGTTGCATCCAACGTCTTGCGTTATGCGCCGATGGTTCTTGCGCTGCTTGCACTCGTCGCGCTCGTGCGGCTCGGAATCCTCGTTCACGACGTCGTGCGCATGCTGCTCGCGCGCAAACGCGTACGGCTCATCGAAGCGCCCGTGCACGTTTCCGAAGCCATCGCGCGCCCGTTCCGCTATGCGGCGTCGAGCGATTTCACTTCGCCGTGCGTCCTCGGTTTTGCGCCGGCGCTCATCGTGATTCCCGAAGATCTCCTCTCGGACGACGACGCGGAACTGACGAGCGTCGTGCTGCACGAGTGCGAGCACGTGCGCCGCTTCGACGACGTGCAGAACGTGCTGCACCGCGTCATCGGCGCGATTGCCTTCTTCTGTCCCGGCGTGCGCATTGCGCTTCGCGAACTCGCGCTCTACCGCGAGCAGATTTGCGATGACGCAGCCATCAGTGCAACGGGCGATCGCGTCTCTTACGCGATGACGCTCACCGACCTGGCGCATTGGGCACAGGGCCGCGGAGCGCCCGTACCGAGTTTGATCTTCAAGCGCAAACATCTGCTGCACCGGCTCGAGGTGCTGCTCGATTCCGCTGTAAGCCACTCGCTTCGTATGAACCGCCGGTTCGCGTTTGCTGCTGGGGGTGCGCTGATACTTGCCGCCGCGCTCGTGCTGCGCATTCAAGTACCGGTGATCGCGCAAACCATCGTGCAAGCATCTCCGGCTCCGGTGACGCAGAACGTTCGCGTCCGGATGCGCAACGTTCACGCGCGAGTCGAGCAAATGCACACGCAAGTGAAAGCAATGCGTGAGCAAGTCAAACAGCTCCGAGTGCAGGCGAACGAAATGCGCGAGCAGATGGTAAAGATTCACTCCGAGATGAACAAGGCACGTACAACAGTGAAGCCTATGCACGTGCACCTGCATGCCTATCATTCTCGCCCGTACGACGTCGCAACCGTCATGCCGAAGACTGCATCGGTGGCGTCGCCGGCGTCCACCGCGACGACAATAACAACCGTGCCGACGGTCACGACGATGAGCGTCAATTCGTCAGGCGATTTGCTCGATGCCCTCAACGCTGCGGGTCTGCGAAATCTCTCCGTCGACGACCTCATTGCGATTCGCGATCACGGCGTCACGCCGGACCTCGTACGCGATGCGACGTCGTATTTCGGTCACGTGAGCGCGAAGGATCTCGTCTATCTCGCCGATCACGGCGTCGGCTCGAACTATCTCGGTACGCTCAGGGCGAGCGGTGTGCGCGGCATTTCACCCGCCGACGCAGTCAAACTCATGGATCACGGCGTGAGCGCACCGCTCATCAACGCAGCAGCCGCATACTTCGGACGGGCAACCGCCGACGATCTCACCGCACTTGCCGATCACGGTGTCAGCTCTTCGTCTTTGCAAGGCTTCCGCGCCGTGGGATTGACCGGCATCTCGGTGCACGACGTCGTGCGCCTGTTCGACAACGGCGTAGATGCCGCATACGTCGCAAAAGTGCGGCGCCTCAATCCGCACGCCTCCATCGACGACATCATCCGCCTGCGCGACGCGGGCTTCTAGAAAGGCCTCGCCCCATGCATCGTACCGTGCTTTTCTCATGTGCTTTACTACTAGTTCTTTCGTTGACGAATCTGGTTGCGCGGGCAGATTCGTACAGCGGAACGTGGCGAATGACGCCGAGTTCCACGCCGGGACGCGTGCAGCTCGAGCTGCGTTACGAGCGTATTGACAACGGCGATACCGATATGTCGGACGAATCGCATGACATCCCCACGCCGCAAGTTCACGGCAACGTTTTCACCGTGGTCGAGCAAGCCGGCGAATTTCATCTGCAGGGTACGTTCAGCGATGGTCAAGGCGCCGGGACTTGGACGTTTGCGCCGAATCCGAATTTCGACCGCGAGTTGCGGCAGCGTGGCGTCGCGGCGCCTAACGACAAAGAGCAGTTCGAACTCGCGATGGGGCATTTCACGCTTGCAGAGCTGGACGCGCTGCTCGCCGCCGGATTTGCGCGCCCGTCCCCTGCCGATCTCGTCCGCATGCAACAGCACGGCATCGACGCGGATTTCATCGGTGCCATGAAAGGCCTGCGCTTCTCGCCGAAGACCGTCGGCGAACTCGTGCGTCTGCGCGACCACGGCGTGACGCCGCAATACATCAGCGACTTGCAGCGTCTAGGCTACACGCCGACCGCCGAAGAACTGGTCCGCCTTCGCGATCACGGCGTCACGCCGCAATACATCGAGCGCCTGCGCAGTCACGGCTACACGCACCTGAGCGCTGACGATCTGATTCGCCTTCACGACCACGGGTTTTAACGATGAACACCGCGTATGCGCGCTTCATACTGGCTGTTATACTTATATTCTTAGGTATCGCGCTTCCCGCCGGAGCGGTTGAATCCAGCTCTTTCAGCATCACCGCGCCCGTCGCTCAAACGCCGCCGAAAATCGACGGCACGCTGAACGATCCCGCGTGGAAAGCCGCCGCACACGCGCATCTAGATTGGGACTTTACGTTCCGACGCGCTGCCGGAGAGCCGACCGACGCGTATCTCCTCGTCGACGCGAAATACTTATACGTTGCCTTCGTGGCCAAGCAGCGCGAACCGATTACCGCAACGCAGCACACGAACGATCAGGGACTCACCAGCGACGACGCCGTCTACGTCTACTTGTGGCCGACGGGTAACACCGGCATCGAATATGGCTTCGAAGCGAATCCCATCGGCACGCGCTATGCCATCTCCACGGAAAATACGGCATTTGCGCCGCTGTGGGAAGCCGTTGCAACCACGTCCCCTGGCGGCTACGTGGTCACCGAACGCATCCCGCTCGGCGTCATGCGCGGCGACGGTCGAACGATTTGGCGCATACAATTCGCGCGCACGATTCGTGCGAGCAATCAAACCTTCGAATGGGCGAACAACCTCGCACAGAGCAACCCCGACACGAGCATCTATGCCGGCTACGTCGGCGGAATGGCCGTAGCAAGCCACAACACGCGCACCAAGCCGCGCATCGCGATGTACGGTTTGGGTGAATACGGTTCACCGGCGTCCGGTCTGTCCACGTCACGCGTCGGAGCGGACGTCGCGTTGCCGATCACGCCCACCGCCTCGTTCGTGGGAACGTTCCATCCGGATTATTCGAACGTCGAACTCGATCAGCAAAGCATTTCGCCGACGGCCTTTCAACGCCGTTACCAAGAGGTGCGGCCGTTCTTCACGCAAGGGGCGAACTACTACAATTCGTTTAATTGTAACGACTGCTTGAACTGGCCGATTCTCTATACGCCGGCGATCCCGACGCCGCGCGACGGCTATGCCCTCGAAGGCACGCAAGGCACGTTTACCTTCGCCGGATTCGACGCCGTCGGCGACGATCGCACGGACATGGCGCAATCCGTGAAGTGGAGAACGCCCGACCAGCATGACGAATTCATCTATCAAAGCGTGGGCGTCGATATTCCCGGCGTGCACGATCAGGCGACGTACATGCAAGGCGTAGTCGGTAACCAGCACAACTTCAGCACCTATGTGACCCTCGGCAACGAATCGGGCACGCTCGTGCCCGACTTCGACGAAGGGCGCTATCGCGAATACGGCGTCAATTTGTTTACCCCGAAGTCCGGCATTTTCGCCGCGTGGCACGACGTCGGCAGCGAATACGCGCCGCTCGATGCGTTCAACCAAATCAACGACGTCAAAGGCCCGTCGATCTACATGTTCCAGGAATTCGACAACGGTCCGCACGCGTTCATCCAGAGTATCGAGCCGTCCGTCGATTACGCGCGCTACACCGATCATAACGGCAACGAAAACTACGCGTATGACAGCCTCTACCTGAGTTTTACCACGCGCACGCAGTGGTATTTGCAACTCACGACCGGCGCCGAATATCTGCGCTTTCCGAATACGCCCGGCGGCCTGTCGAATCAAAACGGCTTCCAACTCATGTATGGCCAAAATACGTCCGCTCCATCGAGCCTGACGTACAACGTCGGGCGTTTTGGTAACGGCTTTCTGCACAGCACGGATCTGCAGACGTCCGTACACGTTCGGCGATTCGGCACGCTGACGTTCGAGACGTACAACACGAACGACGCATTGGACACCGGCGGGCGGCTGGAGCAATGGCTCGAACGGGTGAGTTTCGCCTACCAAATCGGCCCGGGCCAGTCGCTTGCGGTCGGGTGGCGGAAGATTATCGGAACCGGTCCGACATTCTTCGCGCCACCGCAATTCACCGATGCGACGAACCTTTCACTCGCGTACTATCGGCGCTTCCGCGACGCCGAGTTGTACTTTGCCTACGGCACGCCCAATCAGCTGAGCACGCAGCACGACTTTCTGCTGAAACTCATTCAGTACATCGGCGCCGAAAAGGGCACCTGATGAGCCGCGATTGCCGTCGTGGTCGTCGCGATCGCGATCGCCGTCGTAATGGACCGTGGCGATCCCTTCGTGCGATCGCGTTCTCCGGCCCGGCCCGTTGGGCATGACGATACGTCCGTCGCCGCACCGTGCCGCCGTTACGTGTGTACCCGGCGATCGAATTTGCGGCTTGCGGTTTATGTTCGTAATTGTTGTAGAGAATGATGCCGCCGATCGACGGCAAAGGTAAGGATTGTACGAAGAAATCGTTGCAGCATGGGACTCCTTCCCGTTGTAGAGGCAGCGCGCGATAGCGGCAGCTTTGCATGTGAACGCTCCCATGTGCCATGGAGTTCCGCCTTGTAAGGCGAAACAAGCGCGCCGTGCCACCGTACAAGAAGATGATGAAGGTCCTTGCACTTGCTCTCGCCTGTGCCGTTTGCGTTTGCGGCGCGCCCGTTTCGGCGGCGGTATCGTACACCACAGAGGTCGCCGCCGTTCGCGCGAGTACGGCGCCCCCGCTCGATGCATCCCTGAGCGCACCCATCTGGCAAACTGCCGTTCGCGCCACGGGGTTTTGGAATTACACGGAGCGTCAGCCGGCGAGGCTCCCAACAACGGCAATGCTGCTGTACGACGAAAAGAATTTGTACGTCGGTTTCGTCGCGGTGCAAAAGGGCGTCCCGATAACGGCGACCCAGGCGGTGAACGACGTCGGCTACGGCGTCGACGACAGCGTCACCGTTGCGATCGACACGAGTAACGACAATTCCCGCACCTACACGTTTTCCGTCACGCCGGACGGCGTGCGCTACGAAACGTCGAGCGAATCCTCGCGTTATCAGCCGCCTTGGCGAGCCGTCGCCAAACGCACGAGCGACGGTTACAACGTGATGATGGAGATTCCGCTTTCCGACATGCGCACGCAAGGCGGCGCGGCGCAAAATTGGCGCATCGACTTCAACCGGCACATCGCGGCCACCGGCGACCTGTACTCCTGGGCGTACGTGCCGGGCTCCGACGCCTATTGCAGCAACAACAGCGTCTCGCAGCTCGTGTACTGCATTTCCACCAGATGGCCCGAGATCACCGGAATTCACGCTCCCATGACGGCCGCCGTGCGGCCGAAGCCGTATGCCGACATGTATGCGCTCTCAAGCAGCGGTAGCGATCGAAACGTCTTTTACACCACGCCGAGTACGGCGCAAACCGTGAATCCGCGCACGCTCGGCGTCGACTTTACCTATCCGTTCACGTTGACGATGTCGCTCGTCGGCACGCTCAATCCCGATTTCTCGAACGTCGAGGAAGATCAAACCACGATCGCACCGCAGGAGTTCACGCGCCACTACACCGAGTACCGGCCGTTTTTTGCGCAAGGCTTCAGCTTTATCGACACGCTTCCGCACATCAACGTGAACGGCACCGGCAGCACCATCTTCTACACCCCGTCGATAGGCGTCGTGAATAGCGGTTTCAAAGTCGAAGGAACCGCGGGATTGAATTCGATCGGCGCGCTGACCGCGACGGGTCCGGGATATGACGACCAAGCGTTCGGATTTCAAAATTCGCGGCCCGATGGATCGTTCAACGTTTCCCTTGAAGGTGTGATGGCTCACCATCCCGGCATTGTGGACGACACGTTCGGTCTCGGATTGGGATTCGTCAATCCGCATTCGGGCTTGAGCCCGCTCATTTCGTTCGAACAGGAACGCGGCACGCTCGTCGGCACGCCGAGCCAGGCAAATAACCTGGACGTCGGCGGCGTTCTTCAGCATGGCCCGCTGCAAATCGGCCTTCTCTTTAAGGATGTGGGCGCGGAGTTTGCGCCCGTCGACGGCTACACACCGGTCAACGACCTTATCGGGCCGGTCGGGTTCTTTCAGTACAACGGCACCGGCACGAAAAACGGATCGATCAAGTCGTACCAATTCAGCTACGTCGGCGATCGGTTCGTCGACAGGAGCGGTGCCGCGCATCAGGCCGATTCAGGCGGGGGCGCCGGCGTTACGTTCAAGAATCTGCTCTCGCTCAACGTCGGCGGCGGAACGAGCAACTTGCGCTCTTACCTGGATGCGTATCCGTATTACGTCGGCGGACAAACCTTTCCGTTCAATCAAACGCAACTCAGCGTCGGCTACAAAGACGGCACCCCCAACCCGACGGACTTCAACTACTCCTTCGGTCCGTTCGCAATGTTCTGCCCCGGTTCGCAGCCGCAACCGCTCGTGTGCACGGGCGCGCCGCTGAACTTCGCGAGCGCTTATACGCATCAACTGGACGTCTCGACGACGCGCGCGCTCGGGCGCTATTACGGCCTCACGCTGGAATACGGCGGCACCGTCGCACACGGAATGCCCGGGCCGCTCGATTCGCAGTGGCTGCGCCGCATCGCGCTCACGCGTTCGTTCGGCAGCAACGGCGAGTTCGCAATCGCGCTGCGTTCAATCAACGGCACGGGCGGTTTCGCCGCACCGGGCGTCAACCTCGCCTTCTCGTATCATCAACGCTTCCGCGACCAAGACAATCTCTACGTTGAATACGGCACGCCCGCCGCGCCATACACGTTGCACCGATTCATCGTGAAGTACGTCTTTCACACCGGCGGCGCCGGAACGTAATGCCGAAGGAGAGGATCATGTTACGTTTCGGCGACCGGCTCTTACGTTCTCGTGCCGGTGACGACGAGGGCACGCGTTGCCGCAGTACGCAGTGCGCTAGACGCCCTTCGGCCTAAAGAACTGCCACGATGGCTTCGAGCGTTTGGTCGATCTCGCTTGCGGTGTTGTAGTGCCCCATGCCGATGCGCACGACGCCTTGCCGTTCGTCGATGTCGAGTTGCCGCACGACCTCGAGTGCGAAGTTGTGCCCCGACCAAACGAAGATATTCTTTCGCGCTAGCGCTTGCGCGATTTCCTCGGGTGTGCGTGCCGAATGCACGAATGAAACGGTCGGCACCCGCCGATCGTACCGCGCCGCATCGCTGATGCCGATGATGCGCACGCCGGGCAGCTGCTTCAACCCGTCAATGAGCCGCGCCGCCAAACCGCGTTCGTACTCCTGAAACGGCGGAGTCGACTCGAGATACTCGACGCACGCGCGAAGTGCCGCGAGCATCTCGATCTGCGGCGTGCCGGTTTCGAACTTGTACGGCAAATCGCCGGTCTGCGGACGCGCCTTGTATGCGTACAACTCTTGCAGCAGGGGCTCGCGTCCCCACACGATGCCCAGATGCGGGCCGTAGAACTTGTACGACGAACACGCCAGAAAATCGCAGCCCAATGCCCGCACGTTGATTTTCTTGTGCGGCGCAAACTGCACCGCGTCAACGTACGCAAGTGCGCCTGCATTATGCACGAGGTCGATAAGCGCGCGCACGTCGTTGATCGAACCGGTGAGGTTGCTGGCATAGTTGAGCGCGACGAGTCGGGTCTTCTTCGAGAGCGCCGCTTCCAGCGCAGCCGGTTCCACGGCCCAGCTCTGCTCGTCGAACGGTACCCATCGCACAACCAGGTTGCGATCTTCCGCAAGCGCCAGCCACGGCGAAATATTGCCCTCGTGGTCCATTCGCGTCACGACGATCTCGTCGCCCGGCTGCAGCATGCGGCCGATGCTGCGCGAGAGCTCGAACGTGAGCGACGTCATGCTCGGTCCGACGATGACCTCGCGGTCCGACGCCGCGCCCAAGAAGCGTGCCATCGCGCGATGCGCCTCGACGACCACTTCTTCCGCCGCGAGGCTCGTGCGGAAGAACCCGCCGAGATTCGCATTCGTCTCCAACAAGCAGCGCGAAGATGCATGGGCAACGCGCCGCGGAACTTGCGTGCCGGCGGGATTATCCAAATACACGCGCGGAACGCCATCGTCCGTTATCGCCAGCGCCGGAAACTCCGTGCGAATCTTTTCGATGGGAAACGCCGCCGTCTGCACTAGGGTTGATGCACTCCGTTCGCTTCAAGGAACGCACCGCACAGCGCCCACGCCTGCTGCGCCGCAATGGAATTGTAACTGGCACGCTGGTCGCAGAAGAATCCGTGCTCTGCGTCAGAGAACACGACCTGCGTGTGGGACTTGCCCGCTGCCGTCAACGCATCGGCAACCGCGCGATACTGCTCGGGTGGAATATGCGTGTCCTTCCCTCCCCAGAACATCAAAAGCGGCCCATGCTGGCGCTTTGCGCGATCGAGTAGATCCGGAGCGATGCCTCCGCCGTAGAACGAGATGGCCGCGCGCAAGTCGAGTTCCGCATTCGCCAAATACGATGCGCGTCCGCCCATGCAAAAACCGATGCAGGCGATGCGCGAACGATCGACGTTCTCTTGCGCAACCGCGAATTCGAACGCCGCGCGCGCATCTTCGACGATTCCTTCCGGCGTGAGCGCAGCCATATGCGGACGAATCTGCTCGTAATCTCCGTAGCCGCTTTCAAAACCCAATGGAGCCGTGCGATGGAACAGCTCCGGAGCAACCGCGAGAAATCCGTGATTTGCGAAGCGGTGCGCAACGTCGCGAATGTGCCCGTTCACGCCGAAGGCTTCTTGAAAAACCAGAATCGCCGAGCCGTTGGCCTGCGCCGGGCGCGCCACGAACATCCGTTCAGCCGAAATCATCATGCCGTGGTTACCCGCGGCCTCTAAGCGTCCTCCCAGTGGGGAAGGATACGTTTTACAATGGTTGCATGCGCCTGATCATCCCGCTCCCCTTCGGCGAACTCGAAATCCGAGCGCGTAAGACCAGGCGTGCGCGTCCGTTCTTTTGGTTCATGCTGCTCTCCGGCGTGCTGCACTTCTTTGCGGTCGCTTTGTTGGCATTGTTCGTGTTTCGGCACTTCGTGCCGCTCGCGCAGCCGAAGCAGCAGCCGGTGATGGTCTCAATCTCCAGCGCAACGCGCATCCAGCATCGTTCGCACCCGATTCCGGCGCAGAAACCGCTGATTCGGCCTGTGTATCCAAGACGTGAATTGATAGCTCGGCGCGAAACGGCGCGGCCTTCGCAAGAGCCGAAGCGCGTCGTAGTGCGGCCTCATGCACAGCAGCCCGCAACGCTTACGACTGCGCAAATCCAAGCACAAACACTCGCATACGAACGCACGATCGCGCAGGCGAAAGCCGCGGACGACCCGGTCGCCGGCGCCGCGTCTTCTAAAATAACGCCCACCGCGTCGCGGCCTACCAAGCTCAACATCGACGGCTCGTTCGGCCGGCCGCAGCCTGAGGGCGTATTGTATCCCGAGAAGCGCTGGGTGGACGGTCCGTACGCATATTATTACGTGCGGTATACAGCCGAATATGCAGACGGCACCATCGAAAGCGGCGACGTGCCGTGGCCGATTCGCTTTCCGCTAAGCGACGATCCGTTTGCTCGGCATATCCATCGCATTCCACTGCCGGGGCCACAGCCGAACTTCGTTCTGCCGGCGGGCGTCGCGCTGCAGCCGCTCGTCAAAAACTGCTACGACCATCACTACGACTACTGTCCCATCGAACACGAGTAAGCGCCCTCAAGACTCCTTAAGCATTGCAGGGTAGGGTAAGTGCATGGCAACCAAGCTGCGACTGATCGCGCTGCCAGCGCTCGCGCTACTCGCCGCGTGCTCGTCAGGCCGATCGTTTTCCGACGTGGTAGGCAACCTGCGCATTACCGGCGACGTGGCCGAAAGCACATTTTCGCAGCGCGCGGGCCTAGACGTTCAGCTGTACGATGCGTCGACGGGGTATCCGGTCGATGCGCGCGACATCGAAGTGCGAGCCGGCCGCACGAAGCCGGTGCGCGCGATCCGCAAACAACTCGGGGTCTATGCTGCGAACATTCCCAATCGGGAGCGCATCGATCTCTTCATCACGACGCAGGATAGCCGCAGCGTCATCATCGCGCTGCAGCAAAAGTAACCGCAACACGCAATCCGCCGCCCTCGCGATTCACGACACGTATCCAACCGCCGGCGCGCTCGATACTCTTGCGCGCGATAGCGAGCCCTAGTCCAGTGCCGCTCGTGTCGTTCGCCGCCGCTCCGCGATAGAAACGATCGAATGCGCTTCTCAAGTCTTCTTCCGTCATGCCTGGCCCACGGTCTGCGATCTCGACTGATGCACGCTCACCGTCTTGCATCACCTGCAAGTCGACCGGGCCGCTTGGTGCATATTTGAGCGCGTTGTCGACGACTGCGCAAAGCGCAACGCGAAGATCCGTTTCATTTCTTGTTCGGCTGCGTACTCTCGGCGTTCAAGGCGCGCAAGCGTAATCAAACGGCCTATGAGTTCTTTCATGCGCCGCGACTGCGTCAGCATGGCAGAAAGTCGCGTCAGCTCGTGGTCGGATCGCGTGCGTTCGGCCATGCCGCTCACGTAGCCCATCAGCACGGTAAGAGGCGTGCGCAGCTGGTGGCCGGCATCGGCACTACGGCAATAGCGGCCATCACGCCGATCACCAGGACGATGAACGCGCCCACGCTCATGTACCAGGCGATGAGGCGAGCTCGAAGCGATCCTAGAGAGCGCGCATCGCGTAACCCGCTCCACGAACGGTCGCGATCAGCGGATCGCAATCGGGCACATCGATTTTGCTGCGCAGATACGAGACGTACGTTTCCACCGCGTTCGGGCTGACTGCCGCGTCCTCGCCCCAGACCAGCGAGATCAACTGATCTTTGCTGAATACGCGCCGCGTCAGCGGAATTTCGCGTCTCCCACGACGCACGCAGCGCTCCCGCAGGTCGATGTGCAAGTCGGCATAGGTGAGTTCGTCGGGCTTGTCCTGCAGTGGACGGCGCAGCGCCGATCGCGTGCGCGCGACGAGTTCGGGAATCTCGAACGGTTTGGCGAGATATTGATCCGCGCCGCGTTCCAAACCGGCGACTTTGTCGTCGGTGCCGCCTTTCGCGCTGATGATAAATATCGGCGCTTGAGTAAGCGCACGGTAGGGCGGCAGTATCGAGACCCCGTCGATCTTCGGCATCACGACGTCGAGCAGAATCAGTTGCGGATCCCACTCGCGGATGAGTTCGAGGCCGGCGGGCGCGTCGCGCGCGCCGCGCACATCAAAACCCCACTTCGCTCAACTCGTTTTCGAGCAACGTACGGATAGCGGGCTCGTCGTCGACGACGGCGACCTCATCCTGAGGTATCGAAGGACCCGAGCGAGTCGAGGGGCGCCTATTGCGCCGCGGCAAACGTAACGCCGCGCGTTTCCGGCAATGCGGCCACGGCGATGAGAACGAGACTATACGCGCAGACGGCAACTAGCGTCATCGCTGTGCCGATGCCGCCGTGAGCTGAAAGCGCACCGATCAGCGCGGGTGCAAAACCCGCGACGCCTCGTCCGAAATTATAGCAAAACCCTTGCGCCGTACAGCGCACGCTGCCGGGATACAGCTCGCTCAGAAACGCACCGAATCCGCTGAAGATGCCCGATGCGAAGTATCCGAGCAGCGGTCCGGCGACGTACAACTCCCAATCTGCCGTGACGAGCCGCAGATACGTCGGCACGAGTATCGCCGAGCACACCGCGAAGATCGCGAAGGTGCGGCGCCGTCCGAGTGCATCGTTGAGATACCCCGCGCTCAAATATCCGGCGAATGCCCCTGCTATCACGAAGTACAGAAACGAACCGGCGCTTACCGCCGGAAGTCCGCGTTCCGTATGCAAGTACGTCGGCAGCCAGGTGAACACGGCGTAGTAGCCGCTTTGCGCGCCGACGGCGAGCAGTGAGGCAAAGGTCGTCGTCCGCAGCAAATCGCGCGAAAACAGCTCGTGAAATGCGAACCGTTGCTGAGCGCGGAAAACCGGCGCATCGGTTACGTTGCGCCGAATGTAGAAAATTGCAAGCGCCGGCAGAATGCCGATGAAAAACAGGATGCGCCATACCAGGTGCGGCGGCGCCGTCACGGCGACGATTTGAAAAGCCGCGTTCGCGAATAGCCAGCCGACGGCCCACGAGCTTTGCACCCATCCCAAATTGCGCCCGCGCTGCTGCGCGCCCGACCACTCCGCCACGAGCACC
>DATGJX010000147.1:0-7782 GCA_035294905.1 Vulcanimicrobiaceae bacterium | reverse complement strand
ATCGGGCGCCGGTTTCGAGCGAGGCAAGCGCAGCCGGACGATCGTGCCGCGGCCGGGCCCGGTATCCAGTTCGGCGCTTCCGCCGGCGCGCTCGAGCGCGCCCTTGGCAATCGCAAGCCCCAAACCCGTCCCCTCGGCGTCGGCCCGGGCCGCGCCGCGATAAAACCGATCGAAGGCGTGCGCGGCGTCCTGCGGATCCATGCCGGGACCGCTATCCGCAACCTCGACCCACGCGTGATCCTGGTCGCCTGCTATCGCTACGCGGATGTCGGACTGCGGCGCGTATTTGAGCGCGTTGTCGACGGCGTTCTTGATCGCTTCGTGCAGCTCGCTCTCGTTTGCCGTGACGACGTACGGGCCGCCGGTACGTTCGATGTGAATGCGCCCGTTCGCAAGCGGTGACAGCGTTTCCACCGCATTTTCCGCCACGCTTCCCAAGTCGAGCGCGACCGGCGGCGCGGTCGGGGCGCGCTCCAGCCGCGCGAGCAGAATCAACTTCTCGATGAGCGTGCGCATCTTGCGGCTCTCGTCGAGCATCGTGTCGTACGTTCGCTGCGCGCCGTCCGGCTGCACGATGCCGTGCCGCAGCGCATCCAGATACCCCATGATGATGGTGAGCGGCGTGCGCAGCTCGTGCCCGGCATCGGCGATGAATTGCCGCATCTGCGCTTCGGTGCGCGCGCGCTGCGCCGTTGCCGTCGCCAAACTATACGCGACGTCGTTGTACGCGCCGGTGAGGTCGCGCAAATCGCTGCTGCCTTCGAGCAAACGCTGCGGCGAGAAATCGCCGCCCGCAATAACGCGCAGCGCGCCGGTAACGTCCGCGAGGGGACCGACGGCACGCGCCGTGATGCGTCTGCCGAAGGCCCATGCGACGAGCACAGCCACAATGCCGATGGGCAGCATGATCGACCAATACCACAGCAGCAGTGCCCCGAAGCGATCGATGTCCGGGCTGATGAGAATCGCGCCGCCCTTAATGGGAACGCGCGCGCGCGGCAAGCCGATCGCGCGTCCGAACGCGATCACGATGGCTCGGCCGGTGCTCGGACTCCCTTCACGCTCGTTCTGCGCGAGCCGTCTCCCGGTGCCGTCAACGACGACTACGTGAAACGCGTGGCGGCCGACGGCTTGAGCAATCTCCGGCGCGGCCTGCGCAAGCGTCGCATTGTGCGACATGATGCTCGCCGCAGTATCCGATGCGCGCTGCGATGCGCCCGCGATCGCGTCGTTCATGGAACGCGAAAAGAGCAAAAACGCCAGCACCGATGACGCGGCGACGATGACGACGATGAGCACGATCGCGAGAACGACGTAGCCCTGCGTGATGCGCCTTCTAAACGCGTTGAACATCAGCCCTCGCGGAGCGTATAGCCGACGCCCCGAACCGTATGGAGCAGCGGCTTCCCGAAGCCGTCGTCAATCTTCGCGCGCAGATACGAAATGTAGCGCTCCACCGCCGACGGTGTTACGTCTTTCTCATCGCCCCAAACCAGCGCAAGCAAATCGTCGCGCGTGAAGACCCGTTTCGGCCGGCGCAGCAGCGTGACGAGCAGTTTGTATTCGAGCGGCGAGAGATCGACGCGGCGGCCGGCGCGCTCGACGATATGGGTTTCCAAATCGACGGCGAGGTCGTCATAGTTCAGCACTTCGCGGTGTTCCAAGCGCGGCCGGCGCAACTTTGCTTCGACGTGCGCCAGCAATTCGTCGATTTCGAACGGCTTGCTGATGTAGTCGTCCGCACCGTGCGTGAGGCCGGAAACCTTGTCTTCGACTTCTCCCTTTGCGCTGAGCATGATGACCGGCGCGTCGGTGACGCGCCGGAGCATCGGCAAGAGCGAGATGCCGTCGATCTTCGGGAGCATGACGTCGAGAATGACGGCATCGGGCTCCCACTCTTTCGCCACTGCGAGCGCGGCCTGACCGTCCGCCGCGCTTCGCACTTCGTATCCGTGATGCGACAAACTCAGCTCCAGCAGTTCGCGGATGCGGCGTTCGTCGTCGACCACGAGGATGCGGCTCATTCGAATCGCAGCGCCTCGATTGGACGCAAGCCGGATGCCTTACGCGCCGGATAGTATCCGAAGAACACGCCGACCAAGGCTGAAAAGAACACAGCAAACACGATCCACGTTGCGGGAACCGCAACCGGCCACTTCGCGAGCAGCGCCACGATTTGCGTGCCGAACAGTCCCACTCCGACGCCGATGAGGCCGCCGACCGTCGAGAGCACCATCGATTCGGTGAGGAACTGGCGCAGAATGATACGCGCGCGCGCACCGACCGCCATGCGCAGACCGATCTCGCGCGTGCGCTCCGTCACCGATACGAGCATGATGTTCATGATGCCGATGCCGCCGACGAGCAGCGAAACCGCTGCGACGCCCGCAAGCAAGAACTCCATGATTGCGCCGGTCGAAGACGCCGCGGCTGCGATGTCTTGCAGATTGCGCACGGAGAAGTCGTCCTGCTGGGGCGGAACGATGCGATGCCGCTGTTCGAGCAGCGTGGTAATCTCGTTCTGCACCGGCTGCACCTCTTGCGCATCGGTCGCGGAAACCATGAGCGTGTTGATCGTCGTCTGACCCGTCAATCGCTGCATTGCCGCAGTATACGGGACGAGAACCGTATCATCCTGATCTTGCCCCATCCCGCTCTGACCCAGCGGCGAGAGTGTGCCCACCACCGTGAACGGAACGCCTTTGATGATCACCGTTTTGCCCAGCGGCGAGCTGCCGTCGGGGAAGAGGTTTTGGACGACGGTCTGCCCGAGCACGGCCACTTTGTTCGCCGAAAGCACGTCGTTCTGCGAGAAGAACGCGCCGCTTGCCATCGGCCAACTGCGAATGAACGTGTACGTCGGTGCGACGCCGGTAATCGTCGTCTGCCAGTTGTTCTCACCCGCGACGACCTGCGCTCGCGCAGTGACGCTCGGCGAAACCGCCGCGACGCCCGGGAGCTTCGCAATGGCCATGCCGTCGTCCGGCGTGAGTGTCGACGCGCCGCCGGATCCCGTGCGCGCACCGCCTTGCGTTACGCTTCCCGGGAGCACGACGAGCATGTTGCTGCCCAGCGAGTTGATCTGATTCTGCACCGAGATACGCGCGCCGGCGCCGATTGCGACGGTCACGATGACCGCGGCGACGCCGATGATGACGCCCAGCATCGTGAGCAGCGAGCGCGCACGGTTGCGCAGCAGCGCATCCATCGCAATCTTCAACGTCGTTTTCATGCTACCACCTCGACTGTGTCATCGTGGGGCATCTCTTTGTCATGGTGAGGTATCGAACCACCCCGAGCCTGTCGAGGGGAAACCACATCGCTCAAAATCTTTCCGTCGCGGAACGTGACCACGCGTTTTGCATATGCGGCAACGTCCGGTTCGTGCGTCACGAGCAGAATCGTGATGCCGTGTTCCTCGTTGAGCCGCGTGAAGAGCTGCATGACGTCTTGCGACGTTTTCGTGTCCAGCGCGCCCGTGGGCTCGTCTGCCAGAATCAGCGCCGGATTGTTGACCAGCGACCGGGCGATGGCAACGCGCTGCTGCTGTCCGCCGGACATTTGGTTCGGTGCGTGATCGGCCAAATGCGCGACGCCGACGAGTTCCATTTTTTCGAGCGCAATCCGGTGACGCTCGGTATCGGGTACGCCCGCGTAGAGCATCGGCAGTTCCACGTTTTCAAGCGCCGTCGTACGCGGCAGCAGATTGTACGACTGGAAGACGAATCCCAGACGCCGGCTGCGGATGTCCGCGCGCTCGTCTTCCGACAGCCGCGAGACGTCGTTTCCTTCGAAGCCGTAACGTCCGCCCGTCGGCTCATCGAGCAGCCCGACAATGTGCATGAAGGTGGATTTCCCCGAACCCGACGGTCCCATCACCGCTACGAATTCGCCGGAGGAAATCTCCAGGTCCACACCCGCCAGACCCACGACTTGCTGCGATCCGAGATCGTACGTCTTGCGCAGATCTTCCACTTGAACGACCGGTTCCATTAGTGCAGTGCCCTTCCGAGTCCCGACATGCCGCCGGGGCCGCGCGAACCGAGCGAAGAGGCGCGTGTGGTTTGCGACGACGACGATCCGCTCGAGACGATGACGTTATCTCCGGCCGCGAGGGTTCCGCGCAGCGGCGTCACCGCAGCTTGCGTTCCGCTGACCAAATCGACGCGCACGCGAACCGGAACCGGTTTACCGTTTTGCTCGACGAACAGCACGCTCGTACCGCCCGCGGATGCCGTACCGGAAACACCGGCTGCCGTCTGTCCCCACGGCGAGGCCGTGCTCGCAGCGCCATGCTGCGGTGCTGCCGTCGATGTTGTGCTGTGCTTGCGATGCGTGAACGAACTCGACGACGGGCGGAAGCTCAGTGCCTGCGTCGGCACGACCAGCGCATTCTTCGCGGTTTGCACGTTGATGGTGGCGTTGGCCGTCATGCCCGGCAGCAGCTGGCCGTTCGGATTGTTCACCAGCGTGATGACGTCATACGTCACGACGTTGTTGACGGTGGTCGGATTGACGCGAACCTGCGAAACCGTACCACTGAACGTCTGATTCGGGAATGCCAGCACGCTGAAGCTCACCACGTCGCCCGGGCGAACGTTGCCGATGTCCGGCTCGCCGACGCTGATGTCGACTTCCATCTTATGCAGGTTTTGCGCGATGGAGAAGAGCGTCGGCGTTTGCAGGCTCGCGGCAACCGTCTGACCGACGGAGACGTCGCGCGCGATTACGGTTCCATCGATTGGCGAGGTGATAACCGCGCGCTGAATGTTTAGTTCATCCTGCTGTACCTGTGCTTGCGCCGCCGCTACGCCCGCCTGTGCGGCCGACGCCGTATCGAGCGCCGCGCCCGCCGCAGACGAGGACGAGTCCGTCTGCGCGCGCGCTTGCGTGACCGCGGCCTGCGCCGACGTCAGCGCGCTTTGCGCGGCAACTTCATTCGCCTGATCGGCATCGACTTGGCTCTGCGCAATGTAGCCCTTCGCGAGCAGCGCGTTATCGCGCGTCATCGTTTCTTGGGCGACGTTGAGCGCGCTTTGCGCCTTGGAGACGCCCGCTTGCGCCGATTCGATACCCGCCTGAGCACCGGTAACGTTGGCCTGCGCTCCGCCGGCAGTCTGCGACTGAGCGTTAGCTTGCGCCTGCGCCTGCTGCAGCGTTGCGTTGGCCTGGTCGAGCTGCGCTTGCAGCTGGCTGGTATCCAGGCGCGCCAGCACTTGGCCCTGGTGAACCTTACTGTTGTAGTCGACGTAGATGGCCGAAATCGTGCCGGACACCTGCGTGCCGACGTTCACGGTGTTTTGCGGGTTGACGGTACCCGAGGCGGTGACCGCTTGCGTCAAATCTTGACGCGCGACCGGCTGTGTAACGTATGCAGCGTTTGTGTTGGAACGCGATGCAACGAGCGACCCGGCGACGATCGCCGCGATGAGCAGCAGTGCTGCAAGCGACAGAATCAGTTTGTTCCGCTTGAGCGCCTGCCAGACGCCGCTGACTTCAGGTAGCGATGGTAATGCCGGACTTTGAACTTTGCCTATCATCTTGCCACTATCATCGCTCGCATTGCTGATAAGAGTCGGAGAGCGCGGCGCCGGCGTTCATGAGAGTTTCATGAGAGACCGGCGCTCTCCACGCATTGTCAGGATGGCCGGTTATGCTGCCTGCATGATTTACCGGCACGCTTTGGCCTTGCCATGCTTGCGAGCGGCATCGTGTATATCGGATCCGGGATCGTCAACGGGCAACTTGGAAAGTTGCTGTTCGGAGAAAAAGACCTCGCCGGCATTATGCCGATGATCGGCTACTATCTGCGTCTGCGGAAAGAACCGCCGGCCTACGGCGACTACAATCCCTTGCAGAAGCTCGCGTACACGCTCGCCGCTGCAGGCGCCGATGAGCGCAATCTTCGGCGCGAAGACTGCGACCATCTGGTTGCGCAACAACGTGCGTGCGATTATCACCGGCTGGTATGCTGCTCCAGCACCTCAAACTGACGGAGTTCCGGAAACAGCATCGTCCACAACGCAATTACCGCAAGCGTCGCTGCTCCGCCGAGCACAACCGACGCCTGCGTCCCGATAAGCGCTGCGACGCCTCCGGATTCGAACGCCCCCAGTTCGTTCGACGCGCCGATGAACACGTTCTCCACCGCGCCGACGCGGCCGCGCATTTCGTTCGGCGTGCGCAACTGCACGAGGGCACTGCGAATGACGACGCTCACCATGTCGAAGGCGCCGGTCAAGACGAGCGCAACGATCGACACGATGAAATTTCGGGACAGGCCGAAGACGATTGTTGCCGCGCCGAAACCCGCGACGCAGATCAGCAGCAGCCGTCCGGCGCCGCCTTGGAGCGAGTGACGCGCGACGTACCCAGCGACCGCGGCCGCACCGACGGCCGGGGCAGCGCGCAGTAATCCGAACCCCGTCGCGCCGACCTGCAGAATCGTCGTCGCGAAGACCGGCAGCAGCGCGGTCGCGCCGCCGAACAGCACCGCGAAGAGATCGAGTGAAATCGCGCCGAGAATGATGCGCTGATGCATGATGAAGCGCACGCCTTGAAGCGCAGCTTGCAGCACCGGAACGTCCTCATACTCGACGGTGTGGCGTTTCAGAAACGTAAACGCGGCAGTCGCGAGGATGTAGGCAATCGCCGCCGCGGCGAACGCAACCGGCGTGGAGATCGCGATGAGCACGCCGCCGAGTGCCGGACCGCCGATGTTGACGAGTTGTCCAATCGACGACGTGAGCGCCTGCGCGCGAACGAACTGCTCCTTCGGCACGATGTTCACGAGCAGCGCGCGCTGCGCCGGAATCCCCATGGAGTGCGCGATTCCGATAAACGCGACGGCACCCAAATACACGCCCACGGAGCGCACGTCCAGAAACATGAGCGCGATGAATCCCGCGAGCCCCACGGCTTCCGTAAACGACGATGCGATGATGATCGAACGCCTGTCGGCTCGATCCGCAAGCACACCGGCCGGAATTGCCAGGACGAGTTGCGGCAAGAACAGCACGAGGCCCACGAGGCCCAAGTCGAGCGGACTGTGCCGCAGCGAGAAGATCTGCCAACTGACGGCGACGTCTTCGATGCTGAAAGCGAGCAGCCCGGTTTGCCGCGCGATGAAATACGCGACGAACTCGCGCTCCTTCAACTATCCGCTTTCACGCCAGAGCCGATCGAATGCCTCGTGATTTTTCCGCAAGACCTCGTCCATGTCCGATTTCCAAAGCGATCCGTCGAGATGCAGCGACGAAAGAATCTCTACGACCCATGGCCCGTCGTATCCCGTTGCGCGAATTGCGCGGATCATCTTTGCGAGCGGAATCTCGCCTTCGCCGAGCGTGTACCGATCGGCGGTGGACCGCGGCATCTTCCAGTCGCTGAGCTGAATCAGCAGAATGCGCTTGCCGCACCGGCGAATCACGTCCTCGAGATTCGGTGTTTCCCAGACGTTCCAACTGTCGATGCAGATGCCCACCGCGGGGTGATCCACTTTCTCGACCAGTTCCAAACCGTGGTCGAGTCCCCACACCGCCGTGTCCGTATTCACGTTGATCGGATTGAGCGGTTCGAACGCGATCTTGACTCCGCGCGCGGCCGCAAATTCGCCGAGCTCCTTGAGCGCTTCCACGGTCGTCTCGACTGCTTTGCGCATGTTCCCGTCCGGCGCTACGCCGGTAATAACGACGAAGGGCGTGTCCTTCGGGATGTGGGGCGCGCTCAGTTCGATTGCCTGTTTGATCGCGTGCACGCGATCCCGCGGATCTTCCGGCGTCG
>DATGJX010000146.1:0-3910 GCA_035294905.1 Vulcanimicrobiaceae bacterium | reverse complement strand
CCATCGCGGCCGAGGCAGCTAGAACGGCGGCGCCCTCACCGCGGCTATAGTTTTGGCGGTCGAGCATGTCGCGCATCACCGAGCCGACCGCCGCAACGTCTGCGGCTTTCGATCCGGAGAGCCCCGAGACCAAATACATGCTCACGACGACGACCTGCAACAATCCACCGCGAAAGTGACCGACGAGCGCGTGGACGAAGCGCACCAGCCGCAAGCTGATTCCGCCACGCTCCATGATCAAACCGGCGAGAATGAAGAACGGAACCGCGAGCAAGACATAATTGCTGGTTCCGTTCACCATATTTTGGGTGAGCGTTACCATCGGTGCCGCATTCGCGAACCACAGATAGGCTGCGGCGGCGAGCAACAAGGCGAATCCAACGGGCACACCCAGCAAGATTCCCACGGCAAACAGGATCAGGACCGTGAACACCGCCGCGTCGCCGGCGAAAAGCGGCTGCCAGAAACTCTGGGTCGCGTAAGCAACGCCTAGTACGGCGGCGACGCCGATCCCAATCTTTAGCGCAAGCCGCGGCGCGTCTTCGAACAGGCGCACGAGCGCGTAGATCGCGAGCAAGATCATCCCGAGCGCCAGCGGCAGACCGATAGTTGAAACCGGAATGCTGAGAATCGGCGTGCGCTCGTGCCAACCCGCCTCGACCAGCCAATAAGACGTAATCGCGGCCAGCACTGCGCCGGCCAACACGAGCAGATGGGCGAGAGTGTGACAGAAGCGCGCGCCGCGCTCCGGCAAGAGATTGAGGACGGCGCGAACGGGCGCGTGCTGGGAGCGTCGATACGCAACGACGCCGCCGATGAATGTCATCGTCGAAAGGGCGATTTGCGAGATCTCGGGCGTCCAAAGAAAGCCCGTTTGTCCGAAGCTTCGCCCCAGAACGTTGACGACGACGATCAAAAGCTCTCCGGCGAGCGCGGCGACGAGTATCGCCTCCGCGACGCGGTCGACCGCCTTGATCGTCACGGGTACGTTAGCGAAGCTGACTTTCGAAGAACGTGAGGACGTCGACGCGCTGCTCGACCTGTTGCCCAAACGCGCTGCCCATGCCGTGTCCGCGTCCTGCTTGCTGCAGCAGCAAGATCGGATAGGGCGACGAGGACGCAGCTTGCATGCGTGCCGCCATTTTTCGCGAGTTGTACGGATCGACACGCGGATCGTTTTCACCCGTCATGAACAGCACGGCCGGATATGCCGTCCCGTTGTGGACGTTGTGATATGGCGATTGTTTGAGCATCCACGCGAACTGTTTGGGGTCTTTCACGGTGCCGAATTCAGGCGTGTTGAACGCGCCATTCGGCGTGAGCTCGACGCGCAGGAGATCGTAGATCCCGACATGCGCAACCACAGCGCGGTAATCGCTTGGATTCCGCGTAACCGCAAGACCCATCAAGAATCCGCCGGCGCTGCCGCCCTCGATCCCCATGTGCTCCGCGTTTCCGAATCCGTGCGCGCCGAGCCATCGTGCGCAGGCAGCAACGTCGTCGCTGCTCTTTGTTTTGGTCGCGTGCTGCGCCGCGAGATGCCAAGCGTCGCCATACTCACCGCCGCCGCGAATCATCGCTTGCGCGAAGACGCCACCGCGTTCGAGCCATGCGAGCTCCGAGCCGAGGAAGAAGGGCGACGAGATGAGACCGTACGCACCGTACGCGGTCAGGAGCGTCGGTGCCGTTCCGTTGCGGGGAATATTCCGCATGTACATGATCTCGAGCGGAATTCGCACTCGCCCGTCGAGCGACGGTACGAAGACGCGCTCGACGACGACGTGCGAAAAGTCGCCCGGCGAGGTTCGCGCGATGCCCGTCGATACCAGCTTGTTCGTCTCTGAAACGTAGCGGAGCCACTTATTCGGGACCGTGTACCCTTGGTAGCCGATGATGGTCGGTCCGCCGGATGGATCGCCGGCGAGCGCGGTTATAACGGAGACTGCGGGGATCGGAATTTGCTTGCTGCGCTTCCCGTCCGCAGAGAAGAATCGCGCGGCTGCATCGCCGCCATCGATATCGCTCGTGATGAATCCGCCACGAACCGCCTGAAGGTCGTCGATGACGACGCTCGACGCCGGAACGATCGTCGTTCCGCTCGCAAACGTGCCACCCGGCGCGATCGCGACGACAGCACCGCGCGAGTCGCGCTTCTTCGAGATGACGTAGAGTGAATGACCGACGAACGTCGATTTTGCATCGGCACTATCGCCGACGCTCGCGCTTGGCCCCGCGACTTGGTGAAACTGAGCGTCACCGGAGGCGCGCATGTAAATGGAAGCCGCCACGCCGTCGCCGGCCGTAACGAGGATCGCTTGTTCCGCGCCGTCTTTCGAAGTTAGAAGCCCGCAAAATTCTGCGCGCGGCGAGAGTCCTTTTCCGAAGACGTACGTGTCCGATGATGCATCTGTGCCAAGGACGTGATGGTAGAGCAGGATGCCGGATGTAGCGTAGCTGCCGTCAGCGTTTTGCGGCCACTGCGTATGGATGAATCCTTTGCCGTCCGCGTCCCACATCAAATTCGTGGGACTGAGTCCGCCGCCGACGTGCTCGATCGTATCGGAAAGCATCTCGCCGGTGGCGGCATCGACGACGTGCATGACCTCGGCTTCCGAGCCGCCGGGTTGCGTTGTAAACGCAACTTTCGAACCGTCGGGTGAAACGAATACCGATTCAATCGCAGGCGCCGGCGAACCCGCGGTCGCCGGATCGAAGAGCACGCGCTCCGGGCCCTTGAGGCCATCGCGTGCGACGAGCTGCGCTTGCGCCTGCGGCGGCGTTTCACGCATGTAGATCATACGCTCGCCCGAGATTTGAAGGTTGAATCGCGACGTCGACGCGAGCGACAGCCGCGCAACGCGTTTGCTGTAGAACGCGTATGACTTGCGGGAGTCGATGAAGTTCTCTGCAAGCTTCGCCTGCGCGCCGGCCCATTTCTTGACGGCAGGATCGTTCGCATTTTCTAGCCAGCGATACGGATCGACGACCCGGGTCCCGAAATAGGTGTCAACGACTGGGTGCTTCGGCGTCGGTGGATAGTTCAGCGGAGTTGCGCCGAAAAGCACGATTGCTGCGATAAGAGCCCATGCAGATTTTCTCATCGAGCGGCGGCTTCACCGGCGAGAAAAACTTCCCCGCTCCGGGCTATGCGCGCGAGCCGCGCGTCAGCCAAACGAGCGCGAAAGCCTGAACGACGAGCGTCGCGGCCGTTGCGCTCGCGAAAGCGACGAGCAATCCCGAGTGCACGATCAAGAGTCCGACGATCGTGAAGAAGATGGAAAACGAGAACATCCCCGTCTCGAGGCCGCGCATCACGTCGGCCGCCGCAGCACCGCCGCTTTCGCGGTGCGCGAAAACGGCCAGAATCGTACCGTAAACGGGAAACGGGCTAAGTATCCCGGTCCAGCGTGGACCAATCGCCCCGGATAGCCCGGTCAAGCCCATCACAAGCGCCGTTGCGGCGAGCATGCGTGCCGGCAAATCCCAAACCGACGCATGGTCTTCATGCGCTCGCACGGCGCGAACGCGCGGCATCAACATCAGGACGAGCGCCACAACGGCGACGGCGAGGAGGAACGTCGGTATCAGCGGCAGTGCGATTCGTTGTAGGACGAGCGCGGCGCATATGAAGGCGATGGTGCCGGCCAGAAGCGATCCTGCCCAGTTCGGACGCGCTTCGCGGGCTGCAATGTGCGCGTATGCAAGAATGCAAAAAGATTGTGCGATCGTTCCGAGCAGAATTCCGAATGCGACTTGGGCCGCGAATGCATTGCCGTGCGCGAGTGCTACGAAGAAAACGACAGGCGCGGATGTGAGCGGTAATCCGACGAGCCAGCCGCTGACGGTCGGCCCGAA
Organism: Vulcanimicrobiaceae bacterium; assembly: GCA_035294905.1. Lineage (GTDB taxonomy): Bacteria > Vulcanimicrobiota > Vulcanimicrobiia > Vulcanimicrobiales > Vulcanimicrobiaceae > DATGJX01. Next base: position 55 of record DATGJX010000146.1, on the reverse strand, counting down.
GCGTCTTCCAACGAGCGTCGCGGCCGCGATCAGGGCCGGCGTGATCGTCAGCTTG
>DATGJX010000145.1:0-3236 GCA_035294905.1 Vulcanimicrobiaceae bacterium | reverse complement strand
TACAAAGCCGCGATGACGATCACGATAACGAAATCCGACGGGTCGTCCCAATCAATGCAGACGAACCTCACGCAATATGTGTCGAGCTACGGACAGCCGTCGCAATCGTGTCCCGCCGGACGCATGGCAATGTCGGGAATGCCTGGAATGGGCGGTCCGATGGCGGCGATGGCATCAAGCGCCAACATGACGCACATGATCAACGAGGCGATGCGCACACCCAGCGGCGATCAGCGTTTCACAATGACCTCGAGCGGCCCACCGTTGCCGACCGGGCGTCTCGACATGTTCTCCGCCTACCAATTTCCGGGGCAGAACGGTCAAGGTCGCGGCTTTGCAACGATCATCGAGCGCGGCAACGTACATCCGGTAAGCGATACCGACAAAGCGATCTTCGGAATTCCAGCCGACTTTACGAAAGAGTCGTAGCCGGGTATAGTTTCGTAGTCCGGCGCCCTTAGCTCAGTCGGTAGAGCAGCGGCCTTTTAAGCCGTTTGTCGCCGGTTCAAGTCCGGCAGGGCGCACCAAACTCGTCAACGCGGCGTTCTAAACGGACGCCGCGTTGGCTTTTTGAAGTTCGTCGATCCAGTTCGTCAGCGCGCGTGCAATTGCGACGACCGGCACGACCTTGAACGGATGGCTTTGCCCCTTGAAGACGACCAGTCGGCTATCGGGCAAAAGCTTGGCAAGTTCGGTGGCCTCGCTGAGCGGCACGACTTGATCGTTGTCGGAGGAGAAAAGCATTGCGGGCTGACTGATGCCGCGCAGATCGTCAATGCTGAGCGGCTCCTTACGGCCCAGCGATTTGAAGTACTCGCACGTCAGCCCTACGAGAGTCTCCCAATCTTGCGGATGATGCATCCGGATAAGCTCGTCCATGCGACCGCTCTGCGGATTCCGCTCCCGTACGCGCTTCGCGTCGGCGAGATGGGTCCAGTGCGCGACGGTCCGTTCGTCGAATACGTACTTCACGGCCAGTGCCGCGACGGCAATAAAGCGCTCGGGATAATGCCGCGCAAGATACAGCGCCAGATATCCGCCGGAGCTGTACCCGAAGAGGTAGGCTCGCGCGAGATCGCGCGCATCCATTTGCGCGATGACGTCGGCCGCCATTTCCTCGATCGTCAATCGTTCCGGTAGCGGGCGGCCTGCGTGCCCTATGAGATCCGGCGCAAAGACATCCATGTACGGTTTCAATTGATCCGAAAACGGTTGCATCGAAGCTCCCGAACCGTTCGCCCCGTGAATGACGACGAGAGGCGGCTTCGGCGTGTCGCGGCGTTCGATTTCCTCAATCCAATTGCAGATCGCTGTTGCCATCGGTGGGAGCGGGACCGCGTGAAACGGATGACATTGGCCGTGAAAAATTACCGGCTTCGAATTTGGGATGAGCCTGCCGAGTGCCAGCGTTTCCTCGAGCGGGACGATTTGATCTTCACTCGATGAGAAAAGCAGCGCCGGAATCGAGATCGCTTGCAAATCAAGCTCGCTCAGCGGCGCTTTCTTGCCAAACGCGATAAACATGTCTCGATTCATCACGATGACTTTCTTCCAGTCTTGCGGAGCATGGTCTTCCGCTAGCTCTTGCGGGCGTTTGCTGCCGGGACGCTCCAAACGATCGAACGAGATCATGTACGTCCAATGTGAAACGGTCCGCTGGTCGAAGACGTATTTCGCAGCCAGCGTGCACACGCCATGGAAGCGCTCCGGAAAATGCCGTGCAAGATACAGCGCGAGGAGACCGCCGGAGCTGAATCCGAAAAGGTACGCGCGCCGCAAACCAACTGCATCCATCTGCGCGATTATGTCGGTCGCAAGCGCCTCGATGGTTGCGCGCTCCGGAACCTCGCGTCCGCCATGTCCGAGCATGTTCGGCGTGAACGTCTCGACGCAGACGCTCAACGCATCTGCCAGCGGCTTCATGATCGCGGCCGTCCCGTTTGCGCCATGCAGAATGACGATCGACGGCTTACGAGCCTGGTTCATCCCGTCGATCGTCGCTTCACCGCGCCACGGTCTTCGATTTCCGAAATCCAATCGCACATTGTTCTCGCCATTGTGGTAAGCGGAACGATTGAAAGTGGATGCGCTTGTCCCGCAAACGTCACGACGCGACTGTCGGCGATGAGCTTGCCAAGCGCGAGCGTTTCGGAAAGCGGCACGAGCTGGTCTTTATCGGACGAGAAGAGGAGCGCAGGTATCGGTATCGCTCGCAAGTCCTTTTCGAGCAAGGGTGGGTTGAGGCCGTATTCTTCGAACAGCCGGCGGTTGCTGTTCGTGACCTCGACCCAATCTTGCGGCGCATGCGTTTCCGCGAGCTCTGCCGCGCGTTTATTGCCGGGTCGACCTAAACGCTCGGGATTGGTGAGGTACATCCAATGCGCAACGGTCTTGGGATCGAACACATACTTCGCTGCCAGCGTGCAGACGCCGTCGAAGCGCTCCGGAAAATGCCGCGCCAGATAGAGCGCAAGACACGCGCCGGAACTGTATCCGAAAACGTACGCGTGCAAGAGATGCTGTTCGTCCATGTACGCGATAATGTCGGTCGCAAGATCTTCGATCGTAATGTGCTTGGGCACCGGGCGTCCGCCATGCGCGAGCATGTTCGGCGTGTACGCATCGACCTCGGCTCGCACGGCGTCGACGAGCGCGCGCATCGTCGCGCCCGATCCATTCGATCCATGCAGTATGATGAGCGAGGGCTTCGCATCCGCGTGCATTCGCGCGCGGTTCGACGCGGGGAGTGCAGTTCCGCGCGGTGAAAGTGGCCTGCGCGCACCGCTAGCTCAATGGTAGAGCAGTTGACTCTTAATCAATTGGTTGGGGGTTCGAGTCCCTCGCGGTGCACCAAGTCCGAGCCGGCCGCTTTCCTCAGGAGAGCGGCCGCCCTCTTAGGCTGGCCCGTGCCGCCAAACTTGACGCTCACCGGATAGGTTCCGTATACTCGCGAACGTCCGTCGCGGGTCCGTGCGGGCACGTGGCGGAATTGGCAGACGCGCTGGATTTAGGTTCCAGTGGGGAGACCCATCAGAGTTCGAGTCTCTGCGTGCCCAGTTTCGAACCGATAACCAGTAGATTGCGGAAGTAGCTCAGTGGTAGAGCATCGCCTTGCCAAGGCGAGGGTCGCGAGTTCAAGTCTCGTCTTCCGCTCCAGGTTTTTCGTCAGTTCGGAGGTCGGTTCGTAGCGAGTGAGCGCTACCGTCAAGCAACTCGATCCGACGCGGGTCGAAGTC
>DATGJX010000144.1:0-19710 GCA_035294905.1 Vulcanimicrobiaceae bacterium | reverse complement strand
GCAGGTGTGGCCCGTGGGCGGCCCGGCCGTGCCGCCCGGCTCGGACATCGAAATCTGGGATCCGTCTTCGCCGCTTCGCTCGATACGCGCGGAGGCGTCGTCGGCGCACGTGACGTTTTACGGCGGCTCCAATCCCTCGATCGCGCAAAAGTATGCACGTTCGGCAAGCGTCGCAATCGTCTTCGCCTATCAATGGCTCAGCGAGGGAGGGGATGCCGCCAGCCTCTCATTGCCGGATCATCAGGACGAACTGATAGCGACGGTTTCCCGCGCAAATCCGAACACGATCGTCGTGCTGGAGACGGGCGATCCCGTGACGATGCCGTGGCTTGCGCAGACACCCGCTGTGATGGAAGTGTGGTACCCGGGGCAAAAGGGCGCGACTGCGATTGCGCGATTACTCTTCGGCGACCTTTCGCCATCGGGTCACTTGCCGATAACGTTTCCGGCAAGCGTCGCGCAACTGCCGCGCTGGAGTATCGATGCTAGGCACGCGGATTACAACATCGAAGGATCCGACGCCGGATACCGCTGGTTTGAAACCCGCAATGAAAAGCCGCTCTTTCCGTTTGGTTACGGCCTTTCGTACTCGACGTTCCGCTATTCGAACTTACGAGTCCGCGCGGGAAATCCGGTCACTGCATCGTTCGACGTGACGAACACCGGCATGCGTGAAGCGGCGGACGTTCCGCAACTGTACGTTTCATTGCCGCCCGCGGGCGGCGAGCGAGCCCGTCGCCTTGCCGGCTGGCAGCGCGTCGATCTTCACCCGGGCGAAAGCCGCACGCTCAGCGTTAGGGTCGATTCGCGAATCCTAGCTCGCTTCGATGCACGCGCGGGTGATTGGCACATTTTCCCCGGCAGTTATACGTTTGCTCTGGGCAGTTCTTCAGCGGATTTGTTTTTTCAGCAAACAATAATGCTGCGCGATTTCAGGCTACATCCCTAAACAGTCAATGGCTCGATTTGGTGGCGCGAAGCGGTGTCGCGCTGTTCGTTTCGCCCCAGCCCGAGGCCGTTGGCAAGCGCCGGCGAAGCGTTGCGTCGCGCATTTGCGGCTGCGATGGAAGCGGACGAACGCGCACGCGCAAACGATTGGTTGACGAAGACGACACCGGAACATTGGGAGTTCACGATGCAGGCGGATACAAGCCGTAAGCAATACGATTGGTCCGGCGGCATAGGCGCGTGGCCTTTCGACGTATGACTCAAGCGACTATAACGCGCTCAAATTCACGGTATTCGCCATGACGCGGTGACCCGCGGCGTTCGGATGCAAGTGATCGCCGCTGTCGTACGCGGGCAGCAAACGGTGCGGATCGCTCGGGTCGCGCACCGCTGCGTCGAAATCGACGACTGCGTCGAACGTCCCGCTGCGCCGAATCCACTCGTTGACGGCCTGACGCGTCGCTTCCCCTCGCGTATCGTAGAAGAGCCATCCCTCGTAGGGCGTTATCGTGCAGCCGATCGCGCGCAGACCGCGCGCGTGCGCCTGCTCGACGATCTGCTGCAGTCCGAGCTCGATCTGCGAAGCATCGTACTGATGCGGCGTCTGCTGAATGTCGTTGATCCCGAGCAGCACGATGACGTCCGCGGCGCTGCTTTGAGAAAGCACGTCGCTATCCATTCGGGCCAGGGCGTCAATCCCAAACGGCTTGGAGCTCAGCAGAATGCGGTTTCCGCTAATGCCTGCGTTCAGCACGCCGAGCTGCCGGCTCGGCGGCAGCGTCTGCAGTCGCGACGCGAGAAAGTCCGGCCAGCGATCGTTTGCGTTCTTTTCCCCACCCGCGCCGTCCGTAATCGAATCGCCGAATGCGACGATTGCGCCGCGCGCACCGGATGCGGACACATCGACGCCGTCGATGAAGTACCACGGCGTGTACGTATGTGAAAATGCGGCGCCGGATACGTCGCTTGAGTGCTCGCCTTGCGCGTAATAGTTCGTTTGATTCGTGAGCTGATGCTCGGTCGCAAGCGGCGCCGCGTCCGGAAGATACATGCTCACGAGCAGATTACTTTTCGGCGGAACCTGCAGCGTTGCCGCGTCGCTGTAAACGTCGGCGTTCGGCGGAATGGTCACCGAGCTCGCGCCCATAAACGTCAGATCGTGCAGCGAACCGGCAAGCGCCGAAGCCGTACCGCCGCTTTCGACCGCTATCGTTGCGTCGCTGATGACCAGCGGCGAATTCCCGAAGCGGTTCGTAAACCGGACGCGCACGCTCGAGCCCCCGATGCTGACGTGCACGATCTCTCGCAGCGTATCCCCCTGAAAAGAGACGTCTTCGCCGGCCTGCACCGGCGACGACGCCCACGTGCCTATCCACGCGGCCAACAGCACAGGTGCGAAATGCATGACGACTACTCCGTTTCGCCGGTATGGCCACCCGCTGTGGGCGGCGCGGGTTTCGTGTGCGCAGACCACGGAATTTCATACGTCATGCTCCATCCGCGCGGCGGAAGAGGCATTGTCGGGAACGCATATGTTCCGCCTCCGATGAGCGGCAGCGGATTGATGCCGAGATTCTGCGAGAACAGGCCGGTGTGCACTCCGAAAATGTTGCTCAGCGTGAACGTCAGCGTTCCGACGCGCGGTTTGAAGACGACGCCGCCGTTCCAAACGGTGTACGCGGGAAGATTCTGCCAATTGTTGCCAGGGGCGTACTGTGCGTTCAATAGCCACTCGAACCGCGCACGCGGCTCCGCTACGTCCACTATCACCGAGGCGCCGTGGAGCGGCCACTGCGGCACTTGCTCACCCACGCGATAGTAGCTGCCCTTCATTTCCATGCGCGGGCTCAAAGAGTGTAGATAATACGAGTCGATCCAGTAGCTAGGAACAACCAGCACGTTGCGCCCCAGCGAGAATTGAGCGTCGATGTTCGCATTGAGATGCGTATCGCTGACGCCGTTGATGTTCGAGTTCACCCAAATGCGCTGCGGTTGGAATGGAGCGCTGCCACAGACCGTTGGCTGCGACCACAGCTGTTGCAATGCGTTAAGATATGCAGTGATGCCGCCGGGAAACGCGCTCGGCGGCTCCGCCGCGATCGGCAGCGCCGCGTTGAACGAATCGTTCTCGGTGCTCTGAGTGGAAAACCACATGCCGACGGAGTCGTTCGAACGCAGCCAGCGGTGCGAGTATGAAGCGGAATATGAGTCCGTGCTGCGTTTTGCGTTCGGGTCGCTTGGCCCGGATACCAAAGTGGAGCGGTTCGCACAATCGAACGAGGCGCCGACGGGATCGTTGAGCAGCGTCGAAAGACCGCCACCCCCATAGAAGAAGTTCGAATTTTGATAACCCACGCGCACGTCCGCTGAATCCGACTTGGTTGGATTCCATGTGCCCTCCACGTAGGCTGACGGCTGCGCACCCGCGTAATTGCCGACCAGAACTCCGGCGCCATAGGTCACGTTCAGTTTCTCGTTCGACTTGATATTGTCGTTGAGTGTGAGATTTCCGCTCTGACTGAACGGCTGCGCCGGAGCCGAATACGTGCCTCCGACGGTTTGTGAAAAACTGGTGCCGTTGAAATTCCCGTCGTAGGAAAGGCTGTACGTATGCCGTTTCGCCATCGTGCTGAGCGACAGCTGGCCGTACGCACTTTCAAACGCGCTGGATGAAGAGTATGGGCTAATAATCCCTCCTACGCGCCGGTCCTGCGCCTCGATTCCGCTCACGTAGCGATTCGCATTGACCGTTGCGCTGACGGTCACGTGTCCGATCAACGATTGCAGTTCCAGGGCCGCCGTGTCGGATCGAGTGAAATTCGGTGGTGAAGGACCGTATCCGCACGGCAACGCGGTCAACCAGCTGGTGCAGTCCCAGAGGCTGCGCCCGTCGGTATGAATCATGCCGAGCTTCACGGTCGTAGTCTTCGAAGCATCGAAGCGAAGGATCAGCAGATTGCCGAAGTCGTCGTTGGCGCCCATGTGCGGGTAGGTTAGACCGCTCTCGTCTTCAAAAGTGAGGCCGGAGAGATAGTCGTCTTGCCCGCGGAATGTTCGCCCGACGGCGATTCCGAGCTTGCCAATCGAACCGGTCGCGGTAAGCGCAAGCGCACTGCCATACGGGCCGAACTGATTCTTCGAAACATATTGCCACGTTTTGGTCGGCTGCACCGTATAGAAATCGATGCTGCCGCCGATGTACGGGCCGTTGGGGTCGAAGTTGACGTTCGCACCGGTGAAGAGGTCCTGCACCGCGCCGATCGTTCCGGAGGCGCCGCGTCCGCTGCCGACGCGCACGCCGTTGATGGAAAGCAGCGTCTGAGCCGGATCGTACCCGTTCAAACTGATCGCCCCGTACGGGTTCAGACGCGCGTTCGGCAGTAAGCCCAGCGCGTTGAGCAGCGAATCGGAGAGTTTGCGCTGGGCGCTTCCGGATGTGATCGCGTAAGATCCCACGCCGACGCTCGTACGAGCCTTGACGTTAGCGATCGTCTTGAGGGTAGACGCGAGCTTGACGTACACCGTTGCGACTTGCCCGGAAAGCACTTCGAACTCAGTCATCGGACTGCGTTCGTATCCGTCGGCATCGACACGCACGCGGTACAGGGCAGGCTGGACGTCGTCGATCCGTACCAAACCGTCGGCGTCGGTGAGCGCAGTCATGGGTTCTCGACCGCCCAGCATAAACACGCTTGCATTTGCGATGGGCTCGAGCGTCGACGAACTGACGACGCGAATCACGATTTCGCCGGTTTCGCTTTGCGCCAGCGCCGTCGCGCGGCACGTCGACAGCAGCGCGACGAGTGCGAGGGCGGCGCCCAAGCACCGGTTCATCGATAACGAACCGCAACGACCGTGTCGATTGGACCTTCACGCCGATTCAATCCCACAACACTTATGCTTCCATCAGGTGCGGCGTAGCAGTGCAACGGCTTGCGCGAGTACACATCATAGCACGCGGAGGCGGCGCGGTGTGACAATGGCGGAAAGACGAACGAGTCGCCTTTGTACCCTGCTTCCACGTGCGCGTGCACCGTGCCGGCGCGCCGCGTGAACCCATACTCGCTGTCTCGCGGTTCCCATGGACCAGGACGCGTGCCGTAAGTGCTCTCGCTGATTTTGTGCAGCCAACCGCCGAACGGGCGCAGCTCCGCAGCTTGCGCTCGGGATATCATACCGTGGCGATCGTTGCCTTGTAAACCCAGCCACGCGCCGTCCCACCAAATGAGATACGCGGCGCGAACGTACTTCGCATACGTCAACTTCGGCGCAGCGTTGTAGTAGTACCATTCGCCCTTGTCGTAGACCGAATATACACCGCAGTGCAGCATCATGCCGAATTTCGCGTCGCGAAACCAGCGCATGTTCGATGCCGGCTGCTGCGCCAGGCTCATATCGACAACGCGCGGTGCATCCGTCGGTACCGGCTGGGGCACCGGGTCCGTTTCACCCGTGAGGAACTCGCCTTTGCGCAAGTACACCTCGGTCATCGTGCCGATATGGCGTACCGGGCGATTCCAGCGCGCTCCGGCGGAGGCCGCGAACGGATCGCGCAGACGCAAAGTGCCGTTAGCGGTTGCGAGGATGTAAACGCGCGAGGTATGCCCGTTGCGACGAGCAGCTGAAACGACGTAGCCTCCTTCCGCGCGCAAGCGGTCGAACGAGGCGTTCGACCAGGCGGACGGGGTTGCAGGAAACACACGGACGACGCCGCCCCAACTCTGCAGCAGCATCTCCTGAACCGCTTGCATTGCGAGAAAGTTTCCCTCGAGCGTGAACGGACCGCCGTGATAGCCGTTGACGTGAAAGCCGTTGGGAAAAATATAGCCGCTTAAGAATTGATGCAGATAACTCAGAGCTTCGTCGCCGCGACCTTCACGCTCAAGCAGACACGCCATCCAGCCGAAACTGTAGCCCATCCACTGGCTGCTGCCTTTGGAGATCGCGTCGTCTATCGAGCGGCGTATCAACGCGCGATCGGATGCGCCCCCGTCGACGTTCAACGTTCCGAGCGGAAAGATACTGATGAGATTCGAGAAATGCCGATGTGAAAACGGCAACGGAACGCCCGGCGCGATCGTCAAAACGCCGCGTTCAACATCGTAAGACGGCAGCTTCGCAAGGACTCGGTACCACTTTGCGGCGTCGCGCGTTTTGCCTTGCGCATTTGCCATCTCCCCAAGCGCACCGAACAGCCAGCGCTCGAGCGAAACGTCGAAATTCGAGCTTGGCGGCAGCCACGCTTTGAGCGTATCGTCAAACATCTCCGGCGAGGTCGAAAGCGGAAGATGGAGTTTTCCGTCTGCGCCGGTTTTCATTAATCCCAGCAGCGCGGTTCCGATTTGTTCCGTAAACGGGTACGCGCGCGCACTCAAAAAGGCCGGATTCATTGTATAACGCCACTGCTCGTAGTAGCTCTGCGCTATCCACGCACCCATAACGGGTGAGAGCGCATACTGACACCAGCCGCCCAATGCTTGTCCGTTTTGCGATTCAACGCCCGGAACGGCGGCGCCGGTCACTCCATAAAACGAGCGCGCAAAGCGCTGGTACACGGGAAGCAAATTCCAATTGAAATTGAGAAAACTCTCGCCCTGTGGAAAAAGCCCGGCCTCTTGGTACGCGACGTACGTCATTTGCGTGTTGAGATCGTTGTGGTAGTCGCCTTTCCACGGTGCAAGCGACCCGTCATCTTCGGTCCACACCCCCTGCAGTGGAATTGGCGGCGCGTCGGGCCGCGATGCTGAGCCGTAGTAATACTTATCGAGAACGTATTGGCGCTCGACCGCAAGATCGGGCACGCGCACGTGCGAGATTGCCCAAAAGCTTTGCCACCATGCGGTGTGCGACGCAAACTCCGCCGCGTATCCGGATGCAAGCGCGCGCGCTGTGCGCACGCGACCCAGTGCCAGCGGATCGGCGGCGTCATGCGTCGACGTGATGGCGACGGCTATCGTCGTCGTGCCATTTACGGTCTTACTCGCTGCCACGATGGCGTAGCACAGACCCAGCGCGGCGCGCTGCTCTTCCCAAATCGTGCGAGCGCCGTTTGCCTCGCTCGTACCGGTGCTTGCGCGCGGGTAGCCGAGCTGTGCCACACCGGATGGCGGATCGAGTGAGAGTTTCGGCGCCGCGCCGGTGACGCGCAGCATCGCTATCGGCTGTCTCGCCGAAAAAAATGCGCGAAGCTCTTGCGAGCCGATCGTGGCGGACGCCTGTGCCTGTTGTGTGTCGAGCGAGAAGCGCGAGACGGATTCGTTCGCGGGGAACGTCAGGACGAGCCGCCCGGCGGGAAGTTTGGTCGGATAGGCGATTTTGTCGTATGGATCGTCGAACAGCTGGTGAATGCGCGCAACGTTTCGTTCGCGCACCAGCTTCTGCAGGTTCGCATACGTCCAATCAGGGCGCTTGACTATCGCAGGCACGCGCAAATCCCACAGGTCTCCGCGGTCGAGCGAAAGGTTTATCGTGTGCCGGTTGCCCCACAATAATCCGCCGGTCAATCCGTTGCCGAGCGGTATTCCGTGTTCCCAATCGGAAAGCGGCGCGCGAAAAAGAGTCGTCGCCGCGAGCAAAAGCGCGGCGTTAATCATGCCATTACCCTTTTCAGTCCGTAGACGCGCTCAGCGTTGGCGTAAAAAATTGCATCGAGTTCAGACGGGTGCAAACCGCGCAGCGGCTCTTGGGCCAAGGCGAGAACCTGTTCGTACGACGCCGCAAGCGTGCACACGGGCCAGTCCGATCCAAACATCAGACGCTCCGGGCCGAAGAGATTGAGCAAACGCCGGATATACGGAACGATTTGATGCGCTTCCCACCGCTTCCGGTCGGTCTCCGTGACGAGTCCCGAGAGTTTGCACGCGACGTTCGGTAACGCGGCAACCTGGGCCATGCGCGACGACCACGGCTCCCAGAATCCGCGCGCAATGTTCGGCTTTGCGCCGTGATCCACGACGAACTGCAGTTGCGGCAGTTCGCGAGCAGTTGCAATCGCAGCGGGAAGTTCGCGCGGGCGGACGAGCAAATCGAACGTCAAGCCGGCCTCCGCCAAGCACGCCAACCCACGCATGACCTCGTCACGCTGCAGCCAGTGCGGATCGCGCTCGTCGTGCACTTGATGGCGAATTCCAACCAATAACGAACCACCTGGCGCTCGCAGCAGCCTCGACAGCTGCACCTCCACGATGTCGGACCTCAGGTCGACCCAGCCCACGACGCCGGCGATGAGTCCGTTACTGGCTGCGGCAATGCGCAGAAGGGCCTCGCTTTCGCCTATCGAGGAAACAGCTTGAACGACGATCGTTTTTTTGACTTCCGATGGCAGCGCCGCACGCAAGTCCTCGAGAGTATATGCACGCCGTATCGGCGCGACGTCATCGGACATCCACGCGTAGAAGCGCTTACGCGGATCCCAGAGGTGATGGTGAGCGTCGAATATTCTCACGCGTGCGCGGTCTCATTCAGCTCGCGCAATAGCGTGGGCGGAAGCGGGCGTTCCAGCGCGGCGAGATCCTCTCGCACCTCTGCGGGCGTTCTCATCCCAAGCACAACGCTTGTAATGGCGGGGTGCGAAAGCGGAAACTGGATTGCCGCAGACCGCATCGACACCCCATACCGGCGGCAAAGCGCGTAGAGGACCTGAGTGCGGGCCAGTGTTGCGGCATCAGCGATGCGGTAATCGTAGGTCGCGCCCGCGCGCGGTTCGCGTTCGGCGAGTATTCCGCTATTGAAGACGCCTGCTGCGATGACGCTTACTCCACGCTGCGCGCAAGCCGGCAGCAAGTCGTCGAGCGCACTGCGATCCAGCAGCGTGTATCGCCCCGCGATCATCACCGCATCCAGATTGCACTCGCGAACGAAGCGCTCCAGCGGCTGCGTTTGATTCATTCCGACACCGATGGCGCGCGTTACGCCTTCCTCACGCAAGCGCAGCAGCGCGGGATACGCTTCGTGAATCGCCTGCTCGAGGTGGTGTTCCGGATCGTGAATGTAGATGATGTCGACGCGCGAGAGCTGCAGGCGTTGCAAACTCGCCTCGATCGAACGCCGGATGCCGTCCGCGCTGAAATCAAAGACCGCCTCAAACGGAAGCGCGCCGCGGAACGATGCGAGACTGCCGTCTTGATTCGGCTTCTCGCTCTTGGGTACGAGAACTCGCCCGACTTTCGTTGAAACGGTAAACGCATCGCGCGACTTGTCCGATAAGAACCGCCCCAAACGTTCCTCGGAGAGCCCGTAACCATAGAGCGGAGCTGTGTCGAAGTAGCGTACGCCGGACGCCCATGCTTGCGCCAAGGTTTCTTGAGCTTGTTCCTCGGAAACAGCCTCGAACAGGCCGCCCAGCGGCGCACCGCCGCATCCGATGCGCGTGACGGTAACCGCCGTTTTGCCAACTGTAGCGTCGTTCACGGAAGCGCCCATACGAGCGGGAGCGCATTGCCGCTCGGATTCGAATAATCGTGCGTCACTTCGAGCAGATCGGCCATTCTGGATTGCCAGGCGACGTTGACCGGATGTTTTTCGACAGCTTGCAGGAACGCAGCGCAGCTTTCCACCTCCACGAAATGGAAGAGATCGCGGCCGCTGCGATAAATGCGCCAGCTCTTCACCCCGTTCGCGCGAAGCAGCGCGTCGAGTTCAGCCGGAATGGCAGCGTGAACGCGCTCGTAGTCGCTCTCTTTGCCGATTTTGAGTCGCGTATGGAGGGCGACGCGTTCCATTACTCTTCCCGTCCGCTCGTTACGCGCGCGAGCGCGAGCGCCAGCAGGATGATTACACCGTAAATCGCTTGGATCCAAAACGTCTGCACTTGCGCGAGCGTAAGCAAATTGTCGACGACGCCGAGCAGAAGCACCCCGGTCGCCGCGCCGAGCACGGTCCCTTTGCCGCCCTCTAAACTCACGCCGCCGATAACTGCCGCCGCAAACACCGTAAAGATCATGCCATTCCCTTGATTGGCGCTCACGGCTCCGAGCCGTCCGGCAAGAATCAATCCCGCAAGCGACGCCAGCACGCCGCCCGCGACGAAAACGCCGAATGAAATTGCATCGACGTTGATGCCCGCAGCGCGCGCAGCTTGCCGATTGCCGCCGATTGCGTAGATCGCGCGACCCAACCGGTGATGACCCAAGAGCACGCCCGCGGCGATGAAAATTGCAATGGCGAGCCACACTGAAACGGGTACGCCGGCTGCCGTCTGCGCGCCGAGATAGAGATACGCGTCCGGAACGCTGAAAAGCGTGTTGCCTTTCGTCACGCCGACGAGCAACCCGCGCAAAACGATCAGCATCGCGAGCGTGACGATAAAGGCGTTCAACCGCAGTTTGACGACCAGCGTACCGTTTATGGCGCCGACGATCGCCCCGGTCAGCAGAATGCACAAGAATCCGAGCCAAACCGGCACGTGCACGCCCCAGCCGCGATCCGCTTGCGAAGCAACCAGCAAAACGCCGACGGCCGGCGCGAGGCCCACCGTCGATTCGAGCGAGAGATCGAACTTTCCCGAAATAAGAATGAGAGACTCGGCGAGCACGACGAGTGCGAGAGCCGACGAGGCTCCGAGAATGTCGATCAGATTTGCGGAGCTGAGAAACCGGCCGTTGACGAATGCGCCCACGACGAGCAGCAACACGAGAACCGGCAGGAGCGCCGCTTCCCGAACCGAGGCTAAGCCGAAACGCCTTCGATTTGCGCCACCAACTCGTTCTCGTGCCATCCCGCCGGTATCTCCGCTACGATCCGGCCGCCAAAGATTACGTACACTCGATCGCACGGGCGTAAGTCCTCCACTTCATCGGATACTATGAGCACCGCCGTGCCCGATTCACGCGCCCGCTGCACGTCTTGCAGCAGCGTCTCTTTCGATTTCACGTCGACGCCGGCCGTCGGATGCACCAGCACCAGCACCTTCGGCCTGCGCGCGAGCGCCCTGGCAAGAACGGTCTTCTGCTGGTTTCCACCCGAAAGTTCGCCGACCGGCTGCTGCGCACCCGATGCAACGATATCGAGGCGGGTCATCAATTCGCGCGCTACTGCATCGCGCTTGCGCGATTCAATGAACCCGAAACGTCCAAGAAGATCGTCGATCGTCATCGTCGCATTCTCCGCGACGGAGAGCCCGAGCACCAAACCTTCTTCGTGCCGGTCGCGCGGCACGAACCCGACGCCTGCCTCGATTGCGGATCGAACGACGGCAGGATCGACCGTCCGGCCGTCCACGGTGATCTCACCACGCATCTGTGGTGCAAGACCCGCAATTGCGCGCGCAATATCATCCGTGCCGCTTCCGCCGATTCCCGCGAGACCGACCAGTTCGCCGGTGCGCAACGCAAGCGACACGCCCTGAACGCATCCGCCGCGCACGTCGCGAGCGTCGAGAACCACCGGAGAGGCTTTACGATCGAACGTGGCCGTTTGCGCCACGGGTTCCGCGGTCTCGCCCGTCATCGCTTCGATGAGCGCGTCCTTGCCGAGCGTACTCACGGCGCTCGTGCAGATCCGCTTGCCGTCGCGCAGTACCGTCACTGTGTCGCACACGTCATACACTTCTTGCAAGTGATGGGAAATGAACAGCATCGTGACGCCGGCATCTTTGAGCGAGCGAAGGTGAGCGAATAGCCGCGCGATCGCAGCGGATTCCAAGTGGGCTGTCGGTTCGTCGAGGATGACGAATCGCGCGCCGAAGGAGAGGGCACGGACGATTTCGATGAGTTGACGCTCCTCCACGCTGAGTGCCGAGGCGCGTGCCTCAACGTCCAGCCCGATGTGCCATTCGTCCATGAGCGCGCGCGCTCGCTCGCGCAGCTGGTTCCATGCGATTCCCCCGCCGCGCCGGCGCGGGTAGCGATTCAGAAAGATATTTTCCGCGACGGTGAAGTGCGGAACGATCATCGAATGCTGGTAGACGCATGCGACCCTGCTCCGCCATGCCGCGCGATCGCCGTAAGGCGGCGCCGGCTCACCGTCAAAGAGAATCGTGCCGCTGTCCGGCTGCTGCAAACCTGTAAGCAACGAGACCAGCGTGGATTTTCCCGCGCCGTTTCGTCCGACCAGCGCATGCGTTTCACCCGGCGCGATCGCGAACGTCACGGCATCGAGGGCCGCAGTCGAGCCGTAGCGTTTGTTAACGTCGATCGCTTGCGCAACAGGCTGCATCATTGCTGCGATAGTGTATTGCCCCAAAACTGCTTGCCGTCGACGTTCGTTTTGGTGATGAGCGGCGCGGGCAACTGATCCTCGAGCATGCCGTTGGCCAGACGCACGATGAGGCTGCCATGCTTGGTCGGCCCCGGCTTGAACGTTTTATGGCGCAGCGCGGCATCGATGTAATACAGGCCGTATTGCGCGTATAAATCTGCGGGCTGCGAAACCGTGGCATCGATTTCGCCTTTGCGAATCGCGTCGAGTTCTTGCGGAATGCCGTCGTTCGAAACGATCACGATGTGACCCGGAGTGCCGGCCGGAACGAGCCCTGCATGACGCCGCAGAACGGCGAGCGTCGGCGCCAAATACACGCCGCCCGCCTGCATGTAGATGGCCTTGATATGCGGATGCGCCGCATACAGCGCCTCAAGACCGCTTGCGGCGCGTTCGCCATCCCAGCGCGCCGCGATTTGCAGCACGGTGATCGCGGGATAATTCTTTGCCATGCAATCGTTGAATGCTTGCGTGCGATCTCGCCCATTGACAGACGCGAGATCGCCTTCAATCTGGACGACCTCGCCCGACTTCACGTGATCGCCGATGTAGGTGCAAGCGAGCCGCCCGTACGCTTTGTTGTCGGCGCGAACGACCATGAACACCTTCCCGCTATCGGGCGCGACGTCGACGGTAACAACCGGAATATTCGCAGCCTGCGCCTTGTTCAATGACGTAACGACCGCAGCCGTATCCGTCGGCGAAAGAACCAGGCCATCGACGCCTTCGGCGATCATGTTTTGCGCGTCGTTCAAAAATTTCGCGGTATCGCCGTTGGCATTCGACGGGGGAAGCACGCGCAAGCGGTATTGCGCAGCATAGTGCGACAAGTAGCTGTCGTAGGATTGCCAAAACGGTGAAGTCAGCAGCGGAAGCTCGACGCCGATCTCTTTGCCGCCTTGCGAGGGCGCATTCTTACCGGCGGTGCATGCCGAAAGCGCGCACGTCAGAGCGGCGCAAAAGAGAATACGAGAGACGTACGACTTCATACGCGGGTCATCTCCGAACACGCAGGCCTTGCACGCCGCCGTCTACTGCGAGCACTGTTCCGGTCGTCGAAGCGGCAAACGGACTTGCGAGATAGACGATGGCATGCGCAACTTCATCGGCGGTGACGAGTCTCCCCATCGGCTGACGCGCTTCGAGCGCGCGACGCTCGCCTTGCGGGTCGGCAGAAGCGGCCAACAAGCGCCCAACCCACGACGTGTCCGCCGTTCCGGGAGTGACGCAATTGACGCGAATACCGTCGTCGATATGATCTGCGGCCATCGCCAAGGTCAGCGACAGAACGGCACCCTTCGTCGCGCTATACAGCGCGCGCTTCGGCAGCCCCGCCGTTGCCACAATCGAACAGGTGTTGACAACCGCAGCATGCTTCGATCGGCGTAAATAGGGCACTGCAGTGCGCATGACGCGAACGATGCCGAGCACGTTTACGTCGAAGACGCGCCGCCACTCGTCATCGCCGTTTTCTACAACCGTGCCCACTGAGCCGATGCCTGCGTTGTTGACGACGATGTCGATGCCGCCGAAACGCACCGACGTGGCCTCGATCGCCTGGCGTACGGATTCTTCGTTCGTAACATCCGCGGTAATGGCGTAAAGCGGTGCTTGTGCCGCGGACGGATCGAGATCGAGCGCCGCTACGCGCGCTCCTCGAGCGGCAAGCAAGTTCGCCGTAGCAAGACCAATTCCCGAACCGGCACCGGTGACTGCGGCAACGAGTCCGTCGAATTCGCGATCGCTCACAGCGGTCCGGCCCGCTGACGCTGCCATGCGGCGCCGCTCGGATATTCGTATTGCGCAAGCGTGTCGGAGTAGCACTCCGTGCTGAAACCGGGCTTTATCGGGACAGCGTAGCGTGCGCCGTTTACGAACACCGGGTCGACGAAGTGCTCGTGCAAATGGTCAACGTATTCGAGGAGCCGGTTTTCCGCGCTCCCGCTGACGGCGATGTAATCGAAGATCGAAAAGTGCTGCACGGCTTCGCATAAGCCGACGCCGCCGGCGTGCGGGCAAACCGGGGTGCCGAACTTTGCGGCGAGCAGCAACGTCGCCACGACGTCGCTGACGCCGCCGGAGCGGCACGCGTCGATTTGGCAAAACGCAATCACTTTACTTTGCAGCAGTTGCTTGAAGACGATTCGGTTGGGAATGTGCTCACCGACTGCAACTCCAATAGGCGCAATCGCGCGCGCAATCGCCTGGTGTCCGAGCAGATCGTCGGGATGCGTGGGTTCCTCGATCCACAGCGGATCGAATTGCGCCAGCACCTTCATATTGTCGATAGCCTCTTGCACGCTCCAGCGCTGATTTGCGTCGAGCATCAACTTCCGATTCGGGCCCAGCACGTCGCGCGCGATGCGACAGCGCCGAACGTCCTCTTCTAAACTGCGTCCGACCTTGAGTTTGGCGTGCGTCCATCCCTCCTCAACCGCGTTTTGCAAGCGCGCGCGAATCACGTCGTCGCTATACCCGAGCCAGCCGGCGGACGTGGTATACGCCGGATATCCGCTGCGGATGATTTCGAGCTCACGCTGCGGCTTCGTAGCCTCCTTTTCGCGCAGCAGCGCCAGCGCTTCATCGGGTGTAATCGCATCGGTCAAATAGTGAAAATCGACCAGCGAAACGATCTGCTCGGGCGACATGTCGGCGAGCACCTTCCAGAGCGGCTTTCCCAACCGGCGCGCATAGAGATCCCATGCAGCATTGACGATCGCGGCCACCGCCATTTGTGCCACGCCCTTGTCCGGGCCGAGCCACCGCAGCTGCCCGTCGCTCATGAGCTTGCGCGAGAACGCGCCCATGTCGGCGAAGGTAGCTTCAACGGATCGCTCTACGACCAGCGGAGCTAGAGACTTGATGGCCGCGGTTTGGACCTCGTTGCCTCGGCCGAGGGTGAACGCATAGCCGTGACCCGACTCCCCGCCCGGCGCATCGGTGCGAAGGATGACGTACGCAGCCGAATAGTCCGGGTCCGGATGCATGGCGTCGGACCCGTGGAATTCATCGGACGTGGGGAAGCGGACGTCAAAGGTTTCGACCGCCGTAAAAACTGGACTCACGTATGCACCTTTGTCGGTTGGAGCGATACATCGGATGATTTCGGGGGGCTGCTCCGCAACTCCCTTGGGACTAGGAGGTTTTTTGCTAAAAAAGTCCGATGTTCTAAGAGAGAGATGGCACTAACAGACGAGGCAATCGAAAAAATCAAAGGCATGATCGTCGCCGGCGAGTTGAAGCCGGGCGATCGCTTGCCGAAAGAGCCCGACCTGGCGCTCCGGCTGGGTCTTTCACGGAACTCGCTTCGCGAGGCTGTCCGCGCCCTGACCTTTATGAAGGTCCTTGACGTGCGACAAGGCGACGGAACCTACGTAACGAGCCTCGAGTCCGACCTGCTCCTGGATGCGATGCGCTTCGTTCGCGATTTTCACCGCGACGAGGCGATCGTCGAATTGATCGAAGTGCGACGCTTGCTGGAACCGGCGGCGGTCGCGCTCGCGACATTGCGGATGACCGACGACGACATCAAGGAGCTCAAAACGATTCTCGAACGTGGAACCGTCGATGCGCCGCTCGAGGAATTTATCCGCGCGGATACCGATTTTCACCGCCGCTTAGCGCAAGGCGCGGGAAATCAGGCGCTTGTTTCGATACTCGACGGCCTCGTTGCGCCGACGACGCGGGCGCGCATTTTACGCGGCCTTACGGAAGAAGGCGCCCTCGCGCGTTCCATCTCCGAACACCACATGATTTACGACGGCGTCGCCACTCGCAATCCGGAACTCGCCCGATGTTGGGCCACCGTACACATTTGCGGCGTCGAACAGTGGCTGCGCCGCGAATCGTAGCTGGCGTTTAGACGGAAATGAGCGAGCGTATCCCGCGCGCTTGTAGATTACCCGGAATGCCGTCGGGATCCGGCGCATACACGTATGCATCGCTGAGCGAATGACCGCTTGCGCTTTATATGGCGCGCCCGCATAGAGATACGTCCAAGGCGACGCGAGCGACGGTTCGTTTCCGAACCACGCAAACGGCTCGCTCTGCCCCGCGTCGAGTTTCGAAAAGAACTGATCGAGCCGCGCGATAGTGCCCTGCGGTCCGCCCATTGCGGCCACGAGTGAACCGAGCGCTTGCGGCACCATCCACGTGTACTGCACGGCGTTGCCCTCTTGAAATCCGCTCTGCCCGTTTTCGGTGATTGGCGTCTGCAAGAAGGCGCCTTCGGTGTCGCGCGGTTCTTTAAGTACTTCCAGTCTCCGCGAACCAATGCGTCCTTCTTCGCGCGTGACCAACCCTTGATTTGTTTTTCCCAGCGAATCGCTTCGTTCGGATCTCGAAACTCTGCGCAAAAACGAGTCGGACCGGGCGACGTGTATACGTGTAGCAAAACCGGTCTACCCCATCGTTGTGTTGATACACGCGAACCTCTACGTCATTCGTAATTCCAATGTGATAACTCGCGTCGGTACAGAGCACGATATAGACCCAGTAGGAATTCACGCCGATCGTTCACGACGTGACGACGCCTCGACTACGCTCGGCGCCGCTCGACTTCGCTCGCGGTCGTTCGATACCTCACGATGACAATCGGGTCGTTCGATACCTCACGATGACAAATGGGGCTAGGCTTCTTCAGAGTGTTCGTCCAGTAATCCCGGCGGGAGATCCGCGACGATCGATTTTGCTTCGAGATCGATGGACGTAATGAATTCCTTGATGAGCGGTACGAGTTTACCGGCGACGACGAGCATGTCCGAGGTTGGATAGTGTTCGACTGCGGTGACAGTGCCCAGCGCGTTCCCGCGCAAATCGTGCAGCGTGCAGCCGATCAGATCCGCGTCGAGATATTCGCCGGCTTCAAGTTGGATGCGATCCCGATCGGCATAGAACGTCGCGCCGACGTAGCGCTGCGCGTCGTTCGCGGATTCTACGCCGTTCAGACGAATCAACAGGCGGCCCTTATGTTCGCGCGCACCTGCGAGCTCGACGTTTTCGGAAGTACCGTTGGAAAGCGCCAAACGAAGCTGCGCGCCGGGTAAAAAAAGCGTGCGACCCGCGCTCGTCGGGTCGCACTTGAGTTCGCCGCGAATGCCGAACACGCCGGCAATGCGCCCGACCGGGAGCTCGTTAGTCGAGCTCTGCATCGTCCTCCGCGTCTTCGCCTCCGTCGTCGCCTTCGACTTCCGTGGAGTCGAAGATCTCGACGGAGATTCTTCCTTCCGCGGTTGCGCGCACGACGGTGCGCAGCGCCTGCGCGACGCGTCCGTTCTTGCCGATCACTTTGCCCAAGTCGTCCGGATCGACGACCAGTTCGATTACCGCGCTCTCACCGTTTTCCGGCGGGAAGTAATCGACGGTGACGGCGTCCGGCTTCGCCACGAGTTTTTTGGCGAGAAATGCCAGCAACCGCCCCGCGCGTTCGCGGGCCGCTTCGGGGTCCGCAGGTTCGCGGTGCTTCTGCTCCTGACGGCGCCCACCGCCCGACTTGTGCCGAGGGCCGCGTTCACCGCGTTTGCGCGGTGCTTCGTCCTCGGGCTCGATGTCGTCGATGATCGTCTCGTTCGAGGCGATTTTTCGGGCACCCAACGTCGAACGACGCTCGCCCTCTTCGGCGCCTTCGCCGAACAGGCCGAATTCGTCATCGAACGCAGACATTATTCAGCGCCTTCTTGCGATTTCGGTTTGCGCTTGACTTCCGGAATCGGTCCGCGATCCATGATGCCTTTCTCGGCAAACAAACGGCGAACCGTGTCCGAAGGCTGTGCGCCCTTGGCAAGCCAGGCTTTCGCTTTTTCTTCGTTCACCACGATCTCGCGCGGTTCGACGCGCGGATTGTAGTGTCCGAGAATCTCGATGAAACGTCCATCACGCGGCGAACGGGCATCCGCCACCACGAAACGATACGTCGGTTGTTTTTTGGCGCCCATGCGCCGGAGCCTGATTTTAACCATGATGTCCTTCTAGTTAGCGTATCCCCTCGACTTCGCTGCCTCGCGATGACAACGCTATCGCGGTAATCCGAGAGGAATTCTTGGGCGCTTCTTTCCGCCGAAGCCCATTTGCTTCATCATCTTGCGGGCTTCTTCGAAGCGTTTGACGAGACGATTCACGTCGGAAACCTGCGTTCCGCTGCCCTGCGCGATGCGCTTGCGGCGCGAGCCGTTCAGAATATCCGGGTTTTGCCGTTCGCGATGAGTCATCGAGCAAATGATCGCTTCGATGCGCTTGACGTCCGCCTCGGGAATCTCGAAATCTTTCGGCAGCGCGCGAGACATCCCCGGGATCATCTTCAAAATGTCGGTCATCGAGCCCATCTTGCGAATCTGACGCATCTGGCCCAAAAAATCATCGAGCGTGAACTGCTGCTTGAGCATCTTCTGCTCGAGTTCTTTCGCCTGCTCCGCAGAGTAGAGATTCTGGGTGCGCTCGATGAGCGTGAGCACGTCGCCCATGCCCAGAATGCGTGACGCCAACCGATCCGGGTGAAACGGCTCCAGCGCCGAGAGTTTTTCGCCGACGCCGATGAATTTGATCGGCGCGCCGGTCACGTTGTGAATGGAAAGCGCTGCACCGCCGCGCGTGTCGCCATCGAGTTTCGTGAGAACGACGCCCGTAATGCCGAGACGATCGTTGAAACCCTTCGCGACGTTCGTGGCTTCCTGGCCGGTCATCGCATCGGCGACGAGCAGAATTTCCTTCGGATTCAGCGCCGCTTTGATGCGCTCCAGTTCGACCATCAACTCTTCGTCGATCTGCAGCCGTCCGGCGGTGTCGATAATGACGGTCGACAAGCCCAGACGCTTTGCTTCCGCGACGCCGTCGCGCGCGATTTTGACCGGATCGCTTTGGCCGGCTTCGAAGACCGGGAGATCGATCTGCTTGCCCAGCGTTTGGAGCTGCGCGATCGCGGCGGGCCGATACACGTCGGCCGCGACGAGCATCGTCCGCCGTCCTTGCTCTTTCAAGCGCAGCGCGAGTTTGCCGGCCTGCGTCGTCTTACCAGAGCCTTGCAGGCCGACGAGCATGATAACCGACGGCGGGGCATCGGAAAACTGCAAGCGCGCCGGAGCCTGTCCTGAGCCTGTCGAAGCGGTTCCGCCGAGCAGTTCGACCAGTTCCTCGTGAACGATCTTGACGATCGTCTGCGCGGGGGAAAGCGACGCCATCACGTCGGCGCCGATCGCTTTCTCCTTGACGCGGTTCACGAACTCTTTGGCGGCCGGAAGCGAAACGTCGGCCTCAAGCAAAGCGATGCGCACTTCGCGCATCACTTCGTTCACGTCGCTCTCGCTTAAGCGGCCTCGACCGGTCAAACGCGAGAATATCGCGTTGAGCCGGTCACTTAGTTGGTCGAACACCTATTCTTTTGCGGTTGCTTCCTCGACGCGCTTGACGGCGTCGCCGACGGTTTTGATCTTCTCAGCCTCTTCGTCCGGGATGTCGATGTTGAACTCCGTCTCGAAGGCCATCACAAGCTCGACCTGGTCGAGTGAGTCGGCGCCGAGATCGTCGGTGATCGAGGCCTCAGGCGTCACTTCCGACTCGTCAACGCCGAGCTGC
>DATGJX010000143.1:0-7213 GCA_035294905.1 Vulcanimicrobiaceae bacterium | reverse complement strand
CTTTAGAATGTCGAGAATTGGTAAGTTACCGGTCGCCGTACCAAGCGGCGTGAACGTCAACGTCGCGGACGGCGAAGTGCACGTCAAGGGTCCCAAAGGCGAGCTTCGCCAGCGCGTGCTGCAGCACGTCGGCGTGAAACTCGAAGACGGCAAAGTGATCGTCGAGCGCAAGGGCGATGCAAAAGAGCATCGTTCAGCACACGGCCTTACGCGGACGCTCGTCAACAACATGATCGAAGGCGTGAGCAAAGGTTTTCGCAAGAGCTTGGAGATTCAGGGCGTCGGTTATCGCGCCGCTAAATCGGGTGACGGCATCAACCTGACGCTGGGCTTTTCGCATCCGGTGAGCTTCAAGGCGCCCCAAGGCATCACGCTCTCGGTCGAAGGCACGAACAAGATTCACGTCGAGGGCATCGACAAGCAGCAAGTCGGCCAAGTCGCGGCGGAGATTCGCAACCTGCGTCCGCCCGAGCCGTACAAAGGCAAAGGCGTGCGCTATGCCGATGAGGTCATCCGCAAGAAACTCGGTAAAGCGGGCAAGGCAGGCAAGAAGTAATGGCAACGATTTCCAAGGACGTCAGCCGTCAAAAACGGCATCGCCGCCTGCGCCGTAAGCTCGCGGGTTCCAACGAGCGTCCCCGTCTTTTGATGCGGCGCACGCTGCATCACATCTACGCGACCGTGGTCGACGACGCGAAGGGTCACACGATCGTCGCCGCGTCGACGCGCGAGAAAGATCTCGCCGACGGACTCGAGTCGACGACCAACCTCGCCGCAGCCGAAAAGATCGGTGCGGCAATCGCCGCCAAGGCGAAGCAGGCCGGCATCACGCAGGTCGTCTTCGATCGCGGCGGATTGAAGTACCACGGCCGCGTGAAGGCGCTGGCCGACGCAGCTCGTGAAGCGGGATTGGAATTCTGATGCAATGTCTTTTTGGGGCGCCCTCGGGGAATGCCCAAATCAGCACTTTTGTTTATGCGCCCCATGCCCTGGGGGCCCCATCGTTCACGATGGGGGGCGCGCAGCTTAGAGTGGAGCGCCGTTAGAATGCAATACCGTGGTGGTGGTCGCGAACGCGACAATTCCGGATTCGAAGAGACTGTCGTTCGGGTGAACCGCGTAGCGAAGGTCGTCAAAGGCGGTAAGCGCTTCAGCTTCAGCGCGCTCGTCGTCGTCGGGGATCGCAAAGGTAAAGTCGGCTTCGCCATCGGCAAAGCGGGCGAAGTTCCCGAAGCCATTCGCAAAGCCGTCGAAGCGGCCAAGAAGAATCTGGTCACCGTGCCGATGGTCGAAAAAACCATCCCGCATCAAGTGAATCACACGATCGGCGCCGCGCGCGTGCTGCTAAAACCCGCAGCTCCCGGAACCGGTGTTATTGCAGGCGGCCCGATGCGCGCAGTGCTCGAGCTTGCCGGCATTCACGACATTCTCACCAAGTCGCTCGGCACGAGCAACCCGGTGAACGTTGTGTTTGCGACCGTCGAAGCGCTGCGCACGCTCAAAACCGCCGAACAAGTCGCGCAGCTGCGCGGCAAGAACGTCGGCGACATATTCGCAGCTTAAAGAAAGCGATTCATGGCAGAGACAAAGAAAAAGGCGGCAGCTAGTACGAAGTCCAGTGCGAAGGCTGGCGCCCCTCGACGGAGCTCGGGACAAGCTCCGAAAACCACGACGGCGAAAGCCAAAACCAGCAAAACGACGTCCGGCAGCGCGATCATTGCGAGCGCAAGCGGTTCGCTGCTGACGCTGGGCGCAATAAAACCCGCAAGCGGCAGCTGGCCCAAGCGCACGCGCGTCGGCCGCGGGCACGGTTCCGGCATGGTGAAGACCGGCGGAGAAGGCGGAAAAGGCCAAACCGTCCGTTCGGGCGGCGGCAAAGGTCCCGCATTCGAAGGCGGTCAGACGCCGTGGCAGCGTCGCCTTCCGCATCGGCGCGGCTACTCGCAAAAGGCGCGCGACATCGGCCATTTCCGCACGCACTACGCCGTTGTGAATCTGCACGATCTTGCCGACTGGGACACGTCGGTAGAAGTGACGCCGCAGACCCTCAAAGTTGCCAAGAAGATCAAGAACGTTCAGGACGGCGTGAAGATCCTGGGCGGCAGCAAGAACGGCAAGACGCTGCCTGCGGGCTTGCGTTTCCGCGACGTGGTGTTCTCGAACAGCGCGCGCGAAGCACTGACGGCGGCCGGCGCGCAATTCGATGCTGAATAACCTTCGCGCTGCGCTTCTGGTTCCGGACATCCGTCAGCGGGTGCTCTTCGTCTTTGGCGCATTCGCAGTGTTCGTGTTCATGATTCACGTGCAGCTGCCGAACGTGAACCAGAAGGTTTGGCAAAATCTGCTCTCGCAGGGCGTCTTTTACAACCTGCTCGGCTTCCTGTCGGGCGGCGCGTTGCAGAAGCTGTCGATTATCGCGATGGGCATCACGCCGTACATCAACGCATCCATCATCATGCAGCTGATGACGGTCGTGTTGCCGCAGCTCGAAGAACTCGCCAAGAAAGGCGGCGAGGAAGGCCGCAAGAAGATCGGTCAGTACACTCGCTGGCTCACCATCGTGCTGGCGACCCTGCAAGCGTTCTTCATGGCAAACCTCATGAAAAATGCCGGCGTGTTTTACGACCACTCGATGTGGTTCATGCTCTACGCGGTCATCGCCATGGTCGGCGGCACGCTGTTCCTGATGTGGCTGGGCGAACAGATCACGGACAAGGGCATCGGCAACGGCGTTTCGCTGATCATCTTCATCGGCATCGTCCTGCGCTATCCGCAATATGTGGCGCAGACGTACTCGTCGACGGCCAAGGGCGGCGAATCGATCGCGAACATCATTATCTACATCCTCATCGCGATCGCCGTCATCATCTCCATCGTCTTCCTGTATCAGGGGCAGCGCCGGGTGCCCGTGCAGCAAGCGCGCCGCGTCGTCGGCCGCAAGATGTTCGCCGGGCGCTCCACGTATATTCCGCTGCGCCTGAACAACGCCGGCGTCATCTCGATCATCTTCGCGATTTCGATTTTGTTGTTGCCGCAGCAGGCGCTTTCGTGGTTCAACAAGGCCGGCGCTCACGGCATCTTCGCGAACGTCGCCGGTTGGGTGAACGTCTATTTCAGCCCGAACTCGTGGCTGTACAACCTGGTCTACTTCGTGCTGGTCGTCGTCTTCACGTTCTTCTATAGCGCGGTCGTCGTCAACACCAAAGACATCGCGGACAACCTCAAGAAGAGCGGGTCGTTCATTCCGGGAATCCGCCCGGGTCAGCCGACGATCGATTACATCAACCGCATTCTGCTGCGTATCACGACTGCCGCCGCGATCTACCTCGGCTTGCTTGCGGTCCTACCGGGCGCACTGCAGCGCGGCTTATCTGTAACGACGTTCTATCTGGGTTCGACCTCGCTGCTCATCGTCGTCGGCGTCGCGCTCGACACGATCACGCAGATCGAAGCGCGCCTGGCAATGCGCGACTACCGCGGGTTTATCAAGCGCTGATGCGTTTGATATTTCTCGGGCCGCCCGGAGCGGGCAAAGGGACGCAGGCGCAAATTCTGCAGGAACGCTTACACGCCAAGCAGATTTCGACCGGCGACATTTTGCGGGAGAACCGCGCCAAAGGGACCGAGCTCGGCAAACTCGCGGAGAGTTACATGACCAGCGGTGGGCTCGTTCCGGACGAAGTGATCATCAAGATGATCGAAGCCGAGCTGGAGAAACTGCAAGGCGGCTTCATCATGGACGGCTTCCCTCGTACGGTCGCGCAAGCGCAAGCCTTGGACGCGCTGCTCGAGAAGCGCCGCACGCCCGTGGATGCAGCAGTGCTCTTCAATGCCGATCGGGAAACGCTCGTCAACCGTCTCACTGCGCGCTGGACGAATCCGCGCACCGGCCGCACGTACAACAGCATCACGAATCCGCCGCGCGTCGCGGGTGTCGACGACGAAGACGGCGGACCGCTCGTGCAGCGTGAGGACGACGAGCCTGAAACGGTCGCGAAGCGGCTCGAAGTGTACGAACGGCAGACGGCTCCCGTCATCGAGTACTATCGCAACGCCGGCAAACTCATCGAGATCGATGCGCTCGCGCCGGTTGACGACGTCACCCGGGAGCTCGTCTCGAAGTTGGAATCGTCGGAGCGCGCTGCATCATGATCACGATCAAGTCGCCGCGCGAGATCGAAAAAATGCGCCGCAGCGGGAAAGTCACCGCGAAGGTGCTCGGCGATCTCATGCGTGCGGCCGGTCCCGGAATGACGACTCGTGACCTCGACGAGATGGCCGAGCGCGGCATCCGTTCGATGGGCGGCGTGCCGACGTTCAAAGGCTATCACGGCTATCCGTGCAGCATCTGCACCTCGACCAATGCCGAGGTCGTGCACGGTATTCCTGGCGATTACGTGCTGCGGGAAGGCGATCTGCTTTCCATCGATATCGGCACGACGCTCGACGGCTACGTGAGCGACTCAGCGGTGACGGTGCCTATCGCAAGCGTCTCCGAAGACGCGGAACGACTCATGCAAGTTACGCAGGAATGCTTGATGATCGGCATCGCGCAGATGCACCAAGGCAGGCATCTCGGCGATATCGGGCATGCTGTGCAGCAGCACGCCGAAGCGAACGGCTACGGCGTGGTGCGCGAACTGGTCGGGCACGGCATCGGGACCAAGATGCACGAGGAACCGCAAGTTCCGAATTACGGCCGCCAAGGGGGCGGCATCGAACTGCGTTCCGGCCTCGTTCTGGCAATCGAGCCGATGATTACCGCGGGCCACTACGCGGTAGAGACCCTGAAGGACGGCTGGACAGTCGTCACGGCAGATGGTAAACTCGCAGCGCACTTCGAGCATACCATCGCCATTACGGACGACGGTCCGAAAATCTTGACGCTGCGTGACATCGGCGAACACCCCGACGTCGCAAAGTATCGTCCGAAGGAAGAAATGGCTGCATGAGCGACCTGGATGGGAGCCATTGTGCCGCCATAGGACGCGGCCGCCGGCATAGCCGGCGAACCGCGAAGCGGTGGCAGATGAACGAGGTGCAATAGTGGCACGAAGGCGTGGTGGAGGCCGCCCCGACCGTGCTCGCAAGAAAGCCGAGAAAGCGGCGCAAACAGCGACGCCCAAGGAAGAAGCGATCGAGGTCGAAGGCACGATAGTCGAGCCACTGCCCAATGCCATGTTCCGCGTGGAACTCGCGAACGGCCATAAAGTGTTAGCCCATGTGTCGGGCAAGATCCGGATGAACTTCATCCGCATCCTTCCCGGCGACCGAGTCCTGGTAGAACTCTCGCCGTACGATTTGACCCACGGCAGAATAACCTACAGATACAAATGAACCTCGTCAGGTGTCATCCTGAGGTATCGAAGGACCCCGAGCTTGTCGAGGGGCGTTTGAAGAAGGCAGAACGATGAAAGTTAGACCGAGCGTTAAACGAATCTGTGAAAAATGCAAGATCATTCGCCGCGAAGGCAAAGTGCGCGTGATCTGCGACGTCAACCCGAAGCACAAACAGGTGCAGGGCTAGTCGATTCTTCGACGAGCTCAGGACTAAAGGCATAAAGGAATTTAAATAATGGCACGTATTGCTGGTATCGATCTGCCGCGCGACAAGCGCATTGAAATCGGACTCACGTATATCTACGGCATTGGGCTGAAGACGTCGCAGAAGTTGCTCGCTCGCGCCGGCGTGGACCCGAACACGCGCGTGAAGGACCTCACCGAGGAACAAGAGCGCAAACTGCGCGATGCGATTGACACCGAAGGTGTCAAGGTCGAAGGCGATCTGCGTCGAGAAGTGAGCGGGCACATCAAGCGCCTGATGGACATCGGCTGCTACCGCGGCCTGCGTCACCGCCGCGGTTTGCCGGTTCGCGGTCAACGCACCAAGACGAACGCGCGCACCCGTAAGGGGCCGAAAAAGACCGTCGGCAACAAGAAGAAAGCCGTCGCGAAGAAGTAGCCTTCCAAGGCAAAGAGAAGCAAGCGGGAACCGTCATTACGGTTCTCGCTTTTTATTTGAGGTGAACGTGACGTCGCAGCTCCTCGTCTTCACCTGGCCCTACGCGCTGGTTTTCCGGCTTGTGTTCCTGTTCACGTTCGCACCTGAGTTCGCGTTATCGAGAGGCCGGCCGCAAGAACGTTCGGGCACTTCGCAAGATGCGAAGTCCAAACCGTTCATCTGTTGCCGCAAGCCTCTTGCGCCGGCATTGCTGACGAATGCTCGGTGAAAGCTTTGCCGGCGCGGTGATCGTCAAACTCGAGCAAACGGTCGCGGAGCGCGGCGCCTATCGCTACGTCCGGTTCATTCCGTTCGTCTTCTAAACCACGATGATTTACATTGGCACGTGCGGCTTTTCGTATAAGGATTGGATCGGCACGTTCTATCCCGGCACCGTGCGTCCGGACGAGATGCTCTCGTACTATGCGAGCAGCTTCAAAGCCGTCGAGATCGACTCGTCATTCTACGGTGTGCTGCAGCCGCAAACCGTCGAGCGTATGAATGCCCGCACGCCGGCGGATTTCCGGTTCTGCTTCAAAGTGCCGCAGACGGTGTCGCACGCTCCGGATGCAGCACAAGGCCGCATCCATGACGACGCGCGCGCGTTCGTCGAAAGTGTCGCGCCGATAGCCGACTCGGGAAAGTTCGGCTGCGCACTGCTGCAATTTCCGAACGGCTTCAAACCGAACGAGCGAACCGAAGCCTATGTGCGCGCAGCGGTGGAAGCGTTGCAGCCGTTGCCGGTCACCGTGGAGTTCCGGAATCGTGATTGGCAAACGCCCAGGTACTTCGACATGATTTCCGGCCTTCACGCGGGATGGTGCAACGTCGACATGCCTGGATACGAAACGCTGATGCGGGCGAGTTCCGACGTGTCATCGGACGTGGCGTACGTGCGTTTTCACGGCCGAAACGCCGCAAAATGGTGGACCGGCGACAACCGCACGCGGTACGACTACAACTACACGGCGGAAGAGCTCGAGCCGTGGGGCACCCGCGTCGCCGAAATGGAGGAGCGCGCCAAGACGACGTTCGCATTCTTCAACAACCACGCGCGCGGTAATGCCGCCCGCAACGCGGAACTCTTTATCGATCTCATGCGTGAGCGTTACGGAAGTTTGGCGGACGAAATCATGCCGGAGCGCTCTCGCCCCCCGGGGCAGCAGACGTTATTCGACTAGCGGCGCCCGCCTCGATGAACGTGAGCTGCAG
>DATGJX010000142.1:0-40326 GCA_035294905.1 Vulcanimicrobiaceae bacterium | reverse complement strand
CGTCGCCCGAATCTTGCGCGAGCTGTGCAGTACACCCTCGGCGCGCATCAGGCGATCGACGTCGCCCTCCGTGTAAAGAGCGACTTTCATGGGTTCGAAACCGTCGAACGCCACGCGATATTCTTCCCAATGCCGCGCAATGCTCGCCCAGCTCAGACCAGCCTGAAATACCGCGCGGCTCATTACGTCCAGGTAATCGCTCAGCTGCGGGTGCTCGATTACGTCCGGGACGTCGCTTGCCGGACCCTTCATTGACCGTGCCCGCCGGCCGCGATCGCCGGTGCACCTGCTTGCGCCTGCTTGAGCACCCTGTGCAGCATGATTTCTTGTACCATCATTTGGTTCGGCAAGACAAGATAAAGTTAACGAAGGGACCACGATGAATACACCAACGATCGTATCGCCGCAGGAATGGAAAGCGGCGCGCGAAGCGCTGCTCGTCAAAGAGAAGGCGATCATGCGCGCACGCGATGCGCTCGCCGCGGAGCGCCGGCGGATGCCGTGCATGGCTTTCGAGAAGAACTACGAGTTCGAGGGGCCCAATGGTAAGGTAAGCCTGCTCGATGTATTCGAAGGTCGCCGGCAGCTCATTCTCTACCGCGCCTTTTTCGAACCGGGCGTTTTCGGATGGCCGGAGCATGCGTGCCGCGGTTGTTCTTTTGGAGCCGATCAGGTCGCCCATCTCACCGACGACCGACCCGCGGTGGAGTGAAATTTTAACTGCCGCGCAAAGTGAAACGCGCTGAAGATTACGCGGGCCACGCCGGCTTGCGCGTCATGGTCCGCGTTTGCGGGAATGACCCAACCCTCGCCGGGTCCGAGCGTTCTCCGAGCGCACGCCTCAACTTTGAGCACGGCGAACGTGATTT
Source organism: Vulcanimicrobiaceae bacterium (assembly GCA_035294905.1). Classification (GTDB taxonomy): domain Bacteria; phylum Vulcanimicrobiota; class Vulcanimicrobiia; order Vulcanimicrobiales; family Vulcanimicrobiaceae; genus DATGJX01. The sequence continues at coordinate 39,457 of DATGJX010000142.1, read as the reverse complement.
GCTCCCCGTGATAGATGCGCGCTCTGAATAGACATCGACTAGCCTCCGCGAGACCTACGGTGCGTTCGCGGGCGCGTCGAATGCGAGCGCCGCCATCATCTGCACTCCGGCCGGCAGACAGCGTTCGTCGATGTCGAACGTGCTCGAATGGTGCGGGTTCGACGTCGATTCGCCGCCGCGCGCGCCGAGCGAATAGAAACACGCGGGAACGCGCTGCGCGAAGAACGAGAAGTCTTCAGCACCCATCAATTTGTCCGCGTCCACCACGTGCGCTTCGCCCGCCGTGCGCTCCGCCAGGGCGCGCGCATAGCGCGTTTGATCCGGATCGTTCGAGGTGACCGGATAGCGCCACAAATACGTGAAATCGTACGACGCGCCCATCGCGTCGCAGCACGATTTGAGCACGCGTTCGATGCGTCCCGGCATCGATTTGCGCACATCGTCCGAGAACGCTCGCACGGTTCCGAGCATTCGCACCGTGCGGGGAATGACGTTGTGAATCGTTCCGCCGTGAATCGAGGCGATCGTTACGACTGCCGGTTCGATTGGATCGACGTGTCGCGAGACGACCTGCTGCACGGACGTGATGAAATTCGCCGCGGTGTAAATCGGGTCGACGGCGTCATGCGGCGCCGAGCCGTGACCGCCTTTGCCGAGGACGTCGATCTCGATGGAGTCGCTCGACGCGTACATGGGGCCCTCGCGAAAGCCAAGGCTTCCGACCGGCAGCTTGCTGTTCAGATGGAGACCGTACGCGCGTTCGATGCCGAATCGCTCGATAACGCCTTCCTCGATCATCACTCTGGCGCCGCCATGACCCTCTTCGGCGGGTTGAAAGAGCAGGCACACCGTGCCCGCTAGGGCGTCGCGGCCATCGGCGATGAGTTGCGCTGCTCCGAGCAGGATTGCAACGTGCCCGTCGTGACCGCAGGCGTGCATTTTGCCGTCGATCGTGGAGCGATAAGCGTGAGCGTTTTCCTCGAGAATCGGCAGCGCGTCCATGTCGGCGCGAAGCATGATGGTTCGTCCGGGGCGGATTCCGCGCATTACGCCGATGACGCCGGTTTTCGCGATACCGCTATGCACCTCGAAACCGAGTTTACGCAGCCGGTCCGCGACGATTGCGGCGGTGCGATGTTCCTCGAAGCCCAGTTCGGGATGCATGTGAATGTCGCGCCTGAGCGTGACGACGTCCGAAAGCAGTGCTTCGGGAAGGCTAATAGTACCAGTCATCAACGTTACAGCTCCAGCAGGGACTTTTGTCGGAAACGAAGCATACCCTGGCACACGGTTGCGGACCCTCGTTACCAAATGACTAAAGACCAATTCTTTACCGACTATGCCGGATATCACGCAGACATCCGGAATCAGCGTGCCCACGCGGTCGGAATCCCGCTCATCGTGTTAGGGCTTCTCGGGCTTTTACACGCCTGTCCGATACGCATCGGTTCGGTCGATTTGGCGGTTTTGACCGCCATCGCAGTCCTACTGTATTACGTCGCGCTCGACGTTCGCGGCGCTCTCATCAGTGCAATCGCATTTGCCATCCTCTATGGGGTTGCGATGTATCTGTCGTGGGAAGTAAGTCTCGGAGCCTTCATCCTCGGATGGGTCTTCCAACTCGTCGGGCACCGCCTCGAGGGAAACAAGCCGAAATTTCTGGAGAACGTGGTGTACCTGCTCATAGGTCCCATGTATTTCTTCCAAAAACTTTTCGACTCGTTAATCTTTCCGAAGCGAGCTACTTAGATTGCTTTTCCCGTAACCGCGTGGTAGGATTGCCGGGTATATCTGGTTTCGAAGTCCGTCGCAGTGTCCAGTTCCAACGGTACCTAGGCGAGTCGAATCAGGCCCTAACAACCACGTAATAAGGAGTCTCGTTTAGTGTACGTTGATGAAATGTTGAACTGCGTGGACTGTGGACGTCAATTCGCGTTCACGGCCGGCGAGCAGCAGTTCTACGCCAGCAAAGGTTTCCAGAACAAGCCGAACCGTTGCCCCGATTGCCGCCAAGCGCGCAAGCAAATGCGCAACAGCTCGGGCGGCGGCGGCGGAATGGGCGGCGGCCAGCGCCGTGAAATGTTCCAGGCCACGTGCAGCCAGTGCGGCGGCGTTGCCGAGGTACCGTTCCAGCCGCGCGGTGACAAGCCGGTCTATTGCCGCGATTGCTTCCAATCGCGTCCTTCGTACCGGTAAGCCGGCGTAACATCAAATAGAGAAGCCGCCCGTTTGGGCGGCTTTTCTGTATAATTCAGACTCTTTTCATGAATCTCGCGTACGTTGGCTCTTCACATTCCGTGGGGAGATTCCCGATGATACGACGTGGTATTTTTTCCGTTGCGGGGATCGCTGTCGCGATTTCCGTGCTTGCGGCCTGCTCGTCTGCGTCCGCACCGCAGCTGCAGCCGCAAACGCTGCCGGCTACGCAGCAAGGAACCGCTCAATCCGCAAACGCTCAATCTGAAACCGCGCAATCCGTCGGCGCGGCTTCGGCATCCGTTTTGGCGACGCTCAACACGGAAACGACGATCGGCTCCGACGTCGATCCCGTGACCGGCGACGTCAATCCGTACGGCTTGGCCGTTGCCCCGGTGACGGCGGGAAAACTGACCGCCGGCGATTTGGTGGTTTGCGACTTCAACGACAAGTCCAACGTTCAAGGTACCGGAAACGCGATCGTTGCGCTGCATCCGGTTGCCGGGTCGACGCCCACACATATCACCAACGCTAAGGACCTTCTCGGATGCAATGCGATTGCGATGGCGCCGAATGACATTATTTGGCCCGCCGATTTCGGCGCTAACAATGCTCCTCTGGTGGGGCCGCACGGGGCGATTTTGACGACGCTCTCGCAATTTCCGTGGAAGCATCCCTTTGGCGAAGCGTTCGTACCGCCGATCAATGCACAAAGCTGGCCGGCGTTTTATATCAGTAATGCCGGCGACGGCACGTTGGTGCGCGTCACCATTTTCCCGACGCACTTCGCCTTCACGACCATCGCGACGGGCTTCCCCGTCAATCACGGGGCGCCGGGAAGCATTCTCGCACCTTCCGGTTTGAACTACCGTTCGAACGGTGACGTCTTGTTCGTCGTCGACGGCACGAACAACGCGCTCTACGCAATAAGCAACATTTCAAGCGTCGGCGCTGAAGGAATTCGCGTGCACGGCTTGAGCTTCACCGGTCCGAATGCATCTGATGCGCGCGTAGTCTATTCGGGAGCGCCGCTCAATGGACCGATCAGTTCGGCGATCTTGCCTGGCGGGAATATCGCCGTCGGCAACACGCTGGACCCGACGGGTAAGAACCTCATCGTCGAGATTTCGCCCAGCGGCGGACTGGTTTCCGTAAAGAACGTCGACACCGGCGCAGCGGGAGCGATTTTCGGCATGGTTGCAACCGGTACGAGTCCCGCAAACGCAAAACTCTACTTCAACGACGACAACAGCAACACGCTCGTCGTGCTCTCGCACTAAAGACTCTGGGCTCGGTAAGGGAACAAGCCCGCTCGCTCCACGGCGGGCTTGTTCGTTTTTACATCCGTTGCGAGTATTATTGCTCCGTTACGCGAGAGTTGCGCACGCGGAAGCGCCTTCGGCCCAGACGACCGTCACGCAAACCGCGAGGTTGACGAGCAGCGCGAGAAATCCGGGATTGACGCCCCAAATTTGAATGCTGTGATGCCAGAGGTAAAAGGCGACGATTTCGCCGGCGGCGATGCCGCTGCCGATGGCCCAGGCGCTCGCGCGTTTCCAATAGATGCCGAAGATGAAGGCCGGCGTGAACTGCGTGACGCCGTTGTAATAAAGCAGCAGCAGATCGACGAGCGTCTTGTTCCAAAACAGCCACATGACGAACGCACCCGCCGCGATTACGATGACGAAGGCGCGCGTCCAGCGCACTTCGCCCAGCACGTTTTTCGCGAAGACGCTCGATGCGCCGAGCAGCTGCGCGGAGGCCGGAAGCAGCGCCGCCAGACACCCCGCACCGCCGATAATTCCGAGCACCCACGCGGGATAATACCGCTGCACGACCAGCAGAAACGATTGATCGGCAGCCGCGCCCTTCAAGCCCGGCGTTACGACCAGAGCCGTGAATCCCGCAAGGAAAACGAGCAGCAGCACGATTTGGTAAAACGGCAGAAAGATCGCGTTGCGTCTGATCGTGTCCCCGTCACGTGCGGAATAGACCGCAGCGATGGAATGCGGGCCCATATAGAAGCCAATGCTGGTAAGCAATACGGTCGAGATGAACCAGTTCATGCCGAGCGGCGTGCTTCCGGCACTGAGCGTGAGCCAATGCGGCGATGCCGCGAGCACGCGATCGAACAACGTGCCGAAGGACCCAAAGAAGTGCAGCGGCAGGACGACGCCCGCAAAGATCACGGCTCCGAGCACGAGCGCGTCTTTCACGATGCTCGCCCACGCGGCGCCGTGCAGTCCGGCGGTGAACGTGAAGATTACGATGAGGGCAAATGCCGCCGCCACCGCAACCGTCGCGTCGTAATGGCCGTAGCCGGCAATGCTGAGCACGATTTGCACGCCGGTGAGTTGCAGCGTGACGTACGGAATGATGAGGAGGAACTGGAGCACCGCGACCCCGGTCGTGAGCACCTTGCTGCCATACCGTGCCTGAAAGAAATCGGGTGACGTGAGCAGGTGCTTTTCCTTGCCGATGCGGCACACTTCGGGCAAATAGAAATAGCTGATGATGTACCCGATGGTGCCGTAGGCAAGGATATAAAACGCGGGCGCACCTTTTCCGTACGCCCACCCGGCTGCTCCGAGGAACGTAAAACTGGTGTAGACTTCGCCGGCGAGCAATATCCAAAGGAACAACGTGCCGAACGATCTTCCGCCGACGATGTACTGCGTCGGATCCATTTTGATACGCCGCACGCTGTACAGCGCGAAGACCACCGTGCCGAGTAAAATGGCGCCGGTGATCGCCAGCGCGACCGTTTCATGGCTCACGCCGCGGCTCCAGACGGTAGACGCCGTAGAGAAAGAGTGGCGCGGCTGCTACCCACACGACGATCCAAACGAGCAAAAATGGGAATCCGAAGACGCGCGGCTCGACGCGGTTTGCGAACGGCACGGCGACGGTGAGCATGATCGGTGAGAGCAGCGCCAGCGCTGCTCTCACAAGCTGAATCGCTTTCAACTGTTAGAGTTTAATCTGCAGCGACAAGTACGCAGTAAACGGCATACCGAGCGAACTGGTTTGGTCGTTGAACGTTCCGAAAGACGGTTCATACGGATAGCGAAGGAACTCCTGCACGTTGTCGCCCGGGTTGTACAGATTGCCGACCGGCGATACGAAGTCGGCGAGATTCGTGTAGCTGCAGACTTTATTGGTCTGATAATACGTAAACGCGGTCTGCTGGCCGCCGAAGCAGGTACTGAGCAAGTTCGCGAGCGTTAGCGTCAGCGTGGCTTTCGGCGATACGTCGTACGAGATGCGCAGATGTCCGAGCAGCTGAGCCGGCTCGCGGAACCCGCCGAGCGAATCGAACTTGCCTGTATACGGATCCGGAATCACCAAGCTCCCGGCGCAAGTGCCCGCGTCATACTCCGAACCACCCGGAACACCGTACGGATAGCGCGGGTCGTTCGGAACTTGCGTTGCGAGCGGACTGCACCCCGCCGCCGGGTCCATGCCCGGCGTCGTCTCGGGTGCGCCGTAGCGGTTACCGGCTACGAATTGCAGCGCCGGCGAAATCGAAAACTTGTCGTGCTTGTAGCTAAGAATCAGCGACGCGACGTACGGGTAGTTGTACGCGTTCACGCCGGTGCCGATGCCGCCGGGGTTGATCGAGAAGGGCGGATACGCACCGTTCGGATCGAGCAGCGGCTGCGGAGGGGAATTCCAATACGGGTTGCCGACGTCGCCGGCGGCGCAGCCCGCGTCAGGAGCACCGGCGGCCGTGTAGCACGGTGCTGCCGTCAAGCCGTTCGTCGTATTCGCAACGCCGCCGGGACCGGTATAACATTCGTTGCTTGGAGTGCTCGACGGGTGAGCCGCGCAGTAGGACGTGTACGCGTTATACACTTGAATGTCGGCGTTGATCGGCGAGAGCAGCGATTGCCCGTTCGGCAGCGTCGAGTATTTTACGTACGAATCCGTGTAGGCAAACGAGAACTGCCCTGCGAGGCCGTTGCGGTTGAAGTCGCCCGCGGTGAGCGCGAGTTCGAAACCCTTCGACGTTTGGTTTCCGGCGTTGAGTCCCGAGATGATGCCGGCCTTCGTGCTGGTGTAGAAGTTCTCGATTTCATCGTGCGTTTGCCGCAGGAACGGCGTGAGCTTGATCGAGACGCTCGTTCCCGGGAAGTGATGCTCGATCGAAAAGTCGGTGTTGTAACTGATCGGCGGGCGTACGTCATGGCCGGGCGTGCGGAAACCGAGCGAGTAGAAGCCGCTCAAAAGCGCCGGCAAATTCGCTTGCAGTGCGTCGTATTGTTCGTAGGCCGACGTCGGTTGTTCGTTGTAGCGGCCGAAGCTCGCGCGAAGCACCGTGTCGGAATTGACGGTATACGTGATGCCGAAGCGCGGCTCGAAAATGTTGTAGATGTATTCCTGGCTCGGCGTATTCAGCAGCGTATACTGATTCGGCGTGCCGTTGGGACTTATCAAATCGACGTACTGCGGTCCGAATGTCGAGCAGCTGCTGCCGACGGCTAAGCCTTTGTCCACTAGCGTTGCATTCTGCGTGTCGTAGCACGTGTCGTAATTGAACGAGTTGAACCAGAAGGTGCGCGCCGGGCCCGTATCCGTGTTATCGCCTTTGAAGTCGTATCGGTCGAGGCGCAGGCCCGCATTGATCGTCAGTTTGTCGGTAGGCTGATACTGATCGGTGACTGAAAAGCCGGTGAAGCGTGGTAGAACGTCGTTGTATTCGCCGTATTGCCCGTTACCGCCGACGAAAAACGCGCAGGGGTTTCCGCCGCAAGTGTACGACGCCGGATTGGGCGGTAGCGCGCTGCCCGACCCGATGCCGCCGAGCGACGCGAACGTCGCCAGGCCCGCCGACGGACTGCAGCTCGCCGGCGTCGCGACCGTGCCTGCCGAAGGCGCCGTGTAACAAACGCCGTGGGCGAGATCGGCAGGGTTCACGAGCACGGCGAAGTTGTCTTCGGGATTGAAAGCCGCACCGAACGCGCCGTACGGCTGTTCGTTGTACATGCGAATCGCATCGGCGGTCGTGTACGACCCTTCGACCTGCAGCAAGTTCGGACCGAACTGCTTGGCAAACGTTGCGCTCACGCCGCGCGTATGCGCGCTGAGTTCGTAATCGTTAGAGTCGAAGCCGGTGAACTCGTACGTCGATACGGGTCCGGTTCCGATGTAATCGGAGTAGTACGTGTATCCGTATAGGCGAAGGTACGAGTCCGATCCGAAATTCTTTTGATACTGCAGCTTCGCTATCGCCTGGTCGTTGTACCCGACGTCTCGTACGTCGAGCGGAATCTGCATGCCGAATGCGCGGTTCTGCGGCGACGAAGGAAAGAGATACGGCTGCACGAGGGAGGCGTAATTCGCGGGCAGCAGCGTGCCGGTCTGACCGGTGTACGTGTAGTAGTCCGAATAGAACGGCACGAGGAACGCGTTGCTGAAATCGCCGAAGAGCGGATCGTTCGGATTCGACGGTATACCCATGTCGTAGCCGGAGTTGTAGAGCGCGCTCTGAATCGACTCGTTATCGTAGAGCAGTTGAATGTCGTCGCGCCCGCCGTCGCGCTTGTGCGGGATTCCGAAATGCAGATTGACCACGGTATCGCGCAGCATCAAATTGGCGACGTCGTTGCCGTACGGAATCGGCCCGAGAATCCAGCCGGGACTCTCCTGGAGTCCGACATTGGGCTGCCCGTTGGTATAGCACGAAGAGAACACTCCGAGGTTCGGCAAACCAGCGAAGCACGTTCCGAGAATCGGGCCGAACCGGCTCGCATACGATGTGCCGTCGGATTGATCGACGTAGCGGATATCTTTGTTCGAGCCGCCCAGACCCACGTAGTAGCTGAAGAGCCGGTTCGGCGAAGCACCGCCGGCCTCGACGTTCAAACTGTGATAGAACGCCGGCGCACCGGTGGTTAGATCCGCGCTGCCGTAGCCCGGATACGTACCGGTCTTGATAACCTGATTGATGAATCCCGCCAGGCCTTGCGCTTCGGCGTTCGCAGGCGTCGCGCCGGTGTACACTTGCAGTTCCTGTTGCCCCAGCGACCCGAGCGCGCTCGACGGATAGTTGTCGAACGCGCGGTTGACCGGAATGCCGTCGAATTCGTATCCGACTTCGTACGCATCACCGCCGCGCACATGGACAGCCTGCAAGTATCCGGATTGATTCGTCGGAACGTACGCGCCCGGAACGCTCGCGATCGCGGAGAACGCGCTGTTGAGATTACCGCCGCCGCCGAGCGCGCTCAGTCGCGCCTGCGAGGCCGCGTTGACGGAATACACGTCGGCGGTCGTGCCTGGACGCACAAGCGATCCGGCGGCGCGCGACGTGACGTTTGCGATGGTCTTCAGCGTCGGCTGCATGCTCATTTGCAGCGTCTGCTGGTTGTCCGCAAACACGCTGATGCCGGCCAACGAGACGCTGGTGTATCCCACCTTCTCTGCCGAGACCGTGTACGTATCGGGCGGGAGGGAAACGAATGCGAACCGTCCGCTCGCGTCCGTCACGGTACTCTGCTGCTCCGCCGGGCTGAGCACAGTGACGCGCGCACCGGCAATCGGCGCGAATGAACCCGCGTCGCGAACTACCCCTACGAGGGAGCCGGTCGTTCCGGCGAGCGCGACGGCGTTGGAGAGTAGCACGCATGCTGTCAGCGCGGCGATAGCGATCGATTTCATTTGTCGTTCTCCCTTGGCGAAAGCGGATGTGCGGCAAGAAACGAATGATATGCGGCCATCGCCGTGTGGAATTCAGCACGAATGGCTGCGGCCTCACGCAGATGAGGCGCAAGCGGCGGCCCCTGCGAGAGGGCGACGTCGCTTTGCAAAATCATCAAACGCTCCCGCACGCGATCCGGCATCCACAGGTCGTCTTCTGAATTAACGACGCCGGAGGTAAATCGTGAGCGAACCGCCGCGATATCGTGCGCCAGCGAGGCGGTTGCATGAGCGCTCAGGGTGTCCAGACGGTTCAGTGCATCGTCGACGTCCGACAATTGCGCGTTCAGCGAACTCAAGAAAGCGTACCGCGCTTCGTATTGCGCTTGCGTCCATGGCGCGCGCGGATCGGCCGCGACCGTCACGGGTTGCTCTTCGGTGATATCGTCGGCACGCAGCCGAACGACGTAGCGCCCGGGTACGACCGTCGCCCCATCGGAAGGACCTGCGTCCCATGCGCGCGCGTTTTTCAGCGGAATCGGCGGCGCGGCAGTCAAGTTCCACGTGACGCGGTTGACGCCGGCGTAATTTGTCGCGGCGATACGGCGCACGAGGTTTCCGCGCGCGTCGAGGACCTCTATCCACGGCTTCTTTGCCGCCGGCTTCGGCAGGTCGTAGGAGAGAATCGCGCCGTAGTCGGGATTGCCGCCGGCGTAGACGCCTGCGGGTACGCAGCAGCTGGTGTCGTGATCCCCGTACTGATCCGTCCACCATTGATACCACGTGTACGCGGTGCGAATTGGGAAAAGCACGGGTGCGGCTGGCGGGTCGTTGCGGGCAACGCGTTCGATCGGCGTCAGATCGTCCAGAACCCAAATACCGCGCCCGTGCGTTCCGGCGATCAAGTCGCGTTCGCGCGGATGCACCAGCAGATCGTAAATTGCAACGGACGGCATGTTCAGCTGCAAGCTCTGCCAATGCTCGCCGCGATCCGCGCTCATCCACGCGCCCTGTTCGAGGCCGGCGTAGAGCACGTTCGGGTTTACCGGATCCTCGCGAACGACATGCGCATACTGGTCGCTCGGCAATCCCGTGGTAATGCGGCGCCACGACGCGCCTGCGTCGTCCGTCACGTAGATATACGGCGCGCGATCGCCCAGATAACGACGATTTACGACGGCATACGCACGTTTTGCCGAGACGCGGGACGCCTCGACGCATTCGATTCGGCCCCACGCCCCGGGTGGCGAAACGTTGCGCCAGTGCGCGCCGCCGTCAGCCGTTCGCGAGAGCACGCCGTCATCGGAGCCGGTCCATATGACGCGCGCATCGAGCGGCGAAGGCGCGATTGCGAGCAGTGTGTCGTAGAATTCCGCGCCCGACACGTCGGTATTGATCGGGCCGCCCGCCGCCTGCTCTTTACTCGGATCGTTGCGCGTGAGATCCGGACTGATTGCGCGCCACGTCCGCCCACTGTCGGTTGTCGCAAAGACGACGTTCGCGCCGAAGTATGCCTCTAGCGGATCGGTAGACGAAAACGCGAGCGGCGCATCCCAGTTGAAGCGGTACGGAATTCCCGCGAGGCCGCGGCCGTTCGTATCGGTGACGCTCGGCGTAATGTCGTAGTTCTGGCGCGAGCGCATGTCGTAAATGCCGAGCTGGCCGTTGAGTTCGTTGACGCCTTCGTTCCAAATCAATGACGGATTACCGGGCTGCGGCCACACCGCGACGCCGTCCGAGTTGTTTGCGACGTCGCGCCAGTCGCTCTGCACGATGCCCAGCGGATTGAGCGAGTTCGACGGCCCGCAGAACGAGTCGTTGTCCTGAAAAGCGCCGCACACGGTGTACGGGTTTTGATCGTCGTATCCGAGGTGATACGTTTGCGCGAGCACGACGTTGTAGCGCCAATCCCACGTTTTTCCGCCGTCAATCGAAATGGGAGCGCCGCCGTCGTCGGCTTCGATTATCCGATTGCCGTCGCGCGAAATCCAAAAGCCGTGATGGTCCTGGTGAAGCGCTTGTGAGACGTCGATAAACGTCTTTCCGCCGTCGCGCGTCTCGATGAGATTCTCCGAGGCGAAGAAGACGTGATTTGCGTTCGTGGGATCGACGACCAGCCGGCTCATATAAAATGGCCGCTGATCGATGAGGGTGTCTTTTGAAAGCAGTCGCCAGTGCGCGCCGGCGTCATCGGATCGCCAGAGCAGTCCCGCCTTGGATTGAATCAGCGCGTAGATGCGTTTCGGGTCGCTTGGCGCGACGGCCACGCCGATGCGGCCCATCAGTCCCGCGGGAAGGCCGCCGCCTCGTAAACGACGCCACGTGATACCGCCGTCCGTCGATTTGTACAATCCGTCGTCGCGGCCGCCGCTCGTGAACGTCCACGGTTTGCGACGAATTTGCCAGATGCCGGCGTACACGATGCGCGGATTGCGCGGGTCGGCGTCCATGTCGCTCACGCCGCTTGCCGGTCCCGCAAATAGTGTGCGCCGCCACGTCAGACCGCCGTCGGTCGTCAAATACACGCCGCGCTCGGCAGTGTTGCGAAACGGATTGCCGAGGACGCCGACGAGGACGCGTTTCGGATCGTGCGGATCGATCACGATTTTGGAGATCGCATATGAATCAGGCAAGCCGGCATTACGCCAATGCGCACCGCCGTCGCGTGTAACCCAAACGCCGTCGCCGTACGACGCGTCGTTTCGCACTGCGGATTCGCCCGTACCGGCCCACACCGTTTGCGGGTCGCCGGGCGCTACGGCAATCGCGCCCATTGCCGCAACTGCGCCGCGCGGCCACACGTTTTGCCACGACAGTCCGCCGTTCGTCGTTTTGAACACGCCGGCGTCGGCGGCACCGAAGTAGTACAGCGCAGGATCGCGATCGCTGCCGGCGACCGCTGCAACGCGCCCGCCCGCAGCCGCGGGTCCGACTTGCCGCCACGCGAGTTGCGAGAAGAGTGCTGCGGCGATCGCCGTGATCATCAGGCGCTCATAACGCTCAGGTAGTACGAATCGAACGCGCTGAGCAGTCCTTCAGCATCTGCGTACGGGCCGGGTGTATATGCGCGCGAACTCATGCCCAACTGCGTGAGTTGGTTCACGTGCCAATCCTGGCGGTTGGTCATATCCCAAAAGTCAACGGCATCCGACGGATCGAAGCGCGGATCGCCGATCGTCGCCGGATCGAAAAACCAATCACATACAACGCGGGTGCGATCCGCCGCGAGCGGGTGCATGTAATGCACCATCACGTAATCGGGATGCAGACTGAGCAGCATCGAGGGAAAGATCGTGTAATAGTACACGCGATTGAGATCGTCTTCGCGAACGTTTCCGAGCGGCGGACGCGAACTTGCGCCCGAGGTCGTCAAACTTTCCGCGGAATCGCGCAGGACGGAGTAGCCGCCGAGGAACGGTCCGCTGCTCAAATCGTTTCGGCCGCTGTCCGATGGTGAGAGTTTCTCGAGCTGCGGATGCACGATCGGGCAATGGTAGCACTCGGAATAGTTCAGAAACACGAGCTTCCAATTGCAATTCAGATCGTACGCGATCGAACGCGCCGAACGCAGCGTCTCGATGCGCCAGTCGCCGAAGCGGTGCGCGAGGGGAGCGAAGGTTTCGTCGAACGGTTCGGGCTGCTCGGAAAGATTAACGAACACGAATCCGTGCAGCGATGCGGCTGCCGCTTCGTGTAAAGGATAGGCGGTGCGATCGAAATCCGGAACGTTTTCCATGTTTCGCGCAACCATGAGCGAGCCGTCCAGGCCGTACGTCCACGCGTGATACGGGCACTGAATCGAGCCGGTGAAATGCCCGTTCGGCGCCTCGCAAATGCGCGTGCCGCGGTGACGGCAGACGTTGAAAAACGCGTGCACGCGGCCGTTCGTATCTTTTGTGACGATCAAACTTTCGCCCGCGACCTGCGCGATGAAAAAATCGCCCGGACGCTCGAGTTGTTCCAATCGGCCGACGCATATCCAGTGCCGGCTGAAAACTCGCTCGCGTTCCTTCGCGAAGATATCCGGCGAGGTGTACCACCGCGCGGGCAGCGTTTTCGCGCCGCCGGTGACGCTCGGTTTCAAGAACGTCGTCATATCGTGCCTCGCGACTTTTGTCTGATGGCCGGAGGGTTCGCTTCCCGGACCGACGAACCCCTTGCCGCACCAAAAAATATTCGGAGATTAGAGTGGCTTAGCGACGATATGTCGGGAAAGCCGAATAAAATACCGAATACCGTTCGCTCGATGCTCGATTTATTCGAAGGAATCATACGATGGGCGATGTCACGGTGCAGGCCCTCGAGCGCTCCCTCCCGCGCGCGGCGTATCTCGACGCTGCGTTCTTCGAGCGCGAGAAGCGTGCGATTTTCTGGGACCAGTGGGTATGCGTCGGACGCGCCGATCGCGTTTCCGCGACCGGTGATTTCCAAGTCATCGACATTGCCGGCGAGAGCGTCATTTTGCTGCGCGGGCGCGCGGGTGCGCTGTACGCCCATCTGAACTTCTGCCGTCACCGCGGAAGCCGGCTGCTCTGCGGTCAGGGACGTCTGCAGGGCGGCATCCGCTGTCCGTATCACGCGTGGACCTACCGCCTGGACGGGACGCTCGCGGGCGCGCCGTTCGTACCGATGCAGGCCATTCCGGAAAGTGCGCGCCGTTTGCACGCCGTCGCTGTGGACACGTGGGGCGGTTTTGCGTTCGTGCATCTCGATCCGCGGCGCGCGATTCAGCCCGGCGAAACGCTCGCGGATCAGCTCGGGCGCATTCCGCAGCGGCTCGCTCGGTATCCGCTTCACGAACTGCGCACCGCGCGCACAATCGCGTACGACGTCGCCGCGAATTGGAAAGTGCTGCTCGAGAACTACAACGAGTGTTATCACTGCGCGGGCGTGCACCCCGAACTGTGCCGCGTCGTTCCGGCGTTTGCCAGGGGCGGTGCGGGTTTGGATTGGGATAGCGGGATTCCGCAGCGCGAAGGAACCTTCACGTTTACGTTCAGCGGGACGACCACGCGCAAACCGTTTGCGAATTTGAACGACGACGAGCGCGTGCGTCACAACGGCGAGCTCATCTACCCGAATTTCATGCTCAGCCTATCCGCAGATCACGTCGCGGCATTCACGCTTTGGCCGCAGAGCCCGGATCGGACGCGCATCGTCTGCGATTTCCTGTTTCACCCGGACGAAATGAGCCGGGCCGCGTTCGATCCGTCGGACGCCGTGGAATTTTGGGACTTGGTCAACCGGCAAGACTGGGATATCTGCGAGCGCGTGCAAGCGGGAATGACCAGCCGCGCGTTCGAGTTCGGATACTATGCGCCGATGGAAGACGCAAGTCTGGACATTCGGCGCTACATCGCGCGCAGACTCGGCGATGAATAGCGATGGGCTCTGAGCACGACGTCATCGTTTTAGGTTTGGGCGGCATCGGCAGCGGCGCCGCGTATTGGCTCGCGAAGCGCGGCGCACGCGTGCTGGGCGTCGAACAATTCGAACTGGGTCACGCGCGCGGCGAATCGCACGACCACACGCGGATCATTCGCCTTTCTTATCACGCGCCGCAGTACGTGCAGCTTGCGAATGAAGCGTATGCAGCGTGGAGCGCGGTCGAAGCCGACAGCGGTGCCAGACTGGTCCACAAAGTCGGAGGCTTGGACCTGGGACCGCAAGACGGCGCGATACCGCTCGAAGGCTATGCGGACGCGATGAGTGCTTGCGGCGTACCGTTCGAGTGGCTCGATGCGTCGGAAATTCGGCGCGAATTTCCGCAGTTCCACGTCGCCGAAGACGTGCGCGGCCTTTTTCAAGCGGACGGCGGATTCGTCGCGGCGGAGCGCGCCACGGCGGCGCATCAACTGCTCGCGGAGCGCTTCGGAGCGCGGCTGCTTGGGCGCGCGCCCGTGCGCGCGATTCAAAGTACGGGTCACGAGATCGTCGTGACGCTGGAGAGCGGCGAGCATTACAGCGCGAGGTCGCTCGTCATCGCTGCCGGTCCATGGAGTGCGCGCGCGCTCGGGTGGTTCGACGTCTCGATTCCGCTCGAAGTGACCAAAGAGCAAGCCATGTATTTCGTGCCGAGGGATCTGCGCGAGTTCGACCCTTCGGCGTTTCCCGTTTGGATTTGGATGGACGATCCGTCGTTCTACGGTTTTCCGGTTTTCGGTGAGCCTGCGGTGAAGGTCACCCAAGATGCCGGCGGCAAAGCAGTCGATCCCGACACGCGCGGATTCGATCCCGATTCCGATATCACGCAGCGCGTACGCGAATTCGTTGCGCACGTGCTTCCGGGTGCGCTTGGCCCGGAGCATCTTGTGAAAACGTGCCTGTATACATTGACTCCCGATCGTGACTTCGTCATCGACACGCTTGCGGAACATCCGAACGTGCACGTTGCAATCGGTGCAGGCCATGCGTTCAAGTTTGCGTCGGTTATCGGGAGAATCCTAAGCGATCTGGCAATCGACGGCCGCACGAACAGCGGCATCGAGCACTTCGCGATCGATCGCGGGATTCTCCGCATGCAGGCGCCGCCGAAAACGTACATGGTGTGATGCAGCTGCGCAGAAGCCTCGGTCTGGTCGACGTTGCGCTGTTCTTTCTGGTCGCGTGCACGAATCTGCAGTGGATCGCAACTGCCGCTGCGGCCGGCCCCAGTTCGCTGCCGGTGTGGCTCATCGGCGCAGCCGGTATGTTCGTTCCGCTTGCGGTGGTGGTCATGTATCTCTCGTCGCGCTATCCCGAGGAAGGCGGGATGTACGTATGGAGCAAGCGCGCATTCGGGCCTTTCGCCGGGTTTATCACCGGATGGACGTATTGGTGCAGCAACCTGCCGTATTTCCCCGCGCTGCTGTATTTCATGGCGGGCAACGCGCTGTTCATCTGGGGGAGCGGCGCGCAAGCGGCTTCGCCCGCATACTTCGTCGCGCTCTCACTGGGCGGCTTCGCGTTCGCGACGCTGCTCAACGTGCTTGGCTTCGACGTTGCGAAGTGGCTCAACAATGCGGGTGCCTTGAGCCGCTGGATCGTCACGCTGCTGCTCATCGGACTCGGCCTCTTCGCATGGTTCAAGTTCGGCGCGGCGACACGCATCGACATGGCGAGCGTACGGCCGAGCGTTCAGCTCAAAGACGTCATCTTCTGGTCGGTCATCGCGTTTGCGTGGACCGGCGCGGAATCGGTGCCGTTCGTCGCCGGAGAAGTAAAGGATGCTCGGCGCACGGTTCCGCGCGGTCTAGCTATCGCGGTTCCGGCGATTGCCGCCGTGTATATCTTGGGAACCGCAAGCGTGCTGATTGCGATGCCCGCACATCAAGTGAGCGGGTTGTACGGCGTGATGCAGTCCATCGCGCGCGTATCCGCGCAAATCGGGTGGTTTTGGCTGACGCCGGTTGCCGCAATTCTCGTTGCGCTCAGTTGCTTGGGCAGCACAGGCGCATGGCTTGGTTCCGTCGCGCGAATTCCGTTCGTTGCCGGCATCGATCGCTATTTGCCGCCTGCCTTCGGCCGTATGCATCCGCGCTGGGGCTCGCCGGTTGCAGCATTGCTCACACAAGCGGGCATTGCGGCGATCTTCATCTTCCTCGGGCAAGGCGGCACGACCGTGAAAGGTGCCTACGACGTGCTGGTCAGCTCGACTGTCCTCATTACGATGATTCCGTTTCTCTTCGTCTTCGGGTCCGCGCTGCGGCTGTCCGGTGGAAGGTTTACGGTCATCACCGTGGCAATAGTCGGCCTCTTTACGACTGTGAGCGCGCTCGTGCTCGCGGCGTTTCCTTCGGACGACGATCCGAATAAGGTTCTTGCCGTCATAAAGATTCTTGGTTTGACCGCGCTCGTTTTGGGTGGCGGCGTTGCCGTCTATCTTCTCGGAGGACGGCGCAAAGGAGAGGTATGCAATCAACTTACGACGCCATCATCGTCGGCGGCGGACACAACGGTCTCGTAACGGCGTGCTACTTGGCGCGCGCGAAACGCAAGGTGCTCGTGCTCGAACGCCGATACATCGTCGGAGGCGCATGCGTTAGCGAAGAGCGTACGTTTCCGGGCTTCAAGGTGTCGACGGCGGCATACGTCAACAGCCTGTTTCGCCCCGAGATCATTCGCGATCTGCGCCTGAAGGATTACGGCTTCGAGCTCATCGAGCGCGATCCGGCGTCGTTTTCTCCGTTCCTGGACGGCAGATACTTGATGCTCGGCGGTTCTCCGGAGCAAAACGTCACCGAGATATCCAAATTCAGCAAAAAAGACGCGCAGAACTATCCGAAGTACGAAGAGATGCTGCTGCGCGTCGCCTCAGTCATCGAGCCGACGCTCGTGCAGATCCCGCCGAACGTCGTGCGTCCCGGCGTCGGCGATTTTCTGCAGCTCGCCGCACTGGGCAAGAACGCGAAGAAACTCGGCGACGGTATCGATGAAGCGCTCGAGGTGCTTACCGGCGCGGCGCGTCCGATTCTCGACCGTTGGTTCGAATGTGAAGAGCTCAAGGCGACGCTCGCAACCGATGCGATCATCGGCGCATTTGCATCGCCGTCGATGCCGGGAACGGCCTACGTGCTGTTCCACCACGTCATGGGTGAAACGAACGGCAAGCGCGGCGTGTGGGCGTACGTCAAAGGCGGCATGGGCGGCCTTACGCAAGCGCTCGCCAAAGCCGCAACGGATCTCGGGGTCGAAATTCGCACGGAAACCGAAGTAGCGCGAATTCTCACGAAGAACGGCGCCGTCGGCGGCGTCGTGCTCGCAAACGGCGATGAAATTCGCGCGAAGACCGTGGCAAGCAACGCCGACTGCAACGTCACCTTCAATCGGTTGCTCGACGGAGCCGAGATTCCGGCGGCGTTCCGCGAGGCGGTGAACCGCATAAGCTACGAAAGCGCTTCCGCGAAAATCAACGTCGCGCTGGAACGGCTTCCCAGCTTTACGGCGCTTCCCGGACATGAACCGGGACCGCAGCACCGAGGCACCGTGCACTTGTGCCCCGATCAAGACTTCATCGAGCGCGCGTACGACGACGCAAAATACGGACGTCCATCGGCCGAACCGGTCGTGGAGTGCACGATGCCGTCATCGGTCGATCCCACGGTCGTGCCTGCAGGCAAGCATCTCATGTCGATGTTCGTGCAATACGCGCCGTATGAAATCAAGAACGGCGAATGGAACGACGCGGCGAAAAATGCGTTTGCCGATCGCTGTTTCGACGTCGTCGAGCGCTACGCGCCCGGCTTCAAGGACTCGGTCATCGACCGTCAGATTCTTACGCCGCGAGACTTGGAAGCGACGTTCAACCTGACCGGCGGCAATATTTTCCAAGGAGCGATGAATCTGGACAAACTGTTCATGTTCCGGCCGGTTCCGGGCTACGCGAGTTACAAGATGCCGCTCAAAGGTTTGTACCTTTGCGGGTCCGCCGCGCATCCCGGCGGCGGGGTAATGGGAGCGCCCGGCTGGAACTGCGCTCGCGAAATGCTAAGAGGAAGGTAATGATGTGTCATCGTGAGGTATCGAACGACCGCGCGCGAGCGAAGCGAGTCGAACGGCCCCGAGCCTGTCGAGGGGATTATGGCACCTAGATCTGCATTTCTTCCCCCGGAGATTCAGCGGTATATCGACGACATGACGCTGCGCGATCTTCCCGTGCTGCGCGATTTGCGCGAAGAAACCGCCAAGAACCCGCGAGCCGGCATGCAGACCGGCGCCGATCAGGTGCAGTTCCTGCAACTGCTCGTGCGCTTGGTCGCTGCCCGGCGCTGCATTGAAGTCGGCGTCTTCACCGGTTACAGTGCACTGGGCGTGGCGCTCGCGCTGCCGGACGACGGTCGAATCGTCGCCTGCGACGTGAGCGAAGAGTACACGGCAATCGCGCGCCGCTATTGGGAGCGCGCCGGCGTCGCCGGTAAGATCGATCTGTATCTGGCGCCGGCTACGGAAACACTCGATGAACTCATCGCGTCGGGCGAAGAGGGGCACTTCGACTTCGCCTACATCGACGCCGACAAGTCGAACTATGACGCGTATTACGAACGATGTCTGCGACTGCTGCGTCCGAACGGAATCATCGCCATCGACAACGTGCTGTGGAGCGGCGAGGTGGTTCAAGAATCGACGCAGGATCCCGATACGAAGGCGCTTCGCGCGCTCAATAAAAAAATCGGCGTCGACGAGCGCGTCGACGCAAGCCTGCTTCCCATCGGCGATGGTCTCATGGTCGTGCGCAAACGCTAGCGTGCTCAAAGTCGTTACGCTCAATTGTAACGGCATCCGGTCTGCGGCGCGCAAGGGCTTTTACGAATGGATGCACGCGCAGGACGCCGACGTCGTCTGTCTTCAGGAAACGAAAGCGCAGGAGCACCAACTGCCGCTTGAGGCGGCTGCGGTTTCCCATTACACCACCGTCTTTCTCGATGCGGAGAAGAAGGGGTATAGCGGCGTCGCGATCTATGCGAAAAAAGAACCCGAGCGCATCGTTCGCGGTTTGGGTTGGCCGGAATACGACCGAGAAGCCCGGTGGGTGCAGTTCGATTACCAGCAGTTGAGCATCGTTTCGTTCTACATGCCTTCAGGCGCGATGGGCCCCGTGCGGCAGGTCGTGAAGGAGGCCTTCATGGAGCGGTTCTACGGCGAGCTTCGCCGCCTGCGCCGGAACGGGCGCTCGTTCATCATCGCCGGAGATTTCAATATCGCACGGAAAGAGATCGACGTGTATAATCCGGTGCGCTGCAGCCGCATCTCCGGGTTCTTTCCGCACGAGCGCGCGTGGATGGAGGGCGTCATCTCGGAACTCGGATGGGTGGATGCATTTCGGGTCGTGAACCAAGAACGCGGGCAGTTCACCTGGTGGTCGAACTTTCAAAACGCGTTCGAGCGAAACAACGGCTGGCGCATCGACTACAATCTCGTCACACCCGATCTGCGTCACCTCGTTCGTTCCGCCTCGATTTACCGCGAGCAACGCTTCTCCGACCATGCGCCGGTCACAATCGACTACGATGTGGAGTTGAGCTGACATGATCAACGAGCTGGCCTTCGTCGCGTATTACGTGCGCGACGTTCCGCGTGCGCGGCAGTTTTACGGCGAAGTCCTTGGACTACGGCCCGGCCAGTGGTTCAACGATCTTTGGATTGAGTTCGATCTCGGAAATGCGACCTTTGCATTGGACGGTACGGCCGAAGAACTCGGAATAACGCCCGGAACATCGATGGGAGCAGCTTTCGAAGTCGACGACGTGGAAAGCGTGCGGCAGCGCATTATCGACGCGGGCGCCGAAGTATCGGAGATTCACGAGTTTCCCCCGTGCTGGGCGTGCTTTGCGCGCGACCCCGAGGGAAACCGCTTCGTCATTCACAAGCGAAAGGCGTAATGAGGAGAGCAGCATTTTTAGGCGGCACCGCCGCATCGCTGTCGCTCACGTTTGCAAGCAAGGCGTTCGCCGATGACGCGACGCCTGAATTCGAGCGGATCGAACGCAGTACGGGCGGACGTCTCGGCGTCGCAGCAATCGATACCGGCAACGGACGGAGCATCGCCTACCGCGCTCGCGAACGGTTTCCGATGTGCAGCACGTTCAAGGTACTTGCCGTTAGCGCCGTGCTTACGCGCGCCGACCGCGGGCAGGAGCGGCTGACGCGCCACGTGCGTTACGGCAAACGCGATCTTCTGGAGTGGGCGCCGATTACGACCAAGCATGTCGCTCAAGGCTTCATGAGTATCTCGGATCTGTGCGCTGCGGCAATAGAATACAGCGACAATACGGCTGCAAACCTGCTGCTCGAAACGCTTGGCGGCCCAGCCGCCGTGACCGCCTACGCACGGAGCCTCGGCGATTCGCTCACCCGGCTCGACCGCACCGAACCGGCGCTCAACACGGGAATTCCGGGCGACGTGCGCGACACGACGACGCCTGCGGCGATGCTGCAGGATTTGCAGTGCATCCTTACGGGAAACGTGCTCTCTTCACAGTCGCGTTCGAAACTCGAAGCGTGGCTCGTGGCCGACACCACCGGCACGAATCTGCTGCGCGCCGGGTTTCCACGCGCGTGGCGCGCGGGCGACAAAACCGGTTTGGGCGGACCGCATAATCGGACAGGCGAGAGCAGCACGCGGAACGACGTCGCCATTGCATGGCCGCCCAACGGCGCGCCAATCCTGATTGCGGCCTATTTGACCGGATCGCAAGTCGACGCGGCGCGTCGCGACGGCGCGTTGGCCGCCATCGGGCACCACGTGGCGAACTCCGGCATGTAACGGCCCAGGCTTCTGCCAATAGCCCACGCGTGAACATCGTGTGCATTGGCGCAGGCCCAGCCGGCCTGTATTTCGGTCTGCTGATGAAGAAAGCGCATGCGAAGCATCGCATTCGCGTCGTCGAACGCAACCGCCCGTACGATACGTTTGGATGGGGCGTCGTCTTCTCGGACGCCACGCTCGAAAATCTGCGCAATGCCGATCGCCAAACGCACGACGAGATTGTCGACAGTTTCGCTCACTGGGACGACATCGAGGTTCACTTCAAAGGTCACGTTTTGCGTTCGGGCGGTCACGGCTTCTCGGGCATTGCGCGCAAGCGGCTGCTGAACATCCTGCAGCGCCGCGCCGAAGAACTCGGCGTGCAGCTCGAATTCGAGCGCGAAGTTTCGAATCTCGACGCGTACCGTGATGCCGATCTCATCATCGCGTCGGACGGCGTCAATAGCCGCGTCCGCGGCACATACGCGCAGGAGTTCCAACCGAACTTGGATACACGCAAGTGCCGGTTCGTGTGGCTCGGCACGACGCTGCCGCTCGATGCATTCACGTTCGTCTTCGAAGAAACACCCTTCGGGTGGTTCACCGTGCACGCCTATCGTTTCGACGAGAACACGAGCACGTGGATCGTGGAATGCCGCGAAGAGACGTGGCTTGCCCACGGCCTGGACAAGGCGGGCACGGACGAGTCGATCGCGTTCTGCGAGAACCTCTTTCGGCCGTATCTGCGCGGGCACAAGCTGATGGCAAACTCCGCGCACCTGCGCGGCCGCGACTGGATCAATTTCACGCGCGTGAGCAACGCAAACTGGACGAACGGCAAGATCGTGCTGCTGGGTGACGCGGCGCACTCGGCGCATTTTTCGGTCGGTTCCGGTACGAAGCTGGCGATGGAAGACGCGATCGCGCTGCAGCAGGCGCTCGACCAGGAGCCGTCGCTCGAAGGCGCGCTTGCCCGTTATGAGAGCGAGCGCCGCACCGAGGTTCTACGGCTGCAAAACGCCGCGCGCAACAGCACGGAGTGGTTCGAGAACGTGGCGCGATACGCGAAACTTCCCCCAGAGCAATTCGCCTACAGCCTGCTCACGCGAAGCCAGCGGATCAGTCACGAGAATCTGCGCCTGCGCGATAAATCATACGTCGAGCGAATCGAACGTTGGCTCGCGCGGGGAAGCGAACCAGCCCCGCCGATGTTCGCGCCGTTTCGTTTGCGCAGCCTCGAATTGCGCAACCGCGTTGTCGTCTCGCCCATGGATATGTACAGCGCGGTCGACGGTATGCCCAATGAGTTCCATCTCGTCCATTTGGGCGGCCGCGCTTTGGGCGGTGCGGGGCTGGTCTATACCGAGATGACGTGCGTGAGCCCCGAAGGGCGCATCACCCCGGGGTGCACCGGCATGTATCGGCCCGAGCATGCCCAGGGCTGGAAACGTATCGTCGACTTCGTGCACGAGTGGACGCCCGCGAAGATCTGCCTCCAACTCGGGCATAGCGGCCCTAAAGGCTCGACGCAACTCATGTGGCAAGGCATGGACGAGCCGCTGCCCGACGGCAACTGGCCCGTGATGGGGCCCTCGCCTGTCCCGTACGGACCGCAGAACCAAACGCCGGCCGAGATGAGCCGCACCGACATGGATCGCGTGCGTGACGAATTCGTGCGCGCGGCGGAAATGGGGCTCGCGGCCGGATTCGACATGCTCGAGCTGCACTGCGCTCACGGCTACCTGCTCTCGAGCTTCATCACGCCGCTCCAGAATAAACGCACGGACGAATTCGGAGGAACGCTCGAAAACCGCTTGCGCTATCCGCTGGAAGTGTTCCGTGCAATGCGCGAACTGTGGCCGCAAGACCGTCCGATGTCGGTGCGCATATCGGCAACGGATTGGGTGGAAGGCGGCATCACCGACGATGACTCGGTGGAAATTGCGCGGGCATTCAAAGCCGCGGGCGCGGATCTCATCGACGTGTCGACCGGACAAACGTCGCGCGAAGCAAAACCGGTGTACGGCCGCATGTTCCAGACGCCCTACGCCGATCGCATTCGTAATGAAGTCGGCATCGCGACGATGGCCGTCGGAAACATCTACGAGCCGGATCACGTCAACAGTATCATCGCGGCCGGACGTGCCGATTTGTGCGCGCTGGGACGTCCGCATTTGGCAGATCCGTCCTGGACGCTCCACGCCGCGGCCCAACTCGGCTACGCCGCCATCGAATGGCCGGTGCAGTATCTCCCCGGCAAATCGCAGCTCGAACGGAATCTCGCACGCGCAGCCGAAGTGAGCTCGCATATATGAAGCCGTTCTTACTGAAGCTCTTTGCGCCGCGGCCGACGTTCCATCTCGACATCACCGAAGACGAGATGGCGGTAATGCGCGTTCATGGCCAATACTGGCGCGAGTTGCTCGACAAAGGCATCGCTGTCGTATTCGGGCCCGTGTTGGAACCGAAAGAATCATGGGGCGTCGCGATCTTTTACGCGGAAGATCAAGCGGCAGCCGAGGCAATTGCCGCAGAAGATCCCGCGTCGAAGGCGGGCATACGCGAAGAAGTCTATCCTATGGCAAGCGTCGTGCATACGTGATTACCGGCAAACATGCGGTCGTCACGGGAGGCGGAAGAGGCATCGGGCTTGCAATCGCGCGAGCGCTCAAAGAAAAAGGCGCGCATGTGAGCATCGTCAGCCGCTCCGCGCCGGATACGGGTGATGATTTTTTCCGCGCAAAGGCTGACGTGTCTGACGAAGCGTCTGTTTCGCGTGCGCTCGATGCGTGCAGAGCGGCGAATGGGCCGGTTGCAATTCTCGTGAACGATGCCGGCATCGCGCAAGGCGCGCCCCTCAAACGAACCGACAAAGCGATGTGGGATCGCATCATCGGTACGAACTTGACCGGTACGTATCTCTGCACGCGCATGGTGATCGAAGAGATGTTCGCAGCAAAGTGGGGACGTATTGTGAACGTGGCAAGCCTCGCCGGTCTGTATGGCGCGCCGTACATCACGGCCTACACCGCCAGCAAGCACGGCATCATGGGCTTTACGCGAGCATTAGTTCCGGAGCTCGAGGGAAGCGGCGTCACCGCGAACGCGATTTGCCCCGGGTACGTCGACACCGATATGATGGAGTCCGCCGTAGCGAACATCGTTGCGCGCACCGGCATGGATGCGTCCCAAGCCCGCGAGCAACTCGCGCAGATGAACCCCGGCGGCAGATTAGCGACGCTCGAAGAAATAGCCAACGCGGCCGTCTCGCTCATCGAAAGCGGCGAAAACGGGCGCGAGGTGGTCCTGCCGGACCCTCGGGAATCGACGCTCGACCACGTGTAACAATCCATACAACGTGTAATCCAGCCGACCTTTGGGAATAGCCAAGCGGGGAGGTCCGGATGGCGCTTGTCGCGGAGACTCGCGATCAACAACGGTTGACTCTTCTCGTCCGCGCGGGCGAGATTTTCCACCAGTCGCTCGACGTGACCGCAACGCTCAACAACGTTGCAAGGCTGGCCGTTGAGTCATTTGCCGACATCTGTCTCTTCGATCTCATCGATGAGCGATCGGATCGTCTCTTCGTCACCGCGTCGGCGCATCGCGATCGAACCAAAGAAGAAGCGCTGGCAACCGTTTCGACGATTCTCTACGTCGAAGAGTTCGGCGTCCACCCCGTCGTGCAAGTGACGCGCACCGGCAAGCCGTTCTTCCTGCCGCACATCGACGATGAAGTCATCATGAAGCACGCCGCATCCCGGCAGCACGAGCAGTACATGCGGTGGTTCCACTACGGATCGAAGATCGTCGTCCCCGTCACCGGCCAAAACTATCTTTTCGGAGCGCTTACCTTCGTGCGGACGCGCGCGGAGAAAGAATTCGACCAAAGCGACCTGCAGTTCGCACTCGAGCTCGGACGGCGCGCGGGCCTTGCCGTCGCAAATGCAAAGCAGTTTCATCGGGAGCAGTACGTTGCGGAAACGCTGCAGCGATCGTTTCTGCCGGGCAACTTTCCACACGTCGATGGTTTGGAGATCACCGCGCACTATCGGCCGGGATCAACTGAAGCGGATATCGGCGGCGACTGGTACGATGCGTTCTTGAACGAACGCGGTGAAGTCGTGCTGACCATCGGCGACGTAACGGGGAAGGGTATTGAAGCCGCGCGGCTGATGGTGTTGATGCGGCAGGCAATCCGCGTAGCTGCCCTTCAGTCGCGCCACCCGCAGAAGATCGCCGACGTGTGCAATCGTCTGCTCCTTTCAGAAGCCGGCGATCGACTTGCGAGCGCGTTTATCGGCATCGTCGAACCGAAGACACGTAAGATGCGCTACGTCTCCGCGGGACATGCGCCACCGCTTTTGCGTTTACCGGACAAAAGCGTGAAGCGCCTCGAGCCGCCTTCGCCACCGCTCGGCGCATTTCGCGACTCCCGTTTCGAGCAGCATGGCATCTGCTGCCCGGAAAACAGCATGCTCGTGCTATACACTGACGGTCTCATCGAGATCTCGCGCGACGTCATCAACGGCGAACGGACGCTCGAACGCGTCGTTGCTTCGGAGGCGGTGATGCACGCCGAAAACATGGCGCAGTTCATCGAACGAGCCATTGCCGCGGAGGCACCTCGCGACGATATTGCTATCCTGACCGCGCGTTTCGGCTGTCGCGAAATGCGCTGGCAATTTGAAGCCGCCGACGCTCGAGCGGCGTACACGATGCGAGACGAGTTTTTCCGCAGCCTTTCCCGGGCCGGTGTGTCGGATGATGACCTTTCGATGTGCGGTTTGAT
Organism: Vulcanimicrobiaceae bacterium; assembly: GCA_035294905.1. GTDB lineage: Bacteria > Vulcanimicrobiota > Vulcanimicrobiia > Vulcanimicrobiales > Vulcanimicrobiaceae > DATGJX01. Next base: position 13,607 of record DATGJX010000142.1, on the reverse strand, counting down.
CTTTGCGGAGCTCACCGGCAACGCCGTACGGCACGCCCCGGGCCCGCTGAGCGTATCGCTCGAATTTGGCGCCGATGCAATGAAGCTGCACGTCATCGACAGCGGCCCCGGCTTTATCTACGAGCCGTCGCTGCCTGCAGACGTCTGGGCTGAAGGCGGGCGCGGGCTATTCTTGGTGTCGACGCTTGCGCGCGAGGTGCAAGTGGAACGTCTGCCCGGCATGGGCAGCCATGTGATCGTCACGCTGCCGGTGAAACCGATACGTCGCGTGGCCGCCTGAGCGACGTCGTTACGCGCCGAACCATTTGAGGTGCGGCCAAATTTGCGCGAACGGCAACACCGGATCGCTGCATAAATAAATCGGTGCTGGCCCCTCCACGACCCACTTGTACGGGTGCCCGTACGTTGCGACGAGAGTCATCTTGCGGTAGTAGCGGCGCACGAGATCGGCCTGCGTTGCGCCGACGACGATCAGTGTTCGACCATCGTATCCGCGGGTACCCCACAGATAATATGTGTTTTGTGCGCTGATCGCGGGCGGCAAGCCGTAACGCGGACCATAGAGTTCAAGCGCCCCGGCATCGGCATAGGTGTCGGCGAAAATGCCGGTGCGCGTCCGCACGTCCGGAGGCAAACCGTTGTACACGGCGGCTACGTGCTCCGCGAGTTCTTCCCAGCCGAACTCTTCCGCGTACACGGGCTGGATCACGCGCGCGGGCGCGCCGTTTCGGCCGGTGAGATGCAGGGCTTGCGAGTACGCGATGAACGTCTGAATCGGCAGAATGGGAAGCGAAAGCGGAACGAACGGCAGCGTGAAGACAAGGAAGACCGCGGTTGCAATCGCGCGCTGCGAATTCGTCGTCAGCACGCGTTCGGCGGTAACGCTGCCGGCCGAGAGCAGCACCGCATAGATGCCGACGACGTAATACCCCTTCGCTTCGAGCCAAATTGCCAGAATAAGCAGAACGGCGTACGCGATCGCGACGAAACGCAGATCGCGCAGTCGCGTCGAAAATCCAAGCGTGATCAAGCCGGCGACCCATATCGGCACGGAGAGTGGATTCGTGTACACGAGCTGCTCGAGGATGAACGCCGCGGCATTCTGTGCGAGGCTGCGGTATTCGAGCTGCAAACCCGTGTTAAAGGCATGCCGGTGCGCAAAGTCGCCCACGACGACCTGCGCGAACGGCCATCCATGTGCTGCCTGCCACCAAAGGTTCGGTGCGATGACCACGAGCGCAATCGCCGCCCCCGCCGCGCACCAGGCGCTCATCACAAGGCGACGCTGCTTGGTGCAAAGCAGCCCGATGAACAGCGCGAACGCGAGCAGCAGCATCGAATATTTGCCGTACATGCCGAATGCGAAGGCGACACCCGCGCCGATCCAATAGCGTTCGTCTCCGGTTCGTGCAAGGCGAATTAGCGCGTACACGAGCAGCGTCCATGCAAGCGGTTCGAAGGACGTCGTCGTGAGCGTGTTGCCGAGCAGTAAATATGCCGGAAGCAGCAGCGTTGCTATCGCAGCAAGCGCTTGCGCGAATCGTCCTCCGCCGAGTTCGCGCGCGATGCGAGCAGCAAGCCAAACGGTGAGTCCGGCGGCTACTACCGGAAGAATGCGAAGCGCAACGATATTGTAGCGCAGCGGCGCTGAAAGCCACGCAGCGAACGCGACGAGAGGCGGCTGGTCGACGTAGCCCCATGACAAGTGCTTGGAGCATGCGATGAAATACAGCTCGTCGCGAAAGTAGCCATAACGCCAGCTCGTCGCCGCGTGCGCGAGAAAGGCGGCGACGGCAAAAGCGGCGCCCATCCTTATGCCTTTTGCAAACGCGGCTGCGAGAGCAGCGTGAGGCCGAACCCGATGACGCCGGCCCAAATGATCGCGCCGAGCATCACGTTCCAATCCCACCACACGCGTTCGACCGCAGCCGTGATGACGAAATACGTCGCAAAGTACGATGCGGGTACGGCTGCGCCCAGCAGGCGATATGCGCGGATGCGCTCGGGCGAAGGCCGCAATTGCGCGACGATCGCATCGCCCACGATTCCCGCCGCGATGCTCATGCCGATCACCGTCGCGAGCAGCGGCGTGTCGTTGGTGAAAGCGGCCGCGGCAGCGAAGTTGCCAAGGAGATACATCAGCGTGAGGGAACCTGGGCGAAGCGGAAAACGCGTGCCGGCGAAGAGCGCGAAGCCGGCCATGATCGTGCTCTGGAAAAGGACGACCAGCACGCCCATTCCGGACTTGTAATACCCCAGCGCGATCGCGGTGAGGTAGTCCGGCGTGAACGGCGCGATTGCCGGCGGCGCATTCATTCTGCCTGCGCCCGGATCGAATGCATACGCCGTGCCGAAATGTACCAGCTCGATCCACGTCGCGAGCGCGAAAATGAGCGGAAGCTGATCCGCTAGCGTGCGCAGCGCGCTGCGGTTGCGCAGCGCACTCACGATCGGTCCCGCGGAAATGAAGAAGATGCCCAGGCCCAACCCTTGGTGCGTCGGGCTGAGCAGCGCGTCGATGCCTTCTTCGATACCCAGAAAATGATGCCACAGCAAATCGCCGAAGCCGGCGGCGATGAAGATCGGAATGCCGAGCAGCGGATAGCGGTAGCTCGGCGGAACTGCTCCGCGCGCGGCGTAGATCGCGACGACGATCAACAGCGCGAGCATCCCGCTGTAGAACACGCCGTGATACGGCGTGAAAAAGGTTTCTACCGGGACGTGTCCGTGCGCCCACGCGTCCAAAAAGAACCCGCACGAAATCCACAGCGTGATAACGCTGACGACGAGATCGAAACGCGCGTTCCGTTCGACGGGGGCGAACATCGTGGTAGCGTTACGCCTCGCGGGCGTGGGCGGCCTGTTGCGCGGCAGGAAATGTTCGCATGCTGGGACCAGTTAGCTGAGCGATGTCTCGCCTTGCCGCGGCCGCGCTTTTCGTGTGCGCGCTGGCCGCTTGCGCACCACACGCTCGGAGCGTTCCGCGGAACGTCGCCTTCGGGGGCGCGCCGGTCTTGGCCGCCCCGCCGGTGGAGCGCAGCGATGCGCCGCCGCGGATCGTGTCGATGTGGTTTTCCAGCGATGACGCGCGGCGAGGGGAACGCTGGTCGGGAACGATCATCGCATCGACGAACGTCGCGAGCGTCGAGGTGCGCACGAACCTCTTTTCCATCGACGTTCCTCGCCGCGGCTACGGCGATTTTCGATTCACGCTGCACGTTTTCGACGTCCCGCCGATCTTCATCCGTCCCTACAACCTGCGCGTCATCGCGCGCAATTCGGCCGGCGAGAGCGTCGAAGAAGATTTGCCGTTCAGAATCCGCTAGAAAGGTCTGCCCGCATGCCGCACGTGCGCTACGAAACGCAAGGACGAGTCGTCACGGTGACGCTCGATCGCCCAGAGCGCAAGAATCCGCTGACGTTTGAATCGTATGCGGAATTACGCGACTACTTCCGGATGCTTCAAGAGGCAACGTCCGTCAAAGCCGTGGTCCTTACGGGTGCGGGCGGCAATTTTTGCTCGGGAGGCGACGTTCGCGACATCATCGGCCCGCTCACGCAGCGCGGTCCGGCGCAATTGCGCGAGTTCACGCAAATGACGGGCGATTTGGTGAAGGCGATGCGCGCGTGCCCGCAGCCGATTATCGCTGCAATCGACGGGGCGTGCGCCGGAGCCGGCGCGATCCTCGCGATGGCGTCCGACATCCGTTACGGAACGGCGCGCAGCAGGGTCGCATTCTTGTTCGTGCGCGTCGGCCTGGCGGGATGCGACATGGGCGCATGTGCGATGCTGCCTCGGATCATCGGCCACGGACGCGCATCGGAGCTGCTGTACACCGGGCGCTCGATGAGCGCGGATGAAGCCCTGGCTTGGGGGTTTTACAATGGGATTCACGACCCCGATCGCGTGCTCGGCGTCGCACGAGATCTCGCACAAAGCCTTGCGAATGGACCGGCCGCCGCACATGCGGTCACCAAACGCATGCTGCACGAGGAATGGAACATGGGCCTCGACGACGCTGTCGATGCGGAAGCGCGCGAACAGGCAAAACTCATGGAAACCGGCGACTTCCGGCGCGCATACGAAGCGTTCATCGCGGGCGAGCGTCCCGTGTTCGCGGGAGATTAACGATGCGCGATCGATCGCATTTGCGCTGGCCGTTTTTCGATGAAAGGCACCAACGCTTCGCCGCCGACCTCGACGCTTGGCTTCAAAGGTGTCATCGTGACCCTTCGATACCTCAGGGCAGGGCTTCGTCGAACGACCGCGAGCGCGGTCGAGCGGCGCCGAGCGAAGTCGAGGCGATCGTCAAGCAGTGGGTGCACGATCTTGCCGGCGAGGGTTTTCTCGACGCCTGCATCGATCTCGACGTGCGCCGGTTGTGCATCGCTCGCGAGTCCCTTGCGTATCACGATGCGCTCGCGGATTTTGCTTTCGCGATGCAGGGGCTGGGCAGCGGGCCGATTACGCTGTTCGGCACGCAGTCGCAGCGCGAACGATTCCTGCCCGGCGTCACATCCGGTAAAACGATCATGGCGCTCGCGCTGTCCGAACGCGAAGCGGGTTCGGACGTTGCCGCAATAAACACGCGCGCCGTTCGTGACGGCGACGCCTACGTACTGAACGGCGAGAAGACGTGGATCAGCAACGCGGGAATCGCAGACGTGTACATCGTGTTCGCGCGTACGGCCGACACCGGGAGCAAAGGCCTTTCCGCGTTTGTGGTGCCGGCATCCACGCCGGGCTTGTCGGTGCCGGAGCGCATCGAAACGATCTCGCCGCACCCGCTGGGAACCGTACGTTTCGAACAGTGCCGGGTTCCCGCGAAAAACCGCTTAGGTGAAGAAGGCCGGGGCTTCAAAATCGCGATGGCGACGCTGGATGTGTTTCGACCGACGGTCGGCGCGGCGGCGCTTGGATTCGCCCGTCGCGCGCTCGACGAAACGCGTACGCACGTGCAAGAGCGCAAGCTTTTCGGGGCGCCTCTTGCCGCGTTGCAACTCACGCAGGCGAAGATCGCGCAAATGGCAACGGAGATCGATGCGAGCGCGCTGCTGGTCTACCGTGCCGCGTATGAAAAGGATCGCGGCGCCGAGCGCATCACGCGCGAAGCCGCGATGGCAAAATGGTTTGCGACGGAAACTGCTGCCCGGGCTGCCGATTCCGCGGTGCAACTGTTCGGCGGGCGCGGCGTGACACGCGGCGAGATAGCCGAGCGCCTCTACCGGGACGTGCGTGCGCTGCGCATCTACGAGGGGGCCAGTGAGATTCAGCAAATCGTGATAGCCCGCTCAGTCCTGGAGGGTCCGTAAATGTCAGCGCCGAGCGCGCACGTCGATAGGTTCGCCGCCGATCATTTGCCGGCGCGCGAACGCTGGCCGGATTTGATCTTCACGCTGCCGGAACTGCAGTATCCGGCGCAGATGAATTGCGTCGACCGGCTGCTCGATCGCCACGTGCACGAAGGAAACGGCTCGCGGCGTTGCATCGTGGCACCTGGAATCGTCTGGACGTACGACGATTTGCACGGCGCGGCGAATCGAATCGCGCGAGTGCTTACCGAAGACCTCGGTATCGTTCCCGGAAACCGCGTGCTGCTGCGCGCGCCGAACACGCCGATGATGGCGGCGTGCTGGTTCGCCGTGCTCAAGGCCGGAGCAATTGCGGTCACCACCATGCCGCTCTACCGCGCGACCGAACTGCGGAACATCATCGAGAAGGCGCAGGTTCGTCATGCGTTGTGCGACGCGCGCATTGCCGGCGATCTGAACGACGCCTCCAAAGACTTACCGGGTTTCCAAACGCTGCATTTCAACAGCGGCGATCTGGAAGAGCGCATGCAGCACAAACCCGGCACGTTCGACAACGTTCAAACCGCCGCGGAAGACGTCGCCATCATCGGCTTCACGTCCGGGACCACCGGCAAGCCGAAAGCGGCGATGCATTTTCACCGCGACATCCTGGCAACGTGCGACAGTTACGGCAAGCATGTGCTCAAAGCACGCGCCGACGATCTCTTCACGGGAAGTCCGCCGCTCGGATTCACGTTCGGTTTGGGCGGGATAGTGCTTTTTCCGCTGGACGCCGGTGCCTCGACGCTGCTGCTCGAGAAAGCGCCGCCGGAACCACTGCTGCAAGCGATTCAGGAATACGGCGTAAACGTCGTGTTCACCGCACCCGTGGCATATCGCGCCATGGCCGACATGGTTTCGAAGTACGACGTTTCGTCGCTGCGCGTGTGCGTGTCCGCGGGCGAAACATTGCCGCTGCCGATTTGGCAGACGTGGTTCGATCGCACCGGCATAAAGATTTTGGACGGCATCGGCAGCACCGAGATGCTGCACATCTTCATCGGGTCGCCGCAGGAAAAAGCCGTCGGCGGCAGCACGGGACTCGTGGTCCCCGGATACGCGGCGGAGATTCACGACGAAAACGGCGCCCTGCTGCCGCGCAATTCGGTCGGGCGGCTTGCCGTAAAGGGACCGACGGGCTGTCGCTACCTCGACGACGATCGCCAGCTGAACTACGTCCAGGGCGGCTGGAATTATCCGGGCGATGCGTACCGCCAAGATGAGGACGGCTATTTTTGGTACGTCGCGCGCACGGACGACATGATTATCGCGGCCGGCTACAACGTTTCAGGCCCCGAGGTCGAGCAAGTGCTGCTGATGCATCCCGAGGTACGCGAATGTGCGGTCGTGGGCAAGCCCGTTCCCGAGAAACAGACGAACATCGTGAAGGCGTACGTCGTGCCCGCGGACGAAGCCAAGGCGGGCGCAGGCTTGGCTGCAGAGTTGCAAGAGTTCGTACGTAGCCGCATCGCCCCGTTCAAGACCCCCCGAGAGATTGAATTCGTGCCGCAGCTGCCTCGCACCGAGACCGGCAAAGTGCAACGTTTTCGTTTACGGGAGCGCGCGGCAGACGAGATTGCAACGTCCTAAGACGAAATAGCGTTAAAGGCGTACACGCGTGTTTAGAGAGGCCGAGATGAGACGACCGTCCCTTGTTCTGGTATTCCTGATGACGCTGTCGCTCGCCGCATGCGGCGGCGGTGGCGGAAGCAGCGGGGGCGGGGGTCTGCCGCCTACGCCGACCCCGACTCCGACGCAAACGCCCATCAACGGCCCGACGCCCGCTGTCGTCCAGGGTCCGGGCAGAGCACTTACGGGGAACGCTATTTACCAAGGCGGATGGACTCCGTACGGCGTCGCGAGCCGGCTCGATTTTCCGGTGCAGCACGGGTGGAACGGTACCGGACAGGGTGTCGCCGTCGTCATGGATTCAAAGATCAACGCATCGGTCGTCGCGACGTATCTCAGTACCTTCGGCATCACCGAAAGCGGCAAAATCACGCAGATCGCCATCGACGGGGGCGCGACGGGAACGAGCGATCAGGACGAGGCGTATCTGGACGTCGAGACGATCGCCGGCTTGGCGCCGGGCGCGAACATCTACGTGTACGAAATTCCGGATATCAGCAGCGATAAAGATCTGGCCGACGCGTACAGCAAGATCAACAGCGACGGAAACGCACGCGTCGTGAACAACTCGTTCGGCGGTTGCGAATTCCCGAATCCGCCGGAGGATTCGTTCGTCGCGCAAGGAGCAGCGGCGGGAATAGCCTACATCGCGTCCGGCGGCGACAACGGCAACGTTTGCAATCCGCCGACACAGGTGGGCGCAAATTGGCCCGCCAGCAATCCGAACATGATCGGCGTCGGCGGCACGGAGACGGGCGGGTCGTTTGCCACATTGACCAGCGATACGGTTTGGAACGACAAGAGCTGCAGCGGCAACACGCAGTGCGCGGGCGGCGGCGGCGTTTCGGGCATCTATACGCTGCCCACATATCAAGTTGGTGTGGCCGGAGAGTCTTCTACGGCGAACCGGAATGTGCCTGACCTCTCGTTGCCCGCCGAATCGGATAACGTGTACGACGGCAGCTGGTTCCTCATCAACGGCACGTCCTGGTCCTCACCGCAATACGCCGCGCTGATGGCCGAGGTGTATCAATATTGCAACGTAGTCAGCGGCATCGCGAATCCGGTAGACCTGCCGTACTACGTTGCGCGCCAATACGATAAAGCGTACATCGACACCGTCAGCGGTAATGACGAGTTCGGATCGACGACGCCGTTTTACACTGCGGGGCCGGGCTACGATAATGCGAGCGGCTTCGGTGTGCCGTATGGCATGGCGTTTGCGAACACGCTCTGTCCGAATCGCACGCAGGCGCCGGGCGTGCTCGCGCGTTCAGCGGCGGTCCAGGCAGTGGCGGAGCAACCAACTACGACGCTGGACGTCACGCCGCGCGTCGGCGGCCTGGTCGATCTCGGCCAACGTTCCACGATTGCCGCTACGCCGGTGCAGATCGTGCTTCGGTCCGAAGGCGATCGCGCGGCCGTCGAATCGGCGCTGCAGCAAGCGGGCTTCTCGATCGACCATACGTACGAGTATCAGCGCATTGTGGACGCGCAGGCCCCGAGCGGCACGGTGGAGGCATTTTTCCGCACGCGCATGCACGACGTCTTGCAACCAGGCCACGGCACGCGGTATCTCCCGGCGACGCAGATTGCACTGCCCGATTCCATCGCATCTCACGTCGTGACGGTGAACCTCCAGAACGTCGCGACGCGCCACGTGCTGGATCAAACCTGGTCTTCGGCTGAATTGAGTTCGGTACTCTCGCAATAGCGAGAACGAAACATCACGACCGCAAATGAAAATCCGCCGCTTCGGCGGATTTTTGTTTGTCTTCCCAACTTCTTCATAACTGCATGCATCCATTACAGTGGGCGTCTATCCGCATTCCCTGCTTCAAGGAGTCTTTTCCATGCACGCTGGACATCTGCGCACTGGGATTCTCTTCTGTTTTGCGGTTTTGACTGCATGCTCCACGCAAGGTTCTGCGATTGCCCCACAGCGCGTTGCTCAAAGCGTTCCGCAACATGCAGGTACGCTTCGGGCGTTCGTGGCGGCCGGCGTATCCGCGCCAACCGTCTTTGTGGCAGTTGCCTCGACCAACTCGGTCGTCGAGTTTCCGGCCGGCGTCAAGAATCCGCAGCCTCTGCGGCGCATCACCGACGGAATCGCAACCCCGATCTCCATTGCAACCGATCGAAACGGCACGCTTTACGTGCTGAACGCCGGCCGGAAGCAAGGCATGATTACGGAGTATGCGGCGGGCAGTTCGTCGCCGACCGCGACGTTGACACTGAAGGGTTTGCACGCGTCCGGCGGCGCGCTCGCCGTTGGGCCGGACGGCACGATCTACGTCGCGCTTTCGAGTTGGAACTACAACGGTCTCATCGTGGAATACTATCAGGGCGCGACGACGCCGTCACTCGAGATCTACGCGCCGCAACAACCTCCCGCGGGGCAAGGGCCGCCGTTTGTGGACGGCAGCAACAACCTGTACACGACGTACTACGGCGGCTCGTGCTGCGGTACGTGGATGGAGAAATACCCCGCGCGCTCGAGAAGCGGGACGCTCTTCAGCGGCGATCCGGCGTTCGCGATGACGCTCGACGGTTCAGGGAACCTCGTGATTTACGGCGTGCACGGCATTCGTGTCGTGTCTCCGGCCGGAACCATCCTTTCTCGCTTCGCGTCCCCGCAGATCGGGTCGATGAGTTTCGATACAGTGGACAATTTGTTGTACACGCAGGCCGGAACGGTCAACATCATCGATTACGGCACGAGGACGTATTACGGAACGTTTCGTGCGGTTCACGACGCCACGTCCATTGCCGTGAGTCCCAACGCATACTAGGAAGGTACATGATGAACGTTCGCTTGAATCGCGCCATAACGGCGACCATGGCAATCTGCGCACTCGCCGCGTGTTCGCAAAACACTTCGATGCAGGCAGTTCCCGCAGGCGCGCCGGCATTTCCGGCGCGCGCGCGATTCGCGGCGGTTAGCCGGGCCGCGGACAACGTCACCCACCTTTTCGCCGCCCAATATGACTTCGTCTCCATCTTCGACGGGAACGGAAACCAGACAGGCGAGATCGACGTCCCTCAGGCGGGCGGACTCGCCGTCGATGCGAACGCGAATCTTTGGGTAACCGACTCGACGAAGTATCGGGTATGGATCTATCCGCCGCCGTATACGCAGCCGTCGACGTCGATCGACGATACGAATGGTCATCCAAACGCCGTGGCGGTCGATACGCATCCGGGACCGATGAAAGGCTACTTCGCGATCTTCAGCCGGCCGACCACCGGCGGATACAACAGCATGAGCCTGTATTCAGCCGGAAGCACGCGCCCTTGTAAGACGCTTGGCGGCAGGTTCGTCGCGGCCGGGATAAACGGCACCTTTGACGGCGGCGGCAACCTCATCGTGTTCGGCGATGGAAAACCCGTCGCAATCTGGCGCGGCGGCTGCAGCGCACCTGCAATTGAAAAACTTTATAGTCAAAGCGGCACGCTTGCAGGCCCGGCAGCCGCGGCGGCCGGTCCGAACGGCACGATCGCGATCCTCGATCAAGAGTATTCGAACGGTTTCACCGGAACGCTCTTTGGATTCGACAAACCGGTCAAGGCGCATTTCGGCCAACCGGTCGTATCGATGAGTCTGGCTGCCAATCAGCTGCCGCAAGGCTTCGCGTTTACGCAGAACGGCAACGACGTTTGGATCTCCAATTACGACGGCAACGTGATGGAATACGCATATCCGAGCGGTAGCGTGCTAGTCACCTTGCCGCAGGCCTTCTGGAGCGGGGCGATTGCGGTCGCACCCCCTTTCGTTCCCTAGGACGATCGCACCGCGGTTGCTTCGATCTCGACTTTCGCGCCGTCTTCGAGCAGATCGGCCACCTGAACGAGCGTCATCGTGGGGTACACGTTGCCGATGATCTCGCGGTAGACCGCACCGATTTCGCTTGCGCGCGAAAGATACTCGCGCTTGTCGGTGACGTACCACGTCATGCGCACGAGGTGTTCGGGGCCTGAGTCCGCGGCGCGCAGCACCGCGACGATGTTGCGCAGCGCCTGCGCGGTCTGCTCGACGAAATCGGTTGAAACGATCTGCTCGCGTTCGTTCCAGCCGATCTGCCCGGCGATGAAAAGCTGCTCGCCCAATGCCGCGATGCCGTTGCTGTAACCGCGTGGACGTTCCCAGCCCTCCGGTTGTATGATGCGGCGCGTCACGCGTAATCCGCCGCAGTGGTGAGATCGCTGCCGGCGTTTGCTTTCACGGCGTTGAACACGAGCGTGAGCAAGGCTGCGACGGCGAGATTGACGATGAACGCATAGAACATGTTCGCACCGGCAAGCACACCGCCGCCGATATGCAGGGGATAGAACGTCGCAAAGTTTGTCGAAACTGCCATCCACGTCGCTGCCGCCATGCCCGCAGCCCAACCCAACAGCAGTGCGGCCGGGTGGAACCAGCGCGTGTACAATCCGAGGATCACGGCGGGAAAAACCTGCAGAATCCAGGCGCCGCCGAGCAGCTGAAAGTTGATGGCGAACTGCGGCCGCAAAAAGACGGCAATCGCGAAACCGCCGGCAAGGACCAGCAGCGCGATGTACCGCGCAATCGCGAACTCCGAAGCTGGTCTGGTTTGACGCGCTCGAAACGACTGCAGAATATTGCTGGTAACGAGGTTTGCGGCGCCGATGGCCATGATTGCGGCGGGGACCAAAGCGCCGATAACGATCGCCGCAAAAGCGATTCCGGCGAACCAGTTCGGGAAAAACTGGGCGAAGAGCTGGGGAATCACGAGATTGGTTTGCTTGCCGACCGAGATATGCGCGGCCAGTGCGCAGTAGCCCAGCAGCGCGATGAAGGTCAACAGAAGGCTGTAAAGCGGCAGCAGCGCGCAGTTTCGCTGAATCACTTGCGCGCTCTTCGCGCTCAGTACGCTGGTCACCGAATGCGGATAGATGAACAGCGCCAGCGCCGATCCGAACGCGAGCGTAGAATAGGCGAAGAAAAGATTTGGAGTTAGGATGATCGATCCCGGTTTCGGCTTTGCCGCAAGCGCGGCTTGCGCGGCATCGAAGATGTGCGCCCAACCGCCGAGCTTTGCCGGGATGATCGCGAGCGCGACGATGACCGTCAGATAAATCAACGCGTCTTTCACGAAAGCGATCATCGCGGGTGCGCGCAGTCCGCTGGTGAACGTGTACGCCGCGAGCAGGACGAACGCGACGACGAGGAAGATGAGCGCCGAGGCGTTCGTCGACGCGATTCCCACGCGCTCGAGCACTGCCTGCATACCGGTCAGCTGGAGCGCAATATAGGGCATGACCGACAGCACGCCCGTAACGGCGACGGCCAGTTCCAGCCAGCGGCTTCCGAAGCGGTCGTGCACGAAGTCGGCGGTCGTGACGTACCCGCGACGTTTCGCAATGCTCCAAAAGCGCGCCATGATCAAAAAGACGAGCGGATACGCGATCGTCGTGTACGGCACTGCGAAAAACGCGAGCGCGCCGGCGCCGAACGCGAGCGCCGGCACCGCGATGAACGTGTACGCGGTGTAGAGATCGCCGCCGAGCAAGAACCATGAAACGAGCGTGCCGAACCGGCGACCTCCGAGCGCCCATTCATCGAGCGTGTTCAGCTTCGCGTTTCCCCAGCGCGCCGCGAGAAACCCCATGACGGTCACCGCTAGAACGAGCGCGATGAAGATTGCCGTTCCGCTATTCATGGCTTGCCTTGCGTGTAGCGAGGTAAACCCACCAGACGACCAGCGCAGCCAGCACGATCCACAGAATCTGATACCAGTAGAAGAACGGGAAGCCGAACAGCGTCGGGCCGCGGCGAGCGTAGAACGGCGGAACGAGCGTTGCGATAAACGGCACCACGAGGAACCAGTAGTAAGAGCGCTTGCTCATAAAGCGCAAATTCTCTTCGTCTCAGCCGAAGTCCTGAGCTCGTCGAAGGGCTGTCGAAGCATCAGCGCTCCACCCCTTGCGTGCGCTGCGCCCAAAGTGCTGTGAGCGAATAGGTGCCGAGCAGTTGCGAGATCGCCATGCCGCCGATGCACACTGCGGCGCCGATAATCTGGTGCGGTTCGATGCGGCTGCGAAGGAGCGCGACGCTGAGCAGTCCGGTGAGCACCGGTACGACGAATTGGAAAAGCGACGTTCGCCCCGCGCCGAGTTGGGAGATGCCGTAGCTCCACACCGGGAACGTCAGCACGATCGGAAAAACGACGGCGTATGCCAGGACGCCCCAGTCGGCGAGTGTCACGGCGCTCCAGTTTTGCGCGATCATGCGCGGGATTGCGCCTGGCAAGATGATCAGCGTACCGATCGTCATTGCGATTGCGACCAGCGCAACGGGCGTGTAGCGATCGAGTAACCGCGCCGTGAGCACGTTAAACACCGCAAACGTCGCCGCAGATGCGAGCGTAAGCGCGTCTCCGAGCCGGAACGTAATGTGCCCCGCAAAAACGCCTTCGAAGACAGCCACGCCGAACAGCGCGATAGCCGCTCCCAGCCAACGCCCGCTGCGGACAAGCTCCGTGCCGCCGAAGGCCACGATGGCAAGCGTGATCATCGGCGCAAGCGTCGCGAGCAGTGCGGATGCGAACGGCGTCGTGTGCGCAAGCCCGATGACCCACAGATATTGATAGAGGCCGTAGCCGCAG